>JAWXCH010000163.1:0-5601 GCA_034440595.1 Planctomycetota bacterium | reverse complement strand
GATTTATCCCGCTTCTCGCCAGTGCGCCCCACCTGCGACCAAATTCCCAAGCAACCTTTTACACAATCTAGCCATCCCTGCAAACCGCAGGCTGCACCCGACAGCCATTTCGGCATTCCTTCGCGGTTGCCTAATACCGGTAAAAATGGTACATTCCGGGATTCCCTAAACTCTTTTCCTGAGACCTCCTGCGCGGAAGTCGGGGTCGAGGGAAGCACCTTTAGACCGTGTTTGCAGGGCAGTCGGTTTCTTATGCCAGCGTACACGCGGACCAATTCTTACTTATGGTTAATCGTAATCTGATTCGTGGACTGGAACTTGACGACGAGAGCTTGGATCGCGAGATCGAAGCCGCAATGGAGGGGACAAGTGCCGAGGACATAGGCTGGGGAGGGCAAAACATTGCCGTCAATGCCTTGGTCGATGGCAAGATTCTTCGCGTTGATGATGAGTTCGTTCTAGTTGATGTGGGCTACAAGAGCGAAGGCCAAATCCCTCGCAACGAGTGGGACGAAACCGAAGATCCACCAGAGCCAGGTCAGACGATTCGCGTTTTGATCGAAGATGTCGAAGACATCGTCGCTCAAGCTGAAGAAACACGCGGCATGATCACGCTGAGCAAGCGCAAAGCTCGCAAGATCGAAGATTGGAACGAGGTCATGCGCAGCGTCCACGAAAACGACGTGGTCAGCGGCATTGTCACTCGCAAGATCAAGGGCGGTTTGTTGGTCGATATCAGTGGCGTGAACGTCTTCTTGCCAGCTAGCCAGGTCGACATTCGCCGCCCGGCCGACATCGGAGACTACGTCGGTCGCACCATCGAGTGCATCGTGCTGAAAATCGACGAGGCACGCCGCAACATCGTCGTCAGCCGCCGCGCTCTGATCGAACAAGAGCGTGCGTTCAAGAAAAAGGAACTGCTCGACACCCTGGAAGTCGGCCAGCTTCGCAACGGTGTGGTCAAGAACATCGCCGAATTCGGTGCATTCGTCGACCTGGGCGGTATCGACGGTCTGCTCCATATCACCGATATGAGCTGGGGCCGCATTGGTCACCCTTCGGAAATGGTCACCATCGACCAAGAGATCGAAGTGCAAATTCTGCATATCGACCGCGAGCGCGAAAAGATCGCGCTCGGTCTGAAGCAGAAGTCGGCCAGCCCGTGGGATCAAGTCGGCGACAAGTACCCTGTCGGTGCCGTAATCAAGGGAACCGTCGTCAATGTGATGAGCTACGGTGCCTTTGTGAAGCTTGAGGAAGGGATCGAAGGCTTGGTTCATATCAGCGAAATGTCCTGGACCAAGCGCATCAGCCATCCCAACGAGTTGGTGCATGTCGACGACGAAATCAACGTCGTGGTGCTTGGTATCAACAAGGAGAAGCAAGAGATCTCGCTTGGTATGAAGCAGACTCAAGAAAATCCTTGGGACAAGGTTACCGACCGCTATCCACCTGGTGCTCAGGTCTCAGGAACGGTTCGCAATCTCACCAACTATGGTGCCTTCATCGAGATCGAAGAAGGGATCGATGGCCTGCTGCACGTCAGCGATATGTCGTGGACTCGCAAGATCAGCCATCCGAGCGAAGTGGTCGAAAAGGGCCAGCAAGTCGAATGCAAGGTGCTGAGCGTCGATCAACAACGCCGCCGTATTGCTCTTGGTCTGAAGCAACTGGAAGAAGATCCTTGGGCAACCGACATTCCAGCCAAGTACCAGCCCGGCCAATTGGTCACCGGCACCGTCACCAAGCTCACCAACTTTGGTGTGTTTGTCGGTCTGGAGAACGGCCTGGAAGGTCTGTTGCACATCTCGGAACTGGCCGATCACAAGGTCGAAAACCCCGAAGAAGTGGTCAAGGTTGGCGATAAGATCGAGGTCAAGATCCTGCGTGTCGACACCGAAGAGCGCAAGATCGGCCTGTCTCGCAAGCGCGTTGAATGGGCTGAGGACGAATCGGAGGCAGAGGCCGCCGGTGTCGCTGGTGGTGGTTCGTCAGAGCTTAAGGGTGGCGTCGGCAAGTCCGGCCCGCTCATTGGACCAGAATCTGGCGAATAAACTGCCACGGCAAATTTGCCACCTAGTTTAAATATCAAGCGAAGCCTCGAATGCAAGTTCGGGGCTTCGCTTTTTTTATCGCTGCTTGAGTATTTTTCGGGGCAATCTGCCGACCGTTTGAAATCCAGCGCGGGCTTCCAACTGACCGCAACTGCCACACCGCACATCCGGCACAGTCGTTCCAGGCCGCTCAAAAATGCGTCCGATGCATTGTCTTCGTCCGAGACGTTGTCAGCGCAAAAATGAGCGGTTTTTCTGGCGTTAAGCTTGATCGGTGCATTTGCGCACTTCGGCACCTATGGTACATCGCGCATATCCGATCCATCTTGCTCGACAGACCGGTCGGTGCAGAAAGTCTGCTATGCAGGTCGATAGCCTTCTTAAGACATTGTCAGCATCCGACATCGGCTCCAACAACGGTCCCTCCATGGCAACCACTCGACGACGCACTTCTTCGGCCGTTCAGACTCCCCTGGAGACCTACCTGCGCGAAATCAATGAGACCGCGCTCCTCACCGGGCAGGACGAACAAGAGCTGGCAGTCGCGATCGGCAACGGCGATATCCGTGCCCGGGACCGCATGGTCCGTGCGAACTTGCGCCTTGTCGTAAATATTGCTCGCGGTTACGCCGGCAAGGGACTGGGCCTGCAGGATCTCATCGAAGAGGGAAACCTCGGTTTGCTTCGCGCCGTGGAAGGTTTCGATCCGGCGATGGGAACTCGCTTCAGTACCTATGCCAGCTATTGGATCAAGCAATCCATCAAGCGCGCACTGATCAATACCGCCAAGACGATTCGCATTCCCGCCTACATGGTGGAACTACTGTCAAAGTGGCGTCGCGCCAGCGCTCGATTGACCGAAGAGCTTGGCCGCACGCCGACACCAGAAGAAATCGCTCGCGTGTTGGGACTGCAACGCAAGAAACTACCAATCATCAAGAAAGCGATTCGTATCTACAACTCCACCCCGCAAACCGATCAGGCCGAGGCCGGCTGGTCGCTGGGCGAGATGGTTATGGACGAAAGCACACGTAGTCCCGAGGACGAACTGCTCAACTATGACAGCCTGACCAAAGTCTTGGGCATGATGGGCTCGATGGACAGCCGCGAAGCGACCGTTTTACGCATGCGGTTCGGCCTGGACGATCACGAGCCGCGCACGCTGAAGGAAATCGGCGAGTCGCTTGGTTTGACACGCGAACGTGTCCGTCAGATCGAAACCGAAGCACTTGGAAAGCTGGCCGCCGGATTGGACGCCCCTGCCGCCAATCCTCCCGCAAGCAGTCACGCACACAGTCGCTAGTGACCGCGAGTTGGAAAATCTCCGACTCCTTCTTTGGCTATGATATAGGTGGCTATTCAGTCAATTGAATCGCCAAATCTTATCTTATTGCGAGCCGATTCCTATATGATAGATAGGGTTACCTCGGCGAAGAACTCAATATTTTAACTCGCAATTCTGTGCAATCCCTCTCAGTAAATAGCTTTGTAAATTTGCATTTACTGTTATACTATGGCCGGAGTCAAATCCGGTAAAACTATCGGGTTTTGGCGTCCTCGCAAGCCGCCAACTCATTGCACATCGATCGCCAGTATTTGCAATCGATGTATTGAATTGGCCCTACCACGTATCCTGCCGGGTTGTAGATTACAGTGAATTGGTTTCGCAGGGAGCCTTCATTTACTGGCCGACCAAAAGTTTCACAGCTTTGATTTATTGCAGAAAGGTCTCTCTACATGGCAAAGAGTTCAGCGAAAAAGATCAACAAATCCCAACTGGTTCGAGACTATCTCGCCGAACATCCTCGTGCTAAGCCACGCGTGATCCGTCCCGCGATTAAGGCCGCCTTTGGCGTTGATATTTCGCCGCAAATGATCAGCATGATCAAAACGAAAACCAAATCCGGTGGTCGCCGCAAAGTAGCCAGTGCTGTCCGCGCCAAACCGGCACGATCCATCACGGCCGAGCAACTTCTGGCCGCCAAGAAGCTGATCGACCATGTCGGTGGCATTGAACACGCGCGCGTGCTGCTGGACGTATTGGCTAAGCTGGGCTAGCGTACGCGCTCCGCAGTCGCATCGCGGCTAGAATCCGTCAACGTAGCAGGCACGGTCCCCGTGCCGTAGCTTTTGCAATGTTGCGTCGATCCTCCTCGGCGAAGCCTGACTCCTTACATGTTCAACGCGCTGGTGCTAGCGCATCGCGGCTAACATTTCTCAGCCGTTTTCTGGTTTCGGGTACGTTCCACGCACCGGACGTTTGGTTGAGCAAACGACCAATTATTGATTGAGGCGATATGGTCGCGCAACCTCAAACGGAGTGCGCGGTGCGTTGCACGGCCCCTACATTCGCACGTAGCACAAGCTACTCAATAAAGCGCTTGAGCATGATCGCGCGGTCGACGTTCAGATTCTGACCTCGATCAAAACCAACCGGGATCGAGCGATCCAGCAGGTAGAAACCGCGGTGGCGTTTTACCTCCCCCGTGTCGCTGCCGAGTTCGGCACCCAGTCGGTATCCGTCTGGATGACCTTCGTCGATTACGCCTGGTGTCACTTCAAAGAATCCGACGGTGACCCAGACCGCGTAGACGTTGGAGCGTGTGGTGACCAGGTTTGATATCCGCTCGATTCCCTGATAGCGGAACGCGGCGTTGCGCTGGCCGTTGTTGTAGTCGTACTGCGTGGATGGTGATTGAGCGAACAACGGTTCTGTATCCTCGGTTCCATCGACCGAGCGCAACAAAGTCACCTGCGAGCTTTTTCTAGACATCGTTGGAACAGGGGGCACGAGGTCCGCTTCCGAAGCTGCTCGGAATGGCACGTTCACAATGGATGGCATGCCTGGCACTGGGTCGAGCATGGTTACAGTGCTTCCGGCAGTCCCTCGCCGACTGCCCACCAATTGGTTGAACAAGTTATCCGCCTCAGTGGCCGACAGATGCGGCATCAGACCACGGAAAACCAACCGACTGGTGACGGTATTGATGTTGATTTTACCGGGTTCGCGGAAACTGCTGATCGAATTAAACGGCGTTTTGTACAACTCCGTTCCCGCAGCGCCAGAGAAGAATGTCATCGGGTGAAAAATCGTCTCGCTACCGACAAACTTCGACGGAATGTGAATCAACTCTAGCACGCGCGAGAAACCGCTATTCGGCTCAAAGAAATTCAGCAGGTGGGAGAAATGTCGTTCCACTATGAGCGGTCCATACGAATTCGCACCAACGCTGAACTCCATCCCCAACCGTGCCGCACTACTGGCCGGCACTTCCATCAGTTCGTACACATTCGCAAAGGGTCGGTTGTTCCAGCGAATGAGCGGGAATGGTTTTTTGGGTGAACCAACGTATTGCGCATTGCCACCGACGTCCGCCGACGTGGCCGGATCGCCGTAGGATTTGTTCAGGTAACCGAGGGTGCTCTTTAGTTGATGCCGGAAGTAGTGATCGGCACCTAGTGTCTCGGTAGTGGATTCCGGAAGAGGGTCGCTGATCGCCGCCCAGATATTGAAGTCGCTTTGAGTAGTGGCGTGGGTACTTACCAG
>JAWXCH010000162.1:0-22526 GCA_034440595.1 Planctomycetota bacterium | reverse complement strand
CCATGATCGCATGCCAGTGATCGGGCGTAGCAATATGGACCGCGTCGATGTCATCGCGAGCCAGCAGTTCGCGAAAATCCTCATACATCGAGCAGTCACTGTTGTGATACTTCTCATCGACTCGCTTCTTGGCGTTCTCGCGATTGCCTCTGCGAACATCGCTGACGGCGACATATTGCACATCCGGCCGTTTCAAAAAGTCGCCTTGATCGCCGGTTCCCATGTTACCGATACCGATACCTCCCATCACGATCCGGTCGCTGGCAGGAGGCCGTTCCTCATTACCTAGCGCGGCAGAAGTAATGATGTACGGGATGGTGATTGCCGCACCGGTACTTTTTAGGAACTCTCGGCGCGTAGCATTAGCAGGACGGGTCATAGATCGGTATTCCTCTTGAGGTAGGACAAATCAGTTGGCGTGTGGCAGCAATCGGTTTTCGACACTCTCAATCAATATTTCTGAGCCGTGGCGCACCGTTTCAGAACAACACCGCTCCAAAATTTTGCTGCGTCATAGCGAGCCGCAGCGGAGCAAATTCTTACGCGTCGAAAACCTAAACTCTCAGCTTCTATAAATAGCCATTGGCGGGGAGAAATGCAAGCAAAAACGGTTTTTCGGCGGGCGAGCCGGTGTTTTTTCCCTGGTTCTGCGGCAAACGTGAGACGGGCTACCTAACCGAGGGATTATTAGCCTGTCAGGCTGCCACAGCTCAATTTGCACGATGCTAGGTATTCTTGCGACGGCGCGATGAGCTTGGGCGGTCAGGCGCGATGAGAGGGGCTGTGAGTTTCTCGTAGAGTTCAAAGAGGTACTCCACTCGCTGCCGATCTGAAGTAAAAGGCTGCGAACGATAGCAGCGATCGACCGCACGGTCGAGTTTGCGGTGGGCGTCGCGCAGGTCCTTGGGCATTGCTAACGGGTCGTACAGGTCGGCGAGTGTTTGGTTTGGATGGGCCGCACGAACGTCCAGGACACGCTGGGCAGCGTCCTCGACAGCTTGTTTTTTGGCGTCAGATGGATCAATCGGCCAAGGGTAGTTGTTGTAGACTAATCGATTGGAATACCGATAGCGTGATTCCAGGCGGCCACATACCTGCCGGACCCAGGCCATATGCATCAAGCTGCTGAGGGTGCCGAAGTGGTAGAGCGTCGCGTTCGGAACCACTAGAACGAGATTTGACGCAATGACCTTGGGGTCCATGAAACCCATTGGGATATACGGACGATGCTCCGACGAGACCGAAGGAATCAATAAGTATCGAGACGCGGGCTGACGATTTTCACCAAAAAGCCAAGGTGTGTTCGCCAACTCGCGGGTGGTCTGCCTTGTGCTGACCAGACGATTCTGTCTCACTCGTTCGACCCGCCGCATAATCGCCGGCATCGCTCTCAATTCGCTCGGTGAGATGTCGACCAGCCAAAGACACCATCGTTCGATCCCATTGATGAATTCTTCGGAACCATAAATCCGACGAATCCACTTTCTTGCGTCGGGGCATTCTCTAACAAGCTCTTTTCTTTCGTCTGAATCTAAGAGCAACTGCTCGCTCAAACGAGCATCTATCTCCGCTTGAGGTAAACCTTGCCGAACTAAGTCGGCGCGCTTGGGTTTGGCTTCGTTCGGCATAGAGCCGAAAACGATTGGCGGAACACTGCAAAGGGCGTTCGTTCGCATTGGAACAACCACATTTGCAGCATCAGCGAGATAAGAGTTTATGCGAGTCGCTTCCGCTGGCACGTCATTCCCGGCTCCGTCTTGTTCTATGATGTACTTCTTCGCGCGACTGTTTAGTCCGAATCCAATAATCACAACATGCACATGCGCTCGGCCTCTGGCCTCGCTCTGCCACTCAAAAGTTCTATACCCGAAGTTAATCTGTACGTTGTACCCCCCTAGCGATTGAGGCCCCCATAGTACTGCGACCTGCTCACCTTGACTAATAGAATTAGTTGACACGAACGCAACTTCGATGGCGGAATTCTGAATGAAACAAGCCGCCCGAAGATACCACATGGCTACGTAGTCCAGAACGCCGTTCCCTGCGATATTCCCAGCAACTAACGCAACGTCCGCTTTCTGCTGAGCCGTCATAAATTGCTTGCCAACAAACGGTGGATTGCCCATCACAAATGAGCACTCACTGGCTGGGAGTACCTCGTTCCAGTCGATCCGTAGTGCATTCGCATGTTCAATCTTCGCGGATGTCTTCAAAGGAAGACGCATCAGCGGCTTGCCAAACTTCTGACTCGCCTCCAGATTCATTTGATGATCGATCAGCCACATCGCCACTTCAGCAATCCGTGCGGGCCATTCTTCAATCTCGATGCCGAACATCTGATCGACGTTCAATCGGACGGCATCGATCACGTCGATGAGCGCATGGTCGGGGAAAATCTTCTCAATGACTTCGTGTTCAAGCCGGCGAAGCTCACGATATGCGACAACCAGGAAGTTGCCGCAACCACAAGCCGGGTCTAGGAACTTCAGCGAAGCTAGTTTGTCGTGAAACTTTCGCAAATCCGCCTTCTTGCGTCCAAGTTTTTCAAACTCGGCGCGTAACTCATCCAGGAACAGAGAGCGAATCAGTTTGAGGATGTCGCGTTCGGACGTGTAGTGCGCACCAATCTGCCGACGACGGCGTGCCCCTTCCTCACCGGACATGATCGATTGAAACAACGAGCCGAAAACAGCAGGGCTGATCTTGGCCCATTGAAATCGTGAAGCGGCGAGGAGCGCCGCACGAGTACTCGCGTTGAAATTGGCGAATTCCAGGCGTTCAGCAAAAAGCTCGCCGTTGACGTAAGGAATGCCTACTAGAGTCTCGGGCAAGCTGGCCGCGCGTTTGTTCTCGGGCGTGTCGAGCACACGAAAGAATCGTTCGAGTTGCGGGCCAAGGTCGTGCCCGTCGCTGCGTGATTCTTCAATTAGGGATTTAAAGGTGTCTGGCTCAAAAATACCTGTATCGTCGGCGAATACGCAAAACAGAATCCGGACCAGGAATCGTTCAAGCTGGTGGCCGGAGTAGCCGGAGGCCTCGAGTTCGTCGTGCAGCTTACCGAGTACTTCGACCGCCTTGATGTTGATCGAGTCTTCTGGGTCAGGCGGCCTCGACTGAATACCGTTGAGAAAGTCGAACCGCCGAGTGTGCTTGTGTAAATCGGCAACCGGAAAGGTAATACTTTCCGACTGTGTATCGGTCGCCTCCAGGTCATGCAGAACAATTCGGGCGAAGTCGGAAACGACGATATAACGCGGAACTTCGCTATCTCGCCCCGCGCGTGTCAGGGACTGTACATAGCCCATCGCCTGCGTGGCGGCTTTATCCAAGTCTTGCCCACGAGACTTATGCTCACCGATTAGTACGCCTTGCCAGATTACATCGATGCGGTCATAGGCACCTTCGAGATTCCGGACAGTGTGCTCAAAGCTGGCAACCGAACGGCGGTGAATGCCGAAGACGTTGAAGAACTCATTCCAAAACGTTTGAGCTTCGGCGCGTTCACTGGTTTCGGACCTCCAGTTATGGCCGAATTCGATCGCGCGGTTATAGATTTCCTGAAAGCTTAATCTCACAATCAGCCTATTGCGTTGCCCGGTGAAATGGAGATGCCTGGAATGGTTCTACCAGATTGCAGGGGACAGCAAAAGCGAATAGTGTTTTCGACTTAGCTAAGCAGAGAAACCAGAAGGCGCTTCGATAGAATTGGCCTGATTTGCACGGAGTATCCCGACGCTACCTAAGCGGTGGCAGGCAATCGCTCGCGATCAAATATCAAATAGTCAATGACTGATAACAAATCATCAATCCGTCGCGTCTGCCGGCCAAGCCCGCCCCGTCTGGCAAATTTCCTATTTGTTATTGATCATCAGTCATATGTCATTGAAATTACCCCCACGGGGATTCGAACCCCGGTTTTCGGGCTGAGAACCCGACGTCCTGGGCCTCTAGACGATGGGGGCATAAGCCAATTTTTCCAAGGTAATTTGCCATTGGCAGACTGCTCTGGTAGATCAGCTAGCTAGAAGCTTAAGAGAGACTAGTGTGCCCGATCGAATGTCGATTGTCAACGGGTGGAAAGGGCTGCGCCCGGAGGGCTTCGCCCTAGAAAGTAGAAGTGGGAGAGTGGAAAGTAGAGAAGGCGGATGGATCGTTCCAACCGAACAGTGTGTGCAGTGCGTTTCGCAACCGTACATGGATTCCCGCCTGCGCGGGAATGACTGGAGGTGGGGGAAACTAGCTACGGTTTGTTCCCCGAACCGCTGAGAATTTCCAAAAGCTTCTCCGTCGCCATCATGGTCGAGGCGGCCGCCTCTTGTTTCTTGTTGCGCAGAATGACATCCATCAGAGCCATCATGTGCGGATCCAACAGACTATCGCGCGAGTTTGCAGGTAGCTTGTCGGTCAGCGCGGCAAATTGGTCCAGCGTGTCGTTCAGCTTTTCGTTGTCTTGATCGATTGCATAGATGATGCACTGACCGGCCATTCCAAAGGCACGGTACGCCGTCTCGCTGCTGCTCATTTGCGTGAGCTGGTCGAACAGCTTCAGTGCCAGATCGTACTGGCCGTTCTGCAAATAGATCGAGGCCAGTTGCTTTTTGGCCAGCGGTCCCCATTTATCATCCTGCGGAAATCGCGCATAGACGGCTTCCCAAGCGGCAGCGTTGTTGCCTGTCAGCAGTGCGTATTGGTACTGTTCTTCAGCAGTTGCCTTTTGCGGTATCGCCGGTAGGGCGCTTTGTTCCGCCAGCAAAAAAGGCTCACGGGTCCACCAGGCGACCGCCGCGCCAACCAGCGCGGACGCGACGACTGCGGCGAACAAGTATTTTGGCCAGCGACGATCCTGAATCAGCATGGTCTGCGTCTTCATCAGACTGGCTAGTTCCTGAGTCAGGGCAAAATCGTCCTTCATCGTGTCTGAAGTACCGCTGTGATCCGTATCGACAACTTCATCGTGGCTGTCGACATCTGTTTCGATCTGCAGGGCACGCAGTTCGCGAATTATTTCGCGCGGATGTTCATAACGCTGAGCCGGCTCCTTGGCCAACATGCGGTGCACAATGCGGCACAGCCCGGTGGGGAGGTCTTGCCGACTATTTTCTAAACGCTCTGGTGGCGTTCGCAGGTGCTGCATCGCAACCGCCAGCGCCGTCTCGCCATTAAACGGTGGCCGACCGGTCAGCATGTGGTAACAGGTCACACCAAGCGCGTACAAGTCGCTGCGCGGGTCAAGCGGGCGGCCTTCCACTTGCTCCGGGCTCATGTAAAGTGGCGTTCCCATGGTTACCCCAGCCTGCGTCAGATTCAGGCCATCACCATTGGCCGCGGCGCGCGCCAAGCCAAAGTCGGCAACTTTCACCTCGGCCTGCCGGGTGATCATGATGTTCTCGGGCTTGATATCGCGGTGGACAATTCCTTGATCGGCCGCCTTGGAAAGCGCAGCGCAGACTTGCCGCATGATCGATACCGCCAGCTTTAAATCTGGCAGCCCGCGACGTTGCAGCATTTCGCGGAGGTTTTGCCCTTGGATATATTCTTGTGCGATGTAGTGCAGGCCGTCGATGCAGCCCACCTCATGGATCTGCACAATATTGGCATGCACCAATGAGGCCGCCGCCTGCGCCTCTAGATGGAACCGGCGAACGTAGTTCTGATCGGTCGCCAGTTCCGGCCGCAATACTTTTAAGGCAACCTGCCGCCGCAGCGAACCTTGCTCGGCTAGATAGACCTCCGCCATGGCACCGCGCCCTAGCCGGCGCAATAGCTGATAATCGCCAAGTTGACGGCCGGTCAGTTCAAATTCGGCGGGCTTTTCGTCAGGAGGTGCAGGCTGCGACATGTACTTAGTATGCGGTCCACCAGTGGAATTGACAACTTTCGACCGTGCGTCAGGAGTCTATCCCTGTTCTATCGACGTCGGTTCAACACACTGCGGGCCTTCGTTTCTGGCATTGTTGACAAAGGTGCTGACCGGTCGCATTGTCAGATCGTCCGACTCCCAAGGGACCAGTAATCTTGCTAGTTCTGCCGCGTCCTTGTTGCCGGGATCAAGCCAAGCGTCATAGTCGGTCGGATGAAGGATGACCGGCATACGGTCGTGGATCGTAGAAGCCAGGGCGTTTGCGCTGGTGGTGATGATCGCGCAGGATTGCAAAGGGGTCTGTCCCTCCCCGCGCCAAGATTCCCAGATCCCAGCAAATGCAAACGGTCGCTGGCCTATTTCAAATAGATATGGTTGTTTTTTTGAACCGATGCGTGCCCATTCGTAGTAGCCATCGGTCAGGATCAAACAGCGGCGTGATCGAAACGCGGAGCGGAACATCGGCTTCTCGGCGATGGTTTCGGCCCTGGCGTTGATGGTCGTCCCGCGCGGCTCTTTTGACCAAGCAGGGATTAGTCCCCAATGCAGTTCCGAGATCACACGCTCTTCATCCGAGCCAGCTCGAACTGCCAGAATCGACTGGGTGGGGGCAATATTGTATCGCGGCAGAAACGTAGTCTGCACCAGTTCTGGTCGCGCATTAAATTGCTCAATCAGCAGAGTCAACGGCGTTCGCATGGTATACCGACCGCACATTATCACACCCGTTGGTTTGTCAGCAAAGGCGTTTGATATTTAACAGCAGGATTCGGAGAGCGAGAAAAGAAAATCAAATATGCATTAGGTTTTGCGGGCTTCCGCCTGATGATGAGTTCGAGTGCCGACGATAGTATACCACTAGTGCCATCGTACATGCGCCTCGACAGGGTCCGATATCGCAGACTCCGCCGTTTGCAGGTTTGCTTCGTGGGCCATGACTATGAAACCACGTTCGGATAAAAACCCTGGTGTTGACTCGGCTGAATTGCTAGCAGCCATCCAACTTGGCGACGCTGGTCTGTGTCCGTCGGTTCGGCAGCAATTGACGCAGCTCTTTTCCACACTGGCTCGCGCCACTGACCCGCTGCGGACGGAACTTGAGGAACCCGTGGCGGAGTTGAATGACGCACCGATCCCGCACCCGCATATTTCGGCATCGCAGTAAATTGCGGGTTGCAATGGAATTGCGAGACAATTTTACTCCGCTGCAAACCGATAGCCGACTCCCTGCTCAGTAAGGATGTACCGTGGGCGAGCGGGGTCTGCTTCCAGCTTGCGGCGCAGGCTGGCGACAAATACGCGCAGGTAGTGGTTCTCCTGAGAATTTTGCGGCCCCCAGACTTCCCGCAGCAGGAAACGATGTGTCAGGACCTTTCCCGCATGCTTGAGCATCGTAACCAGTAGTTTGTACTCCAACGGAGTGAAATGAACCTGATCCTCATTGCGGTATATTAGTCGGGCGGCCAGGTCGAAACGCAGATCGCCGATCGTGATCGAAGTCGCCTCTGGGCCGATGTGATTTGCGTGTCGGATGGCCGTTCGCATCCGCGCTAACAACTCGCCGACGCTAAACGGCTTGGTCACGTAGTCATCTGCACCTTGGTCAAGAGCTTTGATCTTCTGCGGCTCTTGATCGCGTGCTGAAAGCACAATAATCGGCGGCGTGTACCATTCTCTCAGCCGCATGAGAACTTCTTGACCATCGAGATCTGGCAGTCCTAAATCCAGGAGGATGAGATCGGGCGGTTGGCTCGCGGCCATTCGCAGACCTTCTTCGCCCGAAACCGCCTCACTGACACGATAGCCGTCGTTCTCAAGCGATGCGCGCGGGAACCGCCTGATCGGTTGTTCGTCTTCGATGACTAGTATGTGGAGATCAGTGGACAGCATTGCTCTATTCTATCACCACTTGTGGTGCGTCTTTCGACAATGGTAAGCGAATCACGAATTCGGCTCCGCCCCCTGGACGATTGCTAGCGGTAATCCTGCTGCCGTGAGAAAAAATAATCGCCCGACAGATGGCCAGGCCTAGCCCTGACCCTCGACCGCTATCCGCAGCAGGAAACGCTCGGTAGAACTTGTCAAATACCCGGTCCTCCGCACTGACAGGCAGCCCGGGACCATTGTCTACGATGCTGATCCGCAGGGACTGACCGTCGACGCTGGCGCTGATCGCGACCTGTGATCCTGGCGGGGTGTAGAGTGCGGCATTCTCCAGTAGGTTAACAAAGGCCTGCTCGATGAGAAGCCCATCTACGAAAACCAACGGAAGGTCTGCGGGCATGTTCACGGATACTTGATGGCTTGCAAGTGCGCGAGTAGTCCGATGCAAGGCAGAACCGACGATTTCCTCCAGTACATGCCACTGCCTGTTCGGCGCAGCGGCACCGGCATCCAGTTTCGACATCTGCAGAATGTTTTCGAGCAGTCGATTGAGTCGCACAGCTTCGTCCGAGATCGATTCGAGAAGCTGGCGGCGCGTGTTCTCGCTGTGCGACGTACTTTCCAGCAGGCTGCTGCTGGCACCTGCAATTGCGGCGAGTGGAGTCTTTAGGTCGTGCGAGACGCTGCTCAGCAGACTACTGCGAACTTGTTCTGTCTCGGCCTGAATACGGGCTTCCGCTGCATCAATGGCTAGTTGATCTCGTTCCAATGCCAATGCCAGTTGACTGGCGCACGCTTCTAACAGGCGACGTACATCCGGTTCCAGCAGGCGTTGGGCGTCTGTAGCACGAATGGCAATAGCTCCATGCGTCCGTTGCGACCCGATCAAGGGGAGAAACAGCGCGATCGCATTTGGCAGAGTGTTGGTTCCTGCCCCGGCGATCTGGTCATGCTGGATAACCCACTGAGCAACCGGCAGGCTCACTGCGTGTTTAGCAATGACGGAGTTCTGACCATAAACGACCTCCGCTGTTTCTGATGACTGCTGCAAGTAAATGGCCACTTCGGCACTTAGCATCTCGGCAATTTGCACACCGGCCGCGCTAGCGAGAAAAACATTGCCGTACAATGAGCTAAGTTTCTTCCCTAACTCGTAGAGTGCGGCGGTTCGGCTCTCGCGCAGGCGAGTACTTTCGACCTGTGCCCTCAGGCGCGAGGTCAGCGTGCTAATGACAATACCTATGATCAACATCACCGCAAATGTGACCACGTACTGCGCATCGGACACGGCAAACGTATGAAATGGTGGGACGAAAAAAAAGTCAAACACCAGCACCGCCAGCACACTAGCCAGAATCGCTGGGCCACGGCCATACCGGGCTGCGGCCCAGGCCACTGCCGCGAGGAATAGCATCACCGAGTTGGCCTCGGCGTCAGAAAAATTGAGCAGTTGCAAGGCATAGGCCAGGCACGCGGTCAAAGCAATCAACACCGACGCCATGACATAGGGTAGCTTTTTGGTAGGAGCCGCACTTCGTTTTGAAATAGCGAGGTGTTCCTGTGCATCCTCACCATGAATCACGTACACATCAATGTCTTCACTCTGCTCGAGTATTTCATCTACTACCGATCCGAACAGGAGGCGCTTCCACCGAGGCTGCTTCGTTTTTCCGATGAGAATTTTGGTGACGTTTCGCGATCGGGCGTACTCGAGGATTGTGCCGGTAACATCCTGACCGGGCAGCGTGACCGTCTCGGCACCTAGCCCTTCGGCCTGCCGAAAGTGCTGTGCGATCCGTTGTTTCACCTGGCTGCTGGCCGATTCACCTGTCAGATCAATCGAGACAGCTAGCCAAGGGGCATCGAGCGCCGCCGCCATTCGCTTGGCTGTACGGATAACACGTGCCGTAGTCGGGCTAGGACCAACACATACGAGCAACCGTTCGGAAGTGGCCCAAGGCTGATTGACGGATTTACTCCGACGTGCCGATTCGACATCGGTGTGAATTCGCCGGGCCGCCTGCCTGAGCGACAGCTCTCGTAGCGCGGTCAGATTACCTTTCTGGAAGAAACTTTGGATCGCGCGCTGCGCCTGTTCAGGAACATAGATCTTTCCCGCACTTAGCCGCATCAGCAATTCTTCCGGTGTCAGATCTACCAGTTCCAAATCATCGGCCAGATCAAACACTCGGTCAGGGACCGTCTCTCGAACAACAACACCGGTAATCTGGCCAATCACATCGTTCAAACTCTCGATGTGCTGCACGTTCAGCGTGGTCCAGACATTGATACCGGCGTCGAGCAGTTCTTCGATATCCTGCCAGCGCTTCTCATGCCGGCAGCCTTCGGCATTGGTATGTGCCAGTTCGTCCACCAGTATCAGATCCGGCTGCCGAGCCAGTGCGACGTCGACATCGAATTCGCGCAGTACGACACCGCGATACTCGATTTCTGCAACGGGTAAGACTTCCAAGCCTGCGACGAGTGCCTGCGTCTCTGGACGAGCATGAGGCTCAATGTAGCCAACGACGACTTCGCGACCTAGAGCCACAGCATGCCGAGCGGTCTCGAGCATCGCATACGTTTTGCCAACACCGGCCGCGTATCCAAAGAATATTTTTAGTGACCCGCGCTTGGCTTCAGCCTCGAGGTTCTTGACCTGTGCCAGGAGTTGATCGGGATTCGGTCGGACATCAGACATTGACGGTTCGTTCTACAGAGCGAGTGCCAGGTTACCGCCAAAATACCAATAACATCAGCAACAGACAGATGGCCGCCTGAAGTACTACAACCACTCGCAACAGGAATACTTGATTGTGGAGGATCAACGCGGTCTTGCTTACCTTCCGGTCGCTCTCGGAAATTAGTTGCTGAATCGCTTTCAGATTATGCGACATGTTGATGCCAGACGATCCAGTCTTGGATTCTTCGATGTCTGCCAGAGTAGGTGCTTCGACATAGAAGCGATTCGGACAACTGCTGCATTGCACGTAACGACCGACTGTCGAATCCTCGACAGTGTTGTTGATGTGACAGATGGGGCAAACGATTTGGAGTGACATGATTTGGGATCACCTTGGATTGTTTCAGTTTTGCTGATCCAGAGCAAGATTCAGTTGCAGGACATTCACGCGGGCTTCGCCTAGAAGGCCGAACTGTCTGCCGTCAGTATATTGCCGAATCAGTTGGCGAACCGCGTCGACGGACATTTTTCTGACTGCCGCGATCCGCGCCACCTGGAATTCGGCCGCGGCGGGCGAGATATGGGGGTCCAAGCCGCTGGCTGATGCGGTTACCAGATCGACCGGGATCGCACCCTCTGCATGTCCGGCAGCCTTCAATGCAGCAATTCTTTGCTCGACTGCTTGTTGCAGCTCGGGATGCATTGGCCCGAAGTTGGAGCCGCTCGATGCCGCCGCATTATACTGCACAGGCCCGGTCGCCGAGAGTCGTCCCCAAAAGTACGCCGGCTTGGAAAATGCCTGCCCGATCAACTCCGAACCGACGGATTTGTCGCCCATTTGAATCAAGCTACCGTTAGCTTGACTCGGAAACAATGCTTGAGCGATGCCGCTGACAACTAACGGGTACGCAACGCCAGTCAGTATGGTCAGTGACAACAGTAATAACGTGGCAGTGCGCAGTTGCTGAAACATTTGATTTACTCCTTAGGCTAGCCCCGTGGCAGAAAGCAGCAGGTCGATGATTTTGATCCCGATGAATGGCACGATCAGCCCCCCCAGTCCATAAATGAGCATGTTGTTTCGCAAGAGCGTTGCGGCACCCACTTGACGATAGGTTACTCCCCTTAATGCCAGCGGTATCAGTGCGATAATGATCAGCGCGTTGAAAATCACCGCCGACATGACCGCGCTGGTTGGAGAGGAGAGCCGCATCAGGTCGAGTCCCTTCAGCTCAGGATAGGTTGCCGCAAACGCCGCAGGGAGAATTGCAAAGTACTTGGCAACGTCGTTAGCGATGCTGAATGTCGTTAGCGAACCGCGCGTCATGAGGAGCTGCTTGCCAATGTTGACGATTTCAATGAGCTTGGTCGGATTGGAGTCCAGGTCCACCATATTGCCGGCCTCTTTGGCTGCCTGCGTGCCGCTGTTCATCGCCACTGCAACATCGGCTTGGGCCAGGGCCGGTGCGTCGTTGGTGCCATCCCCAGTCATCGCGACGAGTCTGCCACCTTTCTGATATTCGCGAATTAGCGATAGCTTGGCCTCCGGTGTTGCTTCTGCCAAAAAGTCATCGACACCCGCTTCTGCGGCAATGGCGGCAGCAGTCAACGGGTTATCCCCGGTGATCATCACGGTCTTAATTCCCATTTGGCGCAGTTCGGCAAAGCGCTCTTTGATGCCCCCTTTGACGATATCCTTCAATTCAATTACGCCGAGTACCTTGGCATCTCGACTGACGACTAAGGGCGTTCCGCCCGCCTTGGCGATTTGCTGAACGGCGACACGTACGTCCTCGGGTAGAAACCCGCCGAGACTGCGCACATGCGTTTCCACTGCCTCGGTCGCCCCTTTGCGAATCTCGTGCCCGTCCAAAGTCACGCCACTCATCCGGGTACGCGCCGAGAACGGCACGAAGTGCGGTTTGATCTGTTCCAGTTCGCGTCCTCGCAATCCAAACTGTTTTTTGGCCAGCACCAAGATACTGCGACCTTCGGCAGTTTCGTCAGCCATTGAAGCTAGCTGTGCGGCTTCCGCCAGTTCCTGATCTTTCAAACCGTCGGCAGGAATGAACCGAGCTGCCTGGCGGTTTCCCAAGGTAATGGTGCCGGTTTTATCGAGCAGTAATACATCCACGTCACCGGCGGCCTCGACAGCTCGACCCGACATAGCGACGACATTCGCCTGACTCAATCGGTTCATG
The DNA here is from genome assembly GCA_034440595.1 of Planctomycetota bacterium. Taxonomy (GTDB): domain Bacteria; phylum Planctomycetota; class Planctomycetia; order Pirellulales; family JALHPA01; genus JAWXCH01. Next base: position 9,898 of record JAWXCH010000162.1, on the reverse strand, counting down.
CCAGCAATGCCGATCGCCGACAGTAGCGCTCCAATCGTGGTTGGAGCCAGACAAACAAATAATGCGACCAGTACTGTTAAACTGATGGCCTTTCCTTGACCCGATACCTGTACACTAAAGATCGAAAAAGGGAGCAGCGTCGCTACCACCAGCAAAAAGATCAGCGTGAGTGCCGCCAGCAGAATTGCCAGGGCGATTTCGTTCGGAGTTTTCTGTCGCTTGGCACCTTCGACCATGGCAATCATGCGGTCCAGAAAGCTTTGTCCCGGCAGCGCCTTGACCTGAATGAGCAGCCAGTCGGATAGGACGCGCGTACCGCCGGTGACTGAGCTGCGGTCTCCTCCGCTTTCGCGTACGACTGGAGCACTCTCGCCCGTGATTGCACTTTCGTCGACCGAGGCCACTCCTTCGATCACTTCGCCATCGGCGGCAATGGTATCTCCCGCTTCTGCATAAATAATGTCACCGACACGCAGCTCAGCGGCCGACCGTATCTCGATCGCCCCATTCGCGAGTAGCTCGCCGCTAGTTCGCACATTGCCCAGGCTCGCCGGCGGGCGACTCAATCGTTTCGCACTGACATCGGACCGGCTCTTCTTAAGTGCAGCCGCTTGCGCCTTGCCATGTCCTTCGGCAATCGCCTCGGCAAAGTTGGCAAATAAAACCGTAAACCAAAGCCAGACTGTCACCGCAAACACAAATCCTGACGACTCTCCAGACGATGCTCCCAGCGAGTTCAACCAGAGTGCGGTTGTCAGTATGCTCCCCAGGTACACGGCAAACATCACCGGGTTGCGCAGTTGCACGCGCGGGTCAAGTTTTTGAAACGAGGCAACGATCGCCTGGCCCAGGATTTTGCGTTCAAAGAAATGGATTGACGTTTTTGTCATGAGTAGAGTTTCCTAGTTCGTCAGCAGCAGATGCTCAACAATCGGTCCCAGGGCCAGTGCCGGAAAGAAGCTCAACGCTCCGACGACAATGACAACCGCGACCAGTAAGACCACGAACAGCGGCGTGTGTGTCGGCAGTGTGCCAGGCCCGGCAGGGACGGTCTTTTTAACCGCTAATGAACCGGCAATCGCCAGCACCGGTAGCAATACCCAAAAACGGCCAACGAGCATCGCCAGCCCAAGCAGCGCGTTGTAAAACAGGCTGTTCGCTCCCAGCCCGGCAAATGCGCTGCCGTTGTTGTTGCTGGCCGAGGAGAACGCATACAGCACTTCACTGAAGCCATGGGGGCCAGGATTAAAAATCGCCGCTTTCCCGTCAGAGGTCAGAACGGCAACCGCGGTCCCAATCAACACCATCGCACACGGAAAGAGAATCGCCAGAGAAGCCATCTTCATCTCGAACGCGCCGATCTTCTTCCCCAGATACTCGGGCGTGCGGCCTACCATCAGTCCAGAGATAAACACAGCGACGATGGCGAAGATTAGCATGCCGTACAGTCCTGAGCCGACGCCGCCAAAAATCACTTCTCCCAGTTGCATCAACCACAACGGAACCAGCCCCCCGAGCGGCGTGTATGAATCATGCATCGAGTTGACAGAACCGTTCGAGGCGGCTGTGGTAGCGACAGCCCAGAGCGAAGAATTCACAATGCCAAAGCGAGTCTCCTTCCCTTCCATGTTGCCACCGGATTGACTCTCCGAGCTACCTTGATCGACCGAGAGGTTCGCCAATACAGGATTGCCCTGTTGCTCGAATACAACCGTGGCAGCGAGTAACGGCACAAACACCAGGGACATCGCCGCCAGAATTGCCCAGCCTTGGCGGCGGTCGCCGACCATTTCGCCAAACGCGTAACAGAGGGATGCCGGAATCAGCAAGATCGCCAGTACCTCCAGCAAGTTCGAGAGCGGTGTCGGGTTCTCTAACGGGTGTGCTGAGTTTGTGTTAAAGAATCCACCACCATTGGTGCCAAGCTGCTTGATCGCAATCTGCGAAGCGGCCGGACCAACGGCGATGGACTGAGTGGTTACGATATTGCCATCGGCGTTGACAATTGGTTCGAGGAGCGTGACTTCCTGGTAAGTACTGAATGTCTGCACGACTCCCTGCGATACCAGCACTACGGCGAGCACCAGCGACAGCGGCAGCAGGATATAGAGCGTTCCGCGCACCAGGTCGACCCAGAAGTTGCCAATTGTTTCGCTAGTATGCCGACTAAAGCCACGGATCAAAGCCACGAGCACTGCCATGCCGACTGCCGCCGAGGCAAAGTTCTGCACCGTCAGAGCGAGCATCTGCGTGAGATAGCTCATCGTCGTTTCGCCACCGTACCCCTGCCAGTTGGTGTTCGTTGTAAAACTGACCGCGGTATTAAATGCGGAGTCGGGCGATACGGCGGGCAACCCTTCCGGGTTCAGCGGTAGCAGCCCCTGCAATCGCTGCATCAAATAAACGGCGACGAAACTAACAAAGCTGAATGTCAACACGCCGATTGCGTATTGTCGCCACGTCATCTCTGCGGTGCTGTCGATGCCGCAGAGGCGGTAGAGCAGTCGCTCAATGGGTCGCAAGAGTCGCTCTAGAACGGGTGTCGACCCGGCATACACGCGGGCAATGTAAGTACCCAATGGTTTCACACAGACCAGCAGGATCCCCAAAAAGAGGCCAATTTGCAAAACGCCATTTGCGCTCATGAGAGTTTCTCCGGGATCAGCAAGGCAGCCGCCAGATACACCGCCAATCCGATTGTTACGACTAAAGCCAGAATGCTTGTCCAGTCCATGATCAGTCCTCCGCTCGCAGGCGACTGAAGAAACAAACAAGTCCGCCAGAGCCAATAAAGAATGCTGCACCCGCCATCAGCCACACGATATCCATCTCTTGAACCTCTTGAAGTTGCTTGCTGATTGAATTAAACCAATCCGCGCATCAAAAGGGGGTCAAGAATGCCCCGGCCGGTATCAAGACTTTATAAAGACGCGGCGGGCAATAATGGCGGATGATCAACAGGCGCCATTGGTTTTGCCGCAAAACGATTGCGACTACCTTTTGCTGCTGCCCGCTGGATCTCGCGTTTTACTGCTCTATGGTCGTTGTTTTGCCCGGCCGCTGGTTGGGTTTCCCCAGAACGGGCGTTTTGCTAGAATCTGCCAATGGCGTTACCTCCTGCTAGGTGGCGTCGCTGACGCCTCCCGTGCCCCGGGCGAGCGTCGTTTGTCTCTGAACAGAGTGGCGGGTGTCAAAACAGGCGTCAGACTCGTTGAATGGGTGCGGTGAGAATCGCAGAAAACACCGTAAAACGTAGGCTAGAATGGGGAATGGTGTAACGGTAGCACAGCAGTCTCTGAATCTGCTTGTCTAGGTTCAAATCCTAGTTCCCCAGCTTGAGAAAGCCCGCAAAACGCGGGCTTTTTTCGTTTCCTGGCAGCTTATCGCTGCCGACCGGCCAGTGCCAAGGTCTGTAGATTTTGGGTAACAAAAAAAGCCGCGGTTCGGACGGCTTGAACGAACCACGGCGAGAGATCAGCCGTGCAGCGCAGCAAGGCCTTAATCATCATAGTATGTTGAAAGTGCCGTGGCCTACTGCCATTTGGCATACCGAAGGGCCGGTTGTTATTAACCACAGCCGTTCTCCCGTTCCCGATTCAGTCTCATGGCTCCTTTCTAAATCAGCCAGCGGAATGGAGCTATTCGTCGTATTTGGGTGCTGTTTCATCATCGGTAAGAGTGCCGGGCTGCGGCGGTATACTCTCTCAGCTAACTGCACCTGTCAGTCGGCAATATACCGAGAAAGAAGCCAGTACCATGATCGTCATCCGTCGTGCCAACGAGCGAGGCCATGCCAACCACGGTTGGTTAGATACCTACCACACGTTTTCATTCTCTGACTATCACGATCACCGCTACAACCGGTTTCGATCGCTCCGCGTGATGAATGAGGATGTCGTTGCGCCAGGGCAAGGATTTGGTACGCACCCGCACCGCGACATGGAGATCGTCACCTATGTGCTGGAGGGGGCGCTGGAGCACAAGGATTCGATGGGGAATGGGGAGGTATTGCGCCCCGGCGAGTTTCAGCGGATGACGGCCGGAACCGGTATCACGCATAGCGAGTTCAATCCATCCGCGACGGAGTCGGTTCACCTGTACCAGATATGGCTGTTCCCTGAGCGGAAGGGTATCGAACCGAGCTACGAACAAAAGCGTTTTGCTGAATCGGGGCGGCACAATCGGCTGCGACTGGTTGCCTCGCGCGATGCGGCCGACGGTTCGCTCTTGATTCATCAGGATGCCAGGATCTATTTGGGATCGCTGGACAATGAGTATGAGGTATCGCACAGTTTGGAGTCGGGGCGACATGCCTGGCTACAAGTACTGCGCGGCAGTGTGACATTGAATGGCGAGTTACTGGCAACCAGCGATGGAGCGGCAGTTAGTGATGAAGCGTCATTGACGATACAGGCTCGCGGCGATAGCGAGATCATGTTGTTTGACCTGGCGTGAGGGCGCGCCGGTGGAACGATTAGAAACAGCAGACTTCATTAATTGAGTCGGCCAGAATCTGTACCATTCGGTCGATTTGCGCACCCGTTGTGACGTACGGGGGCGCAAACTGGTAGGTATCTCCGCGATGCCGCGAGACCATGCCGCGGCGCAGTGCTGCGGCATGGACTTGCTGGCCAATCTGTTTTTCTGGGGCAAATGGTGTTTTTGAATTGCAGTCTTGAACCAGTTCGACACAGGCAAGTGAACCGGCCGCGCGAACGTCGCCGACGTGCGGGTGCGAAAACAATGTCTGCAAGCCGGCCAGCAGGCGTGCGCCGTTTTCTGCATTGCGCTGGAGTAGTCCTTCTTTTTGCAATATGTCCAGATTCGCTAGTGCCACGGCACACCCAACGGGGTGCGCGGAGTTGGTGCTGCCGTGCGTCCAAAGTTGATCGCGTGGCGCGTTGTTGATGCCATCGGCAATCGTGTCATTCACGCCGAGCGACCCCATCGGAAAATATCCGCTGGTCATCCCTTTGGCTATTGTGATCATGTCCGGTTCGATGTTGTAGCGAGATAATGCAAACCAGGAATTGCCACTGGATGTATCCCAACCCGTGCGTCCGAAACCGGTCACGACTTCATCGGCGATGAGCAGGATCTTGTGCCGTGTGCAAATGTCGCGAACTTGCGGCCAGTACTCTGGTAGAGGAACGATCGTCCCGCCGGCGGCCTGGACTGGTTCGGCGATGAACGCTGCGATCGTCTCGGCTCCTTCGCGCACGATCGTCTGCTCTAATAAATGAGAAGCTGATTGTGCGCTAGGATTGTCTTGTTCAAATCGATAGGGGTAGGGAGAGGGAACATGGACAAAGCCGGGCGTGCGCGGTTCGCACATTTCCCAGTAGCGCGGCGTTCCGGTGGCCGCGGTGCAGGCGGCGGTCGTGCCATGGTAGCTGTGTGTTAAGGCCAAGAAGCGGGTCTTGCTGGGCTGGCCCAGTTGCTGCCAATAGTACCGCGCGGTTTTGAAGGCGGCCTCGTTCGCCTCTGAACCGCTGGTCGTCAGAAAGAAGCGATTGATCGACGGGTAGCAGATCTCCGCCAGCCGTTCGGCTAGCGCAATCGCCGGGCGGTTGGTGCCGCCGCTGTAGGTTGAGACAAACGCCAGCCGACGCATCTGCTCGGAGGCGGCTTGTGCGAGTTGCTCGTTACCGTGCCCGACGAGAACATTCCATAGCCCAGCCAGTGCGTCCAGGTATTCACGGCCATTGGAGTCCACCAGGACTGCGCCGTGGCCAGATGTCCAGACCTTGGCCTGACTGGTCAACTCCGCGCTATGCATGGAGTGAATCATGTGCGCCTGATCACGGGCTAGATCGTTCTGGAGCATACGCGGTATAGGAAGCGGAATGGACGGGGGTGCATTAGTGGTAAGACTCAAATAGAACGTCGCGACCAGCGAACCATATGTATAGGTGGACGGGGTCAGTTTAGGGTAAAATGCCGCTGCTGAGTATTCTGAGATTGTTCTGACTGTGAATTCGCGAACCAGGAAGCAAGCGAGGTAGGCTGTGGAATCGACAGAATCGAAGGTATCTGCCGCGCAGTGGCCGCTGCTGATTTTCGCGCTGCTGTTTCCTACGCTGCTCACCTGGGTCTACTTTATCCTGCTGGCCAAGGAGCCGGAGGTGACCCAGCAATTGGCGTTTAGTATTGGCAAGGGGATTCAATTTGCCCTGCCGCTGGTGTGGGTCTATTTTCGCAACCCGGCACGATTTGGATTTCCGCCGCGCAGTCTGCGTGGAGTAGGGGAGGGGATCGTGTTTGGACTGATCGTCGGTGCGGCCATGTTGATTGCGTACCATTGGTGGCTGAAGCCGGGAGGATACTTTGTCGCTGCCGCTGCCGAGGTCAACGCGAAAGTGCAAGGATTGGGGGCAGGCACCCCAGTGCGGTTTCTGTTTATGGCATTGTTTTATTGTGTCGTGCATTCGCTGCTGGAAGAATATTACTGGCGGTGGTTTGTGTTTGGCGAACTGCGGCAGGTGCAACGCTGGCCGATCGCGGCGGTGGTTTCAGGGATTGGTTTTACTGCGCATCATGTGTTAGTTATTGGGATGTACTTTGGCTGGTCCTCACCATTGACTGTGTTGTTTAGTTTGGCAGTGACCATCGGCGGAATCTATTGGGCCTGGCTTTACCAACGAAGCGGCTCGCTACTCGGCCCGTGGGTTAGTCATTTGCTGATCGACGGGGCAATATTTGTGGTCGGTTGGGATTTGTTGAATCTGGTCAACTGAGGGTAGATGTCGACGTTCGGGGTTCTCTATCTTGCCTGATTTCATAATTGAGCTGGCAGTGGTGTACGTCATGTACGTTGCGCGCGTTTGATTTTTTGAAATTTGCAGGGGTCGCTCTCCGAGTTGCTTTCGTTCGCCATAGCTTAGCGCGCACCGGTAGCGCATTGCTGTCACTGTTGTTCATAATGGTTCAGACAAGTGTTGCCGCGATATGTGCCCCTGGTTGTAGGAAGAAGCACCGGAGCATTGTCCCCAGCGCGAAACACGAATTCAGACTAGCAGAGGCGCTGGCTTTTTTTCAAGAGCGGAAAGTGGGCTGGAAAAACGCGATTTGGCGGTTCGTTTTTTGAACCACAGAGTTCACGGAGTGACACAGAGAATGAAGGGGTGCCAGTTAGGTGCGGCAACGTCGAACTAGTGCAGAAAGGCAGAAATAATAAACAAGGATGGACAGAATTTGCAGGATAGTGGTTGAAGGAATGGCCGTGCGGAGGAGCCAGAATAATATTGGCTTCTGGCCTGAACATCGCTTATGCTCAATGGTATGGGCAATACATCAAACGATATAGACGGTTCGGTGTACACTGCACGGTTCTGCCTATCTCCACGCGATTTAAAAAGGGGTCGTTGATGCGTTTCCTGCTACTCGTTGCCATCTGCATTCTCACTGGCGGTGTTTATGAGAGTCCAGCTTCTGCTGCGGATCCCCAGGTGTCACCACAACCCGTTGCTAAACCTCTTGAAAAGCCTGTGGTTCCGGAAGCATCACCTCAGCCTCGTCCTGACCACGTGCCCAGACTGAGATAGATTCGAACAGCGAATATCAACTTCATAAGTACGAAGGCGGCGACCTCGTTGACATTGCAGTTGAGCCACCGAGCGATGAGAACTTAGCTCGCCTGAAAAATTTCCCAAAGCTGGAATCGGTATACTTATCGGTCGGATTTGGTATTACCGAAAAAGGGATCAGTAGTCTCGCATCGCTTCCCAAACTTCGATCGGTCTACATTCACGAGTGGCTTGAAGCGGTCAAGCCGAGGAAAAATGCAGTAGATTTGCCAGGGCTCAGCAAACTCAAGCAGATCGAAGAGTTGTCTGTGGGTGTCCCGATCAATAACAAATCCGCAAAGGAAATTGTGCAACTAACCAACTTGCGCGAGTTAAGACTGGAATCAATGATTGATGTGACTGAGGCCAGTATTCAAGCATTGGGCAATCTGACTGCGTTGGAATCACTTGATATAGAGTTGCCAGACCTGCAGGTTGCACAGAGTACAGCCACAGACAAATCCGCAATTGATTCGCGGCGTACTAGCTTGTTTTTTCTGAAGAAGCTAAAGCAACTTCGGTCACTATCGATCTCTGACAAGGCGGCAATCAGCGACGAAGTTCTGAGTAGTCTGCAAGAACTTCCGCATTTACAAACACTTGAGATTGCCATCCCAGTGCAGCTCACCCTCAGTGCAGTCAAGAAACTAGAGAAACTAACAAGCTTGCAATCACTAAGCCTGCGTAGCGGGCGACCACGGGGCGACGATTCTTTGCCGGAGGAGCCGCTGAAAGTATCCGAGGCTGACCTGGTCAAGCTATCCAATACACTCAACCTGAAGCACTTCAAGTACTCGCTAGACGATACCCAGAACGGCTCGGACCTGGATAAGTTTACGAATTTGGAGCATCTGCATATTTACGGGGGTGACAGGACCGAATCGGCAGTGCCACTTCGCTTGAATCTTTCAAAGGATCTTCAAGTGCTCGAATTCAGCTATCTGCATTCTTTGACAGACGCGGATCTGGCTAAGATCGCACAGCATACTGGATTGAAAACACTTATTTTGGAGAGTTGCTACGGGATTACAGATGCCGGAATTGCGAAGCTGGCGAATCTGAAGACTCTAACGCACTTGAAAGTCGATTACTGCAATAAAGTTACGCCTGCGGCAGCAAAGGCGCTGCGAGCAGCGATGCCGCACGTGCAGATTAAATTCGCGCCAGAGTAGGTTTGCCAGAATCCGTGAATGCACCCCAGTAGGCTAACCAACTGCTGCCGCAAGTTCCTGTCCTTTTTACTGGAACGGATGTTGAATGCCGGTGGGTGCAGAAGTGGCTGGCAGCGAAGGTAATGGAGTCGGTAATTCAGCGGGCTGAACGCCTGTTACAATGGACAATGACGTGTAGGCCACTGTGTTGACGGCATCTGACGAGAAGTTTCATTCACTTGCGCAGTCATGAACATTCGCCGTTACTTTCGGTTTTCACTGCGGACGGGGCTGGTCTTGGTCACGTTGGCGGCGGTGCAGGTTGGGATCGGCACGGCCGTTTGGCGGTATGAGGAAGAGCGACTGCGAATATATCACGAGCTTGAACAAAATTGCAATGTTTTAAGTGATATGAATCCAAGATCATGGGTTGATGAAAGTCAGCCAGACACAATTTCGCCTGGTTTTTGGCGATCACTATTGCCAGCTCGATATCACAGAATGGCCGTCACCGTACGAGGCCTTAACTCACGTCAAGACAATTCTGCGGATGAGCCTGTTGCAGATTTTGATTTCAGAGATCTCATCTACTTTCCAGAAATCGAAGAGCTATGGATCTCGGAAGGTACAGAATTACAACTGCTCTCTATACCGGAAGTGCCAGAGTTGTGTCGCCTCGCGTTGACTGACCAAACATCGGTAACGAACAAGGTGATCCTTCATGTGGTTGATATGGCACCAGGTGTCGAAGATTTGATAATAGAGGGCAACTTAGTCACGGACGACAGTATTCCGGCAATTTGCCAACTTAAGAAACTGCGTCATCTGCATCTTAGTGACACCAATATAACCGTTGAGGGGTTAAGGAAACTGCAATCATTAACCAGCTTGGAAGAAGTCGTAGTTAGCTCAGAAATTGTGACGGACGCCGATATTGAGAAGCTGAAGGCCGTGATTCCTATCCAATAACCGCGAATGCGACTGTCCGAAGAACTGCAAGACGAGACGACATTGAACGTCCCTTTCAGGGCCGCATTCTTTTTGAACTTGTAATCCGGGGTTCCGCCGCTGCGCGGCTACGTTAAGATCGGGTAGGAAGACCGCATTGGGTTGCGGTCCCCCTCCCGCCAAACCGGACGGGCGGATCTCCCGCATCCGGCTTTCCAGTAGTTGAGTTACCTT
>JAWXCH010000161.1:0-6353 GCA_034440595.1 Planctomycetota bacterium | reverse complement strand
TTAATCTAAACAGTGACGCCGGTGAGTCCAATAATGTCGCCGCTGCGCACCCTGACGTTGTGCAACGATTACAGGCCATCGCGGCGATGACTGAGAACGATCTTGGCACCGATGGAATTGGGCCAGGGTGCCGGAAATTAGGGAGAGTAGAGTCGCCCAAACCGCTGATCGAAAAAGATGGCACGGTGCGCGCCGACGCTGTTGGAAATGTGAAGGTGTTGCCATGAGAATTGCTGCCGCTCTGCTCGGAGTCATTACAGCTCTTTCCGTTTCGATAGCTGTTGCCGCAGACCCTATCCCGGCAAATCGTCCCAACGTAGTCATTTTCCTGGCCGATGACGCCGGCTGTGGTGATTATGGCGCTGCCGGAAATCGGCTAGCTCAAACTCCGCACATCGATTCGCTAGCCAAAAATGGTGTTTCACTCTCTCGGTTCTTCGTGCAGCCGGTCTGTTCTCCAACACGTGCCGAGTTTCTCACCGGTCGCTACCACATTCGCTCGGGCGTGACCGGAACATCATCCGGGCGTGAACGACTCAATCTGGACGAGCGCACCATTGCCGAAGCCTTCAAAAAGGCTGGCTATGCTACCGGAGCATTTGGCAAGTGGCACAATGGAAGCCAGTGGCCGTATCACCCGCAGGCGCGCGGGTTTGATGAGTACTTCGGCCACACGGCGGGGCATTGGGGAGAGTACTTTGACGCGCCGCTGGAGGAGAATGGCAAGATGGTGAGGACCAAGGGTTACATCGTCGATGTCTGCACCGAACGTGCGATTGATTTCATTGAGCGAAATCAGGCGAGACCGTTCTTCTGCTATGTGCCGTTCACCACGCCGCATGCACCGTGGGCCGCACCGGCGAAGGATTGGGAACGGTTCAGGGATCAACCCATTGAGCAGACGGCAACAGATGCAAAGCAAGAAGTTGCTGACGAAACACGCTGTGCGCTGGCAATGCTGGCCAACCAAGACGAGAATGTCGGCCGCGTTTTGCAAAAGCTGGATGAACTGAAACTGGCCGACAATACGATTGTCGTCTACTTTTCTGACAACGGGCCAAGTTCGTTTCGTTGGACCGGCGGGCTAAAGGGTCGCAAGGGGATGACCGACGAGGGAGGTGTCCGCTCGGTGTGCTATTGGCGCTGGCCGGGGCACTTTGCCAAAGGACAAGTCATTGACAAAATCAGCGGCGCGATTGATCTCTTGCCGACGCTGGTTTCACTGGCCGGGATTTCTCGCGTGGGAGAGAAGCCGCTGGATGGGCTAGATCTATCACCGCTGTTAACCGGTGCAAAGCACGACTGGCCGGAGCGGATGATCTTTAACTCCTGGGGGGGCAAAACGAGCGTCCGCACGCAGACGCACCGACTGGACAGTGCGAGCCAACTCTTTGACATGAGGTCCGATCCAGGTCAAACCACGCCCCTGAACGCTGCGCAGCCCGAACTCGCGGCGAATCTGAAACGTGCGGGTGAAAAATGGTTCCACGAAGGATACAAACCGGTTTCTACCGATTGGCCAACCGAGACGGTTGCAGTGGACCGCCGTGCCATCCCGGTCGGCTACCGGGAATTCCCGATTACCATGCTGCCAGCACGAGACGGCATGCCGCGCGGCGAAGTGAAACGCAGTGCCGCGGCGCCGAATTGCTCCTACTTTGTGAACTGGCGCAGCAAACAGGATAGCATTGCCTGGTATGTCGATGTCCATACCGCCGGCAAATACGAAGTAACGATCGATTACACCTGCCCCGAGGCTGACGCCGGGTCGACGGTTGAACTCGCTTTTGCGGATCAGAAAATGATCGGAAGGGTCGTCCCCGGCTGGGATCCGCCGCTGTATACCAATCAGGACACCATCGCACGACCGGCGAACATTTCGCAAATGAAGGAGTTTCGCACGCTAAATCTCGGCACGATCGAGCTGCCCGTGAAAGATGGCCTATTGACGTTACGTGCGACGGACACCCCCGGCAAGAGTGTGTTGGATCTGCGACGTGTAACACTAACTCTGTTGGACGAAAAGGCAGCGAAGCAGCCAGCAACGGAAGCCAGGGCGAATGTTAAAACGACCAAGCGCCCCAATATCATCTTTGTCATGGCGGACGATATGGGCTGGGGACAAACCGGCTATCGCGGTCACCCGGTGCTGAAAACGCCGAATTTGGATGCAATGGCGGCAAACGGCCTGCGGCTGGATCGTTTCTATGCCGGTGGACCGGTCTGCTCGCCAACGCGCGCCAGTGTGATGACCGGGCGCTCGCCCGATCGCGCGGCAGTTTACACGCACGGTAATGCGCTTCGTCGGCAAGAGAAGACGATCGCACAGGCGCTGAGTACGGCTGGCTATACAACGGCGCATTTTGGCAAATGGCACCTCAATGGCTTCAAAGGCGCAGGGGTCCCGATCCTGAAGGACGATCCGTATTCCCCCGGAGCGTTCGGCTTTCAGCACTGGACTTCGACCAGCAATTTCTTTGATCTGAACCCGCTCCTCAGCCATCAAGGAACAATTACCGAGCACCGCGGAGACTCCAGCGAAATTATTGTCGATCAGGCGGTGCAGTTTCTCAAAGCAAAACAGAACGGCGGCAAGCCGCTGTTTGCCGTGATTTGGTACGGTACGCCGCACTCGCCATTTCGAGCGTTACCTGCGGACAAGGCGCAATTTGCAAACTTGGATGCGGCATCGGCGAATCATTACGGCGAACTGGGGGCAATGGACCGCAGCATTGGTACGCTGAGAAAGAGTCTGCGAGAGCTAGGAATTGCTGACAATACGCTGGTGGTCTTTTGCAGCGACAACGGCGGGCTTGCCAATATTGCTTCGGGCACTGTCGGCAACTTGCGCGGGCACAAAGGAGATCTATACGAGGGGGGAATTCGTGTACCGGGGATCATCGAATGGCCAGCAGTGATCAAACCGCGTGTCACGCAGCACCCGGCCTGCACAATGGATCTGTTTCTGACCGTAGCAGAGATTGTCGGCTTGCCAGCCAGTGCGATGATTACCCCACAGGATGGCGTCAGTCTGAAGCCGCTGTTTGAAAAAGAGATTGGCCCGCGTGAGAAGCCGATTCCGTTTCGATTTCAGAAGCAAACGGCGTTGGTGGAGAATCAGTACAAACTGGTCACGATGAATCGACGTGGTGGAGAGTATTCACTGTATGATTTGAATACCGATCCAAAGGAGCAGAACGATTTACGCGAGAAACTGCCAGGTGTGTACGACTCGATGCGCGAGAGGCTGAACGCGTTCAATCGCTCGGTCGATAGCAGTCTGGCGGGTCAGGACTATCCGGAGAAGCGTGTCACTCCGGCCGATCCACGATCGGTTTTCTGGTTCCAGCAGCCGCAGTATCAGCAGTTCTTGAAAGAACACCGCGGTCGGCCCGAGTATCAGAGCATTGAGGGGAGCGGAGAGTCTGTAAAGCTGAAAAAAAGACACGTCCGGCATCGGCAAGCGGTCAGGACCAGTAGCGAATTAAAATGTCCGTCGAGCAATTCATGTCGGCATCCGTACAGCCCGCGATTCAACAGCGTGTGGACGAAGCCTTTCGCACCGAATCGCGGCGCGTGCTAGCCACCCTGATTCGCATTCTCGGCGATTTTGATCTGGCCGAAGAAGCCCTGCACGAGGCGTTTGCCGCGGCAGTCGTGCAGTGGGAGCGCGACGGAGTGCCGGCCAACCCACGTGCCTGGCTGGTGTCGGCCGGTCGCTTCAAAGCGGTCGATGCCATCCGCCGACGCAGTCGCCTGCAGGCAGCGCTGCCGGAACTGGCTCAGCGCGAACAAGAACGAACTGCCAGCGGCGACTCCGCCACTACTGAGAGCACGATCGACGAAGGAACCCAGGATGACCAGTTGCGGCTCATCTTTGCCTGTTGCCACCCAGCACTCTCTCCCGAGACGCAGGTGGCTCTTACTTTGCGCGAAGTGTGTGGGCTGCGCACCGAAGAGATCGCCGCGGCGTTTTTAACTTCACCGGCTACCATTGCGCAGCGGATTGTCCGTGGCAAGAACAAGATCCGCGATGCAAAAATCCCATACAACGTGCCGGCAAAAGAAGAGATGCACGCACGGCTGGAGTCGGTGCTGGCGGTAGTCTATCTGGTATTCAATGAAGGATATTCGTCATCGATAGGGGACCAGGTCACTCGACCGGCACTATCTGAGGAAGCGATTCGGCTGGGTCGTTTGCTGCTTGAGCTGGCTCCAGATGCCGAAGTGCAAGGGTTGCTGGCTCTGATGTTGCTGCAGGAATCGCGTCGCACTGCTCGAACTTCTCCAAGTGGCGATATCATTCTGTTGGAAGAACAAAACCGCACGCTTTGGAATCGTGCCCACATTGACGAAGGGATCGCACATGTGCGGCGCGCATTGAGCACTGGCCCAATCGGTGTCTACACCGTGCAGGGGGCCATAGCTGCTGTCCATGCCGAGGCGAACGCACCGGAGGCGACCGACTGGTCGCAGATTGTCGCATTATACGACCTGCTGTACCGCATCGATCCGTCACCCATCATCGAACTCAACCGTGCGGTAGCCGTGGCAATGCGTGACGGTCCAGCGGCCGGCATCGAGCTGATCGAGGCTATCTTGACTCGCGGGGAGTTGCAAAACTACCATCTGACCTACGCGGCCCAGGCCGATCTGTACCGTCGGCTTGGAAACCGAGCCGCCGCGCGCCGGGCCTACCAGCAGGCGATTGACTTGGCTAAACAGGAGCCGGAAATAAGGTTCTTGCGAAAGCGCTTGCAGGAACTTGCCTGAAATATTTTTTCGACCTGCTGTCGATTTGCCGCTTCTTTGGCGACTAATTGTTAAAGTGCTAGTTGTGCGACAGTTTCTCCCGGAGACCAACATGAAGTACATGCTCTTGATCTATAGCGACGAGAACGGCTGGACGGAAGATGAACGCCAGCAATGCTTTGCAGAATCGATCCAACTGACGCACCAGTTGCAGGCACGCCGGCAATATATCCATGCTTCACCGCTTGAGTCGATCAATGTGGCCACCAGTGTGCGAGTGCGAGGCAACAAACCGCTGATCACGGATGGCCCTTTTGCCGAGACTCGAGAGCAACTCGGGGGCTACTTTCTGGTCGAAGCAAACGACCTGAACGACGCGATACAAATTGCCGCCAAAATCCCCGCGGCCAAGAAAGGGACGGTCGAGATCCGGCCCGTGCTGGAACTGAGCGGCTTGCCAGAGCGTTCCGGCGAACCGGCCGAATCCGCGAAGTGAGTGCGCCACCCTTTTACCTTATCATTACATAACCTAGACCAGCCCAGCGACGAGGCAAAATCATGAGTTCCGAAATCAATCAAGCTGCAATCTCACCGGCTCGACTTTGGACCGGCCGCGTGCTGAGCTGGCTCCCGGCGGCGATGCTTCTGGCAAGTGCCGCAATGAACCTGGTGAAACCAGAGGACATCGTCAAGCAGACGGTGGCCATGGGTTACTCCGAAGAAGTAATGGTCCCGCTTGGGATCGTCCTCTTGATCAGCGTGCTGTTGTATCTCTATCCGCGGACGGCAGTGCTAGGGGCAATTTTGCTAACGGGCTACCTTGGTGGCGCGGTCAATACGCATGTGCATCATGGGGATGGCATCGGTCAGATTTTGCTGCCGGCAGTCGTTGGTGCGGTCCTCTGGCTGGGGCTGGTCTTGCGCGACAATCGTCTGCTGGCACTGGTTCCCTGGCGGAGCGAGTGAGCCTGCTCGTCCTGAGTGACTCGGAGCCATTAAACCAGCGAATTGTCAGACAACTAACTGGCAGGCGTGATCAATCTGCGCACATCGTCGAGTGCAAACATCAAAAAACCATAGTGTTGAGTTCGATTTAAACTGTTTCTGAATAGGAGTTCAAACCATGAAAGTCATTGTCTTTGTTAAAGCGACCAAGGATTCTGAGGCAGGGATCATGCCGACAGCGCAGACTCAACAAATGCTCATCGAGATGGGAAAATTTAATGAAGAGTTGATCAACGCCGGCATTATGAAAATGGGTGAGGGATTGAAGCCCAGCTCTGCCGGTGTCCGCGTGCAGTTTTCTGGCAAGAATCGAACCGTTATCGATGGCCCCTTCGCCGAGACCAAAGAACTAGTTGCCGGTTTTTGGATCTGGGAAGTGAAATCGATGCAAGAAGCAATCGACTGGGTCAAGCGCTGTCCTAATCCGATGCCAGGGGATAGCGAAATTGAAATTCGCCCAGTGAATCAAATGGAAGACTTCGGCGAGGCGGCAACGCCCGAGATAAAAGAAATGTTTGATCGGCTCAGCGAGAAGCTGGGCTAATTGGCTAGACTCGACCTCGGCCACCATTCTGTTCGCGGTTGATCCACCACCG
>JAWXCH010000160.1:0-5872 GCA_034440595.1 Planctomycetota bacterium | reverse complement strand
GGCTATCGGTGCCCACCAGCGAATCGGGAAACGCCACCGCTCCCAGTTTATCCGTGCCTCTGAAAACAACCTTGGCCAAGTACTCCAAATTCACCTGATGCACGATGCCCACATTCGGCGGAACCGCGCGAAAATTCGCCAACGACTTTTGACCCCAGCGGAGAAATTCGTACCGCTCGCGGTTGCGGTCAAACTCCATCTCGACGTTCTTATCCAGGGCGTCCGGCGTGCCGAAGAAATCAACCTGCACCGAGTGGTCGATGACCAAATCGACCGGAATCAGCGGATTGATCTTTTTCGGGTCGCCGCCGAGCCGCTTCATCGCCGACCGCATCGCCGCCAGATCGACAACGCACGGAACCCCAGTGAAATCCTGCAACACAACCCTCGCCGGCTTAAACGGAATCTCCGCCTTCGCCACCGCCGTCGCCTGCCACGCGGCCAGCGACCGCACATCCTCTTCCGTCACCAAATACCCATCGCAATTCCTCAGCACCGCCTCCAGCAGCACCCGCATGCTAAACGGCAGCTTGCTAATCCCCCCCAGCCCCTGCTGCTGCAAGCGATCGAGCCGATAAATGCCAACCGGCCCCCCAGCGGTCTGAAAAGTATCGCGGGCCTTGAACGGATCGAAAACAGTAGGCGTCGTCATGGGCAATCTGCCAGTCAAATCAAGAAAACACAGGGCGGGTATCCTGCCAGCCGATTCCAAGAGAGGGCAGCCGGCCTTCCGCCCCGAATTTTAGCGAACCAACCGCCCGATGTCTGCGGCTGTCCATTCCGTCGATTCGAATCGATCCTTCCGCAAAATCGGCGTGGCGTACTCACGCATCAGCCGTGTTATGCTGCGCAAAACCCAGCCACCCCGCCGCTCCACCGCGGCGATATCAGGCTTGACTTATTGCCCCCGTGATTCCTTCGCAAAGCTTCGCGGAGAACAGCATGACGGCCAGACTTTCCAGGGATATTTAGCCCTCACGAAATTGATCAGCAAGTCTGAAACGACTCGACGAAGCTCGTGCTGGTGCTGCGGTGGGGAGACATAGTGAATCGCAATCGCCCAAAAGTTGCTCGAAGTGCGACTCTACTAAGGTAGCGCATGGCATAAAAGTCTCTGCATTGAGTTCTGAATTGCTTATGCAAAGAGAGAAGACGGTTAGCCAGTCAACTGTTATTTCCGACCGATGGCGTGCGTTGCTTCCCAGCACACCGTTCGTAGTCGAGCGGAGCGGACGGGCAGCGCGACGGTTTGTCCATATTCTCGATACTCATCCCGTGGTTCGAAGTCCGTGACGATCAATAGCTGCTGCCGTGAGGCACGCCTTGCCTTGGCTACGAGTCGTTGCGGTGCAACGCCGACGCAATTGACGAGAACGGCTCCTTCCAAATCGTTCAGTTCCTCTGGGGAGTGTTTGATGAGTTTAATTCCCATGGGGGAAGTAATCTCAGGCAAGAAGTCGAATGGCGAACCGGAGAGGTCGCAGTAAGCAAGTTCTCGAGACAGTTCGGTACGTTCTGACTTTATGCTGGTCCCCGTTCGATCCGCCCGGAGAGACGCAAGTTGCTTAACGCAAAGTTTAATCTTCGCGAGCATGCCCGATGGAGAACTTATTCCCATCTTTCTCAGCATCGAGGCAGGAGGGATGTCAATTGAATCCCAGGATTCCCATTGAGCAATTGCAACGTTACCCATAAATATCGCAAGAATGAGAAGGTCTATTTGGCTGCGAATGGGATCAGGCAATTTTCCGAGTGATGAGCGATCAGCTAAGAAGTGCCGGAGTGGTGCGTGAATGTCAGACGGGATTTTCCAGGACGCTAGGATATTGGCCATGACCTCGGAATGATCGATCGGAAATGCTGCGCGCTCTTGCTCCAGCAGTGTGCCCTCGTTGCTTCCGCATCGCTGAATCATCATTTCATATCGCTTCGGAAAGAGCGTTCCCAAGACTACTCGTCCCAGGGGATGCATAATGGCGCTGAGAAAAAGGCCTTTCTCAACTTGCCGATTTTCTCCTTGTTCGATGAGCAATTCGATGGAGCGTCCCGCCGCCATGCTGCGCTTCCAGGTCAAGTCAACATTCAACCACGGCAGCAGTCCCGAAGTAAGGGCCGATAATGCATTCGTAGATAATGCCAATTCGCCGATCCGTTTCAGACCGATCTGCTTGACCGCTCGTTCGAGATGGACGATGCGCTGCCCGGACGCGTTGTAGAAGGTACTGTTCGCCAGTCGTAGCACTTCGGCGGCGAGCGTGGCATCTTGCTGGATTGCTGCCGCAATTTGGGGTGCCTCGGATCGATCGGTGCTGGCCATGTTGTAAACGTCAAGTCCGACAGACGAGACGGGCAGGATCCGCGAAAGGCTCGACAGCTTGCTCTCGATATTCGCCAGGCTCACGGGCATTTCGTGGGTTGGCCCTTCTGACTGTTGCGCTTCATCAACAGCGCACTCTGCCTGCTTCGAGTTTTCTTCGGCCTGCGCAGTCGGCGCGATCTTGCGTTCTACTAAAACCCTAACTTTCGTAGCGAGCAAGCCAATGTCAAACGGCTTAAAGAGAATGTCGTCCACGCCTCGTGCCAGCAAGTCTTTGGCAAGTTTCGGCTCGACCAGTCCCGTATGCACGACGATCACAGGTCGTTGCGGCAAAGAAAGCAGGTGCAAAGCCAGCGCATGACCATGCTTTTTTGGCATTCGGAGATCGGTCACCACGGCGTCGTATTGGGATTTCGCCACCTTTTCCTCGGCCTCACTCCCATCGACTGCCGTGTCGCTCGTAAAACCTTGCTGCATCAATCCGCGGACCAACAACCTTGTCACGGTCGCGTCATCGTCAACGACTAGTGCCTTAAACGTCCGTTTTTGATCCATGTTTGCAGCTCTGCTTTTTGGAACTCGCCGCGGATGCCTGCCGCCCCTCACACAGGTAACCATAGCTCAGCGCAGTTAATGGGCGACGTTGATAAGAGAGCGCTGGAGTCCGCCACCAATCGTTTCAATCGGCATAACTGCAATGACAGGAAGACCAAGCAGAAATAATGGCCTCGATTTGAGCTACCTTTGAGAGCCCTTAATTCTCTGAACGCGGAACGCACCAAATCCAGCAATCCCAATGTCGCGATCCTTCGTCCGGTTCACTCCTAAGCTGTTGCCGGTGGTGGCCGTCCTCTGGCTGGGAGCGATGGCCGGCAGTACGGCGCTACTTTGGAAATATGCTCTCACGCCGGGAATCCCCAGCGGCCCGCTGCCTCAATGGCCTGCCGAGAGCAAGCTTCGGCTGAGCACAGAGGCACCGACGTTGCTGGTATTTGTCCATCCGCATTGCCCCTGCAGTCGGGCGACTCTCCACGAATTAGCACTCACTCTGGCTTCATGCCCTGCCAAGATTGAGACACAAGTCGTGTTTTACAGGCCGGTTGGTTTTGGACCAGGGTGGGAGAAAACGAGCCTCTGGAGGAAAGCTGAAGACATTCCCGGCGTAAAAGTCGTGATTGATCAGGACGGGGCAGAATTGAAAATATTTTCCGTGACGACTTCCGGTCAAGTTCTGCTTTATGACCGGTCCGGAAAACTTCAGTACAACGGTGGGATTACAGCCGCACGAGGTCACGAGGGACAAAACGCAGGACGGGATGCAATCATTTCGGTCATCAATGGCAGCGAGATGTGTCCGACTGCTTCCCCAGTGTTTGGATGCCCACTTTCTGAAACCGCGGCCTTTGCTCGTTAGGAGCTTTCTCGTGTTTGCAAATCCAAATTCACTGACCGATCCTGATGTGGCAGAACGAGCCGAATTTCTTCATCGAACGGAATTGTCGCTCCTCCATTTCTGGACGGACCGCTTATTTCTGATCCTGCTGCTGCTGCAATGGTTTGCTGGGATCGGAGTGGCCCTTTTACTCACGCCTCGTACATGGACCGGTCCCGCCAGTGAAATACACCCACATCTTTGGGCGGCCGTTGTTTATGGCGGCATCCTGACCCTTTTTCCTTCGTACCTCATCCTCATTCGACCGGGCGCGGCCTTAACGCGATACGTCATCGCCGTCGCGCAGATGCTGTGGTCTGCTCTGCTTATTCACCTAACCGGAGGCAGAATCGAAAGCCATTTTCATATCTTTGGATCCTTAGCGTTTCTGACATTTTATCGGGACTGGCGAGTCCTGCTAATCGCCACGACTGTTGTGATCTCCGACCACTTACTGAGAGGTATCTTCTGGCCTCAGTCCGTATATGGAATCGCAACCTCAGATCTTCCCCGTACTTTGGAGCATGGTTTTTGGGTGATTTTCGAGGATGTGTTCCTGCTCCTCTCAATCCGCCAGGCGTTAAACCAGTCCTGGTCGATCGCTACGAATCGGGCGATCCTGGAACGGCACCATTCGGGCGAAATAGCGGCCCAAACCCTTCGGCTTAAACAAGCGAATCAACTTCTCGAAATAACGAACGACACGTTGCAACGGAAAATGATCGAGCGGAACGAGGTGACTCAAGCCCTTCGAGCCAGTGAAGAACGCTATCGCCGAATTGCCGAGTTTTCACCGTTTGCCATACTCGTTGTCAACGAAGACAAGATTACCTATGCCAATTCGCCGTGCGCGACGCTGTTAGGTGTCGGCGGCCCGGAACGGTTACTTGGGAAATCGCTCATGGCATTCGTTCATCCGAAGTCCCATGACTTGATGCTCGATAGGCTGCGAATCGTCGAGCAACGAAATCCAGTGACCGAATCGGATGAGGCGGTTCTCAACTGCTTGGATGGAACTACGAAGGAGGTAGAAGTTAGCGCCATTGACTTCTCAGAGAATGGCGGCCATTTCTTCCATGTCTTTTTGAATGATGTATCGGAAAAGAAACGACTGGAGGCAATGAATCGTCAATCCCAGAGAATGGAGGTTACTGGGCAATTGGCAGGAGGTATTGCCCACGATTTTAACAACCTGTTGGCGGTCATTCTTGGTTGTTGTCAGTTTATGGAATACGATGACTCGCTCACGAATGACAACCGAGAGTTGATTGAGGAGATTTTCAAAGCCGGGAATCGAGCCGCTTCATTAACTCGCCAGCTCCTCGCTTATAGTCGGCAGCAGGTGCTGCAGTCCACGATCGTGAATTTAAACGAGGTTGTCATTGACACAGGAATGATGCTGGAGCGAGTGATCGGCGAGGATATAAGACTAACGAACAGATTGTGCGCAGAGTTGTCTGCGGTGAAAGTTGATGCAGGGCAGATTCAGCAAGTTGTCATGAATCTGGCTATCAATGCCCGGGATGCCATGCCCCAAGGAGGTACGCTCATCATCGAGACAGCCAATGTGGAACTGGACGACAGTTACGCCGAACAGTATCCCGACGTGCAGCCTGGACCCTACGCCATGCTCGCGGTTAGTGATACCGGTTGCGGCATGGACAAAAAAACGAGAGCTCGGATTTTCGAGCCATTCTTCACGACCAAGGGGGTAGGCAAAGGCACGGGATTGGGTCTGGCAACCGTTTATGGCATCGTAAAACAGAGCGGTGGACACATTACTGTTGACAGTGAACTGGGACAAGGTTCGACGTTCAAAGTTTATCTGCCAAAGTGCGCGTACAAATCCGAAGCGGTTGCAGAGCAGTCAGCTAGCGAACCTGCTCGTGGCACAGAAACCGTGCTAGTTGTCGAAGACGAAGACGGAGTCCGCAATCTTACTTGTCGTATCTTGCGTTCCCAGGGCTATACCGTGTTGGAAGCTCGAAATGGGGCCGACGGAGTGCGGGTATTCGAAGAATATTCCGGAGAAGTCCAACTAGTCTTGACGGATGTCGTCATGCCCGAAATGAGTGGTCGCCAAATGCACGAATACCTGCTTGAAATGCAACCGAATCTCGCAG
>JAWXCH010000159.1:0-4452 GCA_034440595.1 Planctomycetota bacterium | reverse complement strand
TGGTTCGACATCCAAATGAGCAATTTCAAGGATCGGTGCAAATCTTGATCGTGCGCCGCTGACAGCACCTGATGTGATGTATCGGAGGCCGCAAGTGGCTTTCCTGCCGCACCGAGCGTGCCAAAAGACATTGCGTGCGTGATCCATTCGCGGTCCCCGGGCACTGGACCGCCGCGGACTGCCCAAGTGACGCCACGATCGTCCGTAATCCGGACGCCGAAATGCTCGCGAAGGTAATGCGTGATGATACAACGCGCCGCGATGGAGTTTCGTTCGTAAACGAAGTTTCCGCGGTGTTTCTGAATGCCAGCATGGGCAAGATTAGTCTGGCCTCCATCTTCGGCCACTTGAACCAGAAATTCTGCGTTTTGGCGCAACTCGTCGTTAAGATCGGGCCAGCCAGCAATGCGACGGAGCAGTTGCTTGGCCTTTTTGCTGAGATTGGATCGCAGATCAAAATTATGAGGATGTCTGGTGCGCATGGAATGCGCGGTGATGGGATGTGCTTCCAAGTTTGAGCTCCAATTCCTTTTTCAGGCCAATTTGATCAGTCAGTCCGTTTTTTCAGCGATTTCCGAGGCAGTAGCCGCCATCACTTGCGCGAACCAGACGCCGATATACTCGTGGGGATCTCGGACACCAGCGGCGATGCAAGCCAGCAAGGCACGTTCGGGTGCTGGCGCCGACACCACTCGCTCCTTGATCAGGGTGAGCACATCCTCGCTGTTGGATGCCTCACCAAGAACGTGAGCCAAGCTGCGTACCAGAGAGGTTTCGCCTGTCTCGCCTTCCAGCATCGTCAGCAAGCCTTGTTGACGTCGCGCCCCACGAAGAACCAGAAGGTGCTTGTTCAGCCGCTCTTCGATCGACCCGCCATCCTTGCCGCGGCGTTTCTTTCCTTCGCACCGTTCAACACGGGTTTCCTCGATCACCAGTCGCACTGCGTTTTCAAGCGACTCGTCTTTTCTTTGCAGGATTAGCTGCAAGACGGTCAGCTGCTCCTCCAACGACAACCAAGTCGCATCCTGCAGATATGGCGGTGCCTGTTGCAGTAGTTGGATTTCGCGAACCTTTGCGGGTGCCAATACGGTCAAAGGGTCGATGCCCCGTTCAGCGAGAACCGCCTGCACGGCAGACTGTATTTGGCCAAGGACGGCATTTTTTGACTTCGCGGCGTTAACGCCAGATTGCAAAACCCGTTCCCAATCAGTCTGGGAGAGCACCGCCGTCAGTGTGCGGCCATTCTTGCGCAAGGGCAGTAGATTCATCACGATCGGAGGAAGGTTCAAATGCGACGCCGCGCAGACGTAATCCTTAGCGTTTGCTACACCACCGCCGCGCATCTGATCGGCATTGCGCTGATATTCAACTGCCTGGCAGAGCGAGGGCCAGAACTCGTCATGCTTCGAACTTACAAATTCGTCCAAGCCAAATGTCGCCAAATTGTGCAAAGCCGACCCAAAACTGAAATCACGCCAAACGAACTCAACAACCCGTTCATCAGCACCAGCGTCGATCCATTTGTCCCGAATGCCGGCCGGCAATTTCAGATAACCACGCACCTGCAATTGAGTGAGTGCCGAAATATCGCCGACCGCTGTTATGGGTGCGCACAGCGTGCGCAATTCAGCGGCTTCGACGTACTCCATGCGATTACGCACAAGGGCTTCAGAGACGCCGAACTTCTCGGCCAACTTGCGACCGGATAATTTGCCCAGCTTCATCACTTCCGCGAATAGACGGCCTTCGAGGACGGGATTGTGGCTTCCGTGCTGATTTCTCTTAAAACATTGCAAACGTGCTTCGAGTTCGTCAGCCTGGATGACCTCACAGTCGATGTGCGGTAGCTTTACAAGTTTGGCAGCTTGCCAGGCATGTTCTCCGTCAACGATCTGGAAACGGTTCCCCAGCGGACGAACGATGATCGGTTTTGGAGGGCGTCCTAGTCTTTTCACCTCAGCTGTGTACGCTGCGAACTCGGCTTCGGACATTTTGTTCGGATTGTACGAATTCGCGTCCAGTTTCTCCGTAGGAAGCCTGGTGATATTTATTTTCGCTGGTTTTTCTCTCAGCACAGGTAGGTTCCTCCGTACTACAGTCCTTCCGACTCGAGCCGCCGCATCGCCGCCGCCGTCGCATCGTCTGCCTGACGAATCGTACGCTGTTGAGGAGTTTTCCCGTCGGACGCGGCGGTAATCTGCTCGAACCACGCTTCGACGGCGTCCTCCGTCGTGAAGCGACGGCCTCCGCGCAAAAACGTGTTCAAACAAATTCCAAAGCGGCCCTTCAAACGCCACCGATGCAGGGTTGCTGCGCTTGGCGGCGGAACAATAGCGAGACTGCGAAAACCGGCCGGCGTATACGGAATTGCCTTCCGATCGAGAGTATTCGGTTGCATTTGCGAGACTCCACGTGCGACTGCGAGGATGCAAATCGACCTGGTGCAATATGCAATTAAATGGTGGCTGCTAAGATGCCACCGAGTGCGGGGAAGCTGAGCTACTCCGCATGATTCCTCGTCAGCACGTGATGGCTATAACAAGGAGCTGCTTGGCGCGACCATTGCGTTAGGCCTTTGCCGCGCGTCCGGTAAGCCTTTTTTGTAGTTGGCTGCCAATATCATCATTGATTGTCCTTTGCCGCGTACCAACCCGGTCCTGCCAGCGCTTATAATCCTCGCCGTGATCTCTTGGCAATTCCTGCTCTGCAATTTGGCGGCAGATGTCAAACTTAGTGGCGGAACCGTTCTTCTCGATCTCACGATATTGCTCACATCGCCAGTCCCAAAGCCCAGGCTTTTTGGACGCATTCCCACCCTTTTTCCGACGATCTGAAGCCAGGTGACCTTCCTTGGCAAAGTGCTGTTGCTGTTCGACATGCATCCGTTCGTATAACATCCCTAAGGCTGCCGACAACCCGACAATAACGTGAAGTGGATATGATTGCGGCAATGATTTGACACTATAAATCAGTTCACTAACCATGCGCGCTGTGTGCCGCACATATATGGGTTGTTTCACATTCTCAAGCATGCTCAATGCGTTGTCCAACATCTCGTCGACGTCAAGCGAGGCAGTCAAGTAAACGCCACCTACCTGCGATGCAAACTCAAACGACCCTCGTGGATCCGCATCATCCCACGTCCCGCCGACCTTCTCAGTGTTGTTTACACGGTGTTTGATCCGGTAAATTCCGAACTGAAACACCGGCTCACCGTCGATCTCCTCAACGAGTGGCCGCAAATGTGAAGGAAGTTGGTCGGGTTGAATTGGCGGTAACTTTGTCTGGGCCAACCGCTCGCGAACCTCTAGCTGTCGCAGAATCCCCGGATGATCTTCGAGTACTTTTTGGAACGAGGGGTCTCGCCGAAGTGTCTCGGAATCCGGTAGATTCATTGCTCGCAACTCGAGCTCCGCGATCCAGAAGCCCCGCTCGCTTTGGATTGAAGCTTCCGCCGGCGTGAATGCGTGCATTATTTCCCGCCTATCGCCGATAATTCTTGCTGGACATCGTTTACCAGACTTGCGGCGGAGTGGTTTCTTCTTGATTGTTCGATTTGCCACGTCAACACCTTATTTTTGCAGCCGAAGTGCTTGCAGTCTCAGGGCTTCCCCCAAGGAAACCGATTCGATTGCAGCATCTTGCCAGCGCGGTTGCGTTGCCATCCGTGAATGTATTGTACGTCTGGGCAGCAAGTCACCCGATTTGGCGAATCACCTCTTCCGCCTTTTGTAAATTCAAATGGGCGTAAGTCTCGCTCATCTTGGCGTGCTGGTGACCGAGAATAGCCTGGCTCGCGTCGAGGCCGCCTATTTCGCGGGCCTTTGTCGCCGCAGCATGCCGCAGCCTATTGGGGCTCCACGGAGTGATCTGGGCTTTTTCACAGGCTCGATGTATCGCTCGCCTAAGGCTGGCTGTCGTGTAGCGGGCGCCCGGCTTACGTTTGGGCTTTGTCCGGCGGTTGGTTCCGGGCCGGTTCCCGTGGTTGAGCGGCGTCTTCCGACGCTCGTGCAATTCTGTCAGGCGACCTTGTTCTCCCTCAGCGGGCGAAAAGCAGTAACTGTCAGCCGGCCGATCCAGGTATGGTCGTAGAATCTTTTGGCCTTTGCGACCGATGAAGACAACTCGGTCCAGGCCACGGTGTTTATTCTTGTGCTGTGCCGGCCGATACCGCCAAACCTTTCGGGTGCGGTCGATCTCGCTCGGTCGGAGCGCGCAGATTTCATCTGGCCTCGCCCCCGTCAGCAATTGCAGTTGCACCATGTCCCCAACCACGGGCGGCAAGTGTTTCAGCGTGGCCTCTACGGTCGCCGTATCGACATCGCTAACGGCGGGTTTTTCGCGAACACCCTCTTCGCCGATGGCTAGCCCCGGGATGGTCCTCAGGCGACGATACACGCGGTACGAGCAAAGCTCTTCACTGGCACCCCAGCGAAAGATCTGGCGGATGCG
>JAWXCH010000158.1:0-3248 GCA_034440595.1 Planctomycetota bacterium | reverse complement strand
GGTTGCCGCAACCATCTCATTCGTCAGTTGCACAACATCTGCGGCAAATTTGACCACCTATACTTTTACCGCCCATGCAACCGGAACGGCTGGAACACGGAAAACAATTGTCGGCGTCACAGGCGAAGATGGCACGTCAGATTTCAGCGTCGACAGCATGACAGTGGGAGGCGTGTCCGCAGCAGAGGTGGTGGACTCGGCCAATGCCTCGTCCGCAATTCAATCAGCCCTCTATATTATCGACAACCCTTCGGGCACGACGGCTGACATCGTGGTTACGTTTTCGGAAGCCGTAACATCCTCAGCGGTTTGCGTCTTTGCTGCCTACGATATTTCCTCGGAGACTGCTGTTGCAACAGCGTCGCAATATCAGGCGACCTCGGCAAACATAGTGTTGTCCCTCGATGTCAGCGCGGACGGAGTAGCGGTCGGGCAATCGGCGTTCGAGGGCTCGTCGCAAACAACCACATGGGCGGGCCTTGTGGAAAATGCTCCTGAAAGTTGCTCGGCAGAGGCTTGCGCGTCGAGCGCGCATTACACTGAAGATGCGACAGCAAGCTCCCCCCTGACGGCAGGAAGCGACTGGACAGGCAGCGGCGAATCCATCGGCGTGAGCGCGTCATTCCGATGACCGACACCCTCTGGCACGTTTTGCTCGGGCTTGTTCTGGCGAACCTGTTTGCCGCCGTTGTCCTTCTGACCGGACCCCATCTGGGAGCCGCGATCCTTGCCGCCTTCTGGCTGTTCACGCGCGAAGTCACGCAGAAGCAGGCTGACTATGGCAACGACATTCGCAAGGGCTGGGACTTCTGGAACTGGTCGCGCTCCAAGAACCTTGAGACATGGGTGCCGGTCGGTTGCGTCCTGGCGCTCGGGTTTGGCAGTGCTTTTTTAAGGTGACACGAATGGAACCAAAGCTTTCCAAGCAGAACGAAATCCTTCTCGCACACCTTCGTGAAGGCAATAGCCTTTTGACGGCTGAACACTATCAGCTTCTTCGCAAGGCGCTGCTGCTACAGGAAAGCCTCGGCATCATGTCTAGGTTCATCATCACAGCGGCAGGCTTTGTCGGCGCGGTCATGGCAATCCTCACCTTCTGGCCGTGGAGTGGCAAATGAAACTTACCCGCGTTGATGCCTATGCCTTTCTGTTCGGCACTGTTTTTCTAGCGATCTGGTTTGGCCTTTCCGCCAAGTGGAAAGACGCCGCTCCCTCGACTGACTTCTTTGAAGTGAACCGACTTTACGTCGCGGACTTCGTGCAGGGTGATGACCCGATTCTCTCTTACGACCGGACGATAAAGCAAAAGTTCTTCGGAACTTGGGCAGCTGAGATTTACGATGCCACGTTGAAAGAAAGAACTATCCCCGCATGTTTTGGCGATGGCTCGCGCATCTATGACACCAACGGCGCACTGCCAATTCCAGTGACGCTCAAGTGGTTTTTAGACAAGGACTGCCACCTTGAGCCGGGGCAGTACATTGTTGAAGTCGTCTGGAAAATCCAGCCGGAAGGCTATCCGGTCAAGGAATACAAAACGAACTCAAACATATTCAATGTCATTCCGATGGGCGGCAAACTTTATGTTGATCCGCTGATCCTGGAGCAGCTTGAGAATCAACAAAAGCTTTTAGACAATCAAATACCGGCGGTGGGCGAACGATGAAAAGAAAACCACATGCTTAATAATCTTTTGATCTACCGCTTGGTCATATTCAATTTTCTTTGCGGCGCTGGACTTGCCTGGGCATGGCAGCGCGGCTTTGTGGCCGATATGTTCCTACGCGATGAATCGCACATGACCTATGTGGCGACGATCCTGTTTTTTATTGGAACGTTCTCTCTTTTCTGGCGATCTATCAAGGTGGGTTCGGCCCTCAATCGTATCAAAGCCGGAGCCAGATTGCATGTGTGCGCGGCCAAGTTTACCGAGAAAAACGCGCACCTTGATGATATTGGCGATCTGATTGTGACGGCTGGACTAGTTGGCACCGCCATCGGCGTAGTAATCATGCTGCACAGCTTCAATCCTGAAAGCCTCAGCGACCCATCTAAAGTTGTCGAAACAGCAACTATGCTTGGAAACGGCATCGGAACGGCATTTCGCGCAACAATCGTAAGCGCGATTATATGGATGGTTCATATCGTCAACTTGCGGATGCTCAAGACAGCGACGGTTTTAATGATTGAGGAATCCAAATGAAGCGCACAGGTCCGGCCACCGTATTTCGTGACGTGCTTGTAGGGACTATTGGAATAATCGTTTTCGCGTGGTTTATTTCATTGGTGCAGATTAGCCAAAACAAAAAGAAAGATGACGGCACTAAGCCGCCTGGCAATGTCACGGTGTTTATCACATGGCCCGAAGGCGACACGGACATTGATCTCTGGGTGACTGGACCGGGGGAGCCTTATCCGGTCGGCTATTCAAACAAAGGCGGGGTTCTGTGGAACCTCTTGCGCGATGATCTCGGCACCTTCCCCGACCTTTCCGGCATCAACATGGAAAGCAGTTATTCGCGGGGAAGCCCGGCGGGTGAATATATCATCAATTTGCATTGTTTCCGCTGCGCCGTGCTGCCGCAAAAGGTGAATGTCGAGGTGGGCCTGAGCGCCAACGCAGAGACTGGCAAAGGCACGATGACGCTGGCCACGGCTACAGTAGAACTCAAGGCCAACGGGCAGGAGCGTACCGCCATCCGGTTCAAACTAGACGGCAAGAGCGGTCTTGTCCCCGGCTCGATAAGTTCTGTGTTTCAGGAACTCCGCGCCGCAGGAAAGCAAGGCGGAGGCTTCGGTCAATGAGCACTGTGGCGTTTCTCTTCTTTATCATCACCGCTGTATTCGGACTTCTGGCTTGGCTCGCCATTTGGTCGAGATGGGCGGACCGGGGGCGTTTTGCAGCAATCGGCCTGTTCATACTGAGCCTGCCGTTGCTTGCCGGAGCTGCCCTTGAAAGCCTGTCATGGTCAAGGCCGATCTGGGCCATGTGGAACCTGAATGGCGACTACCGGGTGCTTGGGGCCAAGATGATCAAGGATGAGGCAATTTACCTTTACGTCGATCAGGACGGGGAACCCCGCTCGGTGCGCCTGCCTTGGGATGACCGCCAGGCCGAGAGACTGCAAGACCTCTTTGCCGATCCCAACAACGGCGGCCAGGCCATGATGAAATTCGAATGGTCATGGGATATTGCCCGCCCGCCCAATTTTTATCCGATTCCGCAACCACCGGCGATTCCCGACAAG
>JAWXCH010000157.1:0-19941 GCA_034440595.1 Planctomycetota bacterium | reverse complement strand
GGCGAATGAACTGTTCACTCGCACGAAGACCTCTGGTGCTGAAGTGATTAAGAAAAAAGGTGGCGCCGGTTTCGCCGTCGGGCTCGCCATCAAAGAAGTTATCGAAGCGATTGCGCTGGATCGCAACTGCCTGCTGCCGGTCTCCAGCGTGCAGAATGGCTGCTACGGCATTCGCAATGTGTCCATCTCTGTCCCGACAGTCGTGGGGCGAAAAGGTGTCGTCGCCACACACGAGATCGAACTGTGGCCCAAAGAAGTCCAAGGCCTGCGACAAAGTGCCAGTGTCTTGCGTCAGACGATTGACACCGTGTTAGCCCGAATTGGCTCGGCAAAGTAGTATCGCAGCTATCAATAGCACGGCAAACAGACACGCACAACGTAGACCTATGCAAAAGACACTTGATCAAAAGCTGGCCAATATCCACGCCGATCCGTTCGGTGCCAAAGACTTCATTCTGGCAGATGCCAAGGATGCCGACATGGCGTTTGGAATCGGTGCGCCCGGGCAGTCTCCCGAGTCGCATGCGGGCGAAGCGCGCGATCGCAATCTGGCCGACTACCGCGATCAGATCAAACAGATTATTGAGCAAGGTCTGGTCGATATCATGCTGATGTCGGCCAGCACCAATGATGTACTCACCTATCGTGACAAACTCTTTGAAAAAAGCGCCGTTACCCCTGCCTGCCGGGCGAACGACACCAGCGACGTTTTTGTTGTGCGCGGAGGGAAGTACCTTGAAATTCCGGCCAAGCCATTTCGCTCGGCTTCACTGGACCATATTCAATGTGGACATGTTGCTTGCACCGACGACGAACGGAGCCGTGGCACCAATCTCGGCCTGTACAGCGTTACGCTGAATAACCGCCTGGAAGACGACCTGCGAACGCTGGAGGCGTACCAGACGTTTCGCATCGAGGCCGAAGCCAAAGGCTTTCGCCACTTCTTGGAAGTCTTCAATCCCAATGCTCCGCACGAACTGAATAGCGCCGAGATTCCGGCGTTCATCAACGATCATATCGCACGAACACTAGCCGGAGTGGCATACGCCGGTCGACCAGTCTTCCTCAAGATCGTTTATCAAGGTCCGAAGGCGATGCAAGAGCTGGTCAGTTATGACCCGCATTTGGTGGTTGGCATCCTTGGTGGCAGTGCCGGCACCACGTACGACGCGTTCAAGCTCGTTTCTGAAGCACAAAAGTACGGTGCCCGTGCGGCACTGTTTGGTCGTAAGATCAATCAGGCCGAATCGCAGCTTGCGTTTGTTGAGTTCCTACGGCTCATTCTGGATGGAAAGATCAGTCCTGAAGAAGCGGTGAAGGCCTATCACGGCGTGCTGCAACATCTGCGGATCAAGCCGCGGCGTTCGCTGGCCGAGGACATGGAACTGCAAACCGCGGTGATGAGCTACGGTGGTTCGGCAACGGTCTCGCTGCCAGTCGATGTTGCCAAACAAGTTGCTGGGCACGCAAACGCCGACAAGAATGCACATCACGATTGCGGCTGCGGTGGGCCAGTCAAATCGGCATGCAGTTGTGAATCGAAACCAGATACCGCGGCCCTCAGCACCGACAAGCCAGACTTTAGCAAGATGTCTGCCGCTGAAAAGCTGGCCTGGAACAAAGCTCGCCGCGACCAGATTTTTGGCTAAGCTAAGCTGCCTTTCGTTCTCTGTTGCCTTTCGCTCCGCGAAAGAGCACCTGCCCCCACCGCAAGACATCGCGCCCCAACATATCATCCCGCAAGCAATCGCACTTTCACGGAGTGAAAGGCGACTGTGGCCGTTTGTATTGCCGAACCGGCATAAGGTAGGATGAACGTAGGCAATTGCCGCCTCAATCACGTTCCGCCTACTTCTGTTGCAACCATACGATGGACCAGCAACCACCCTCTGCCAATCGTCGCGAGTTTCTGCTCGGCCAAAGTGCAGCACGCGCTGCCGTGGCGGCAATCCGTCGCGTTGTCGATGCAGCAGAGGGGACTGAGGAGCCGACCGAACCGGGTTCCGATGGAGCGCTCATCGAAGCGACGCTGCAAGCCGACACCTTTTTGACGCACTATGCACGACAGGCAATGGCCTGCGAGTTCGAGGTCATCTTCAATGTCGCAACGGCTTCCGCGGCCAACAACGCCGCTTTTGCCGCGCTGGATTTGATCGACCGACTGGAAGACCAGATGACGGTCTACCGCGAGCATAGCGAAATCAGTCGGCTCAATCGCACCGCTGCTCACCGCGCCGTCACTGTCGAACCGCGACTTTTTGCAACCCTGCAAATGGCGGTCGATCGCTACCGCGAAACAGAAGGTGCGTACGATATCACCTCAGGGCCACTCTCCAAACTCTGGGGATTCTACCGCCGAGCGGGCAAACTACCCACGCAACAGGAAATCACGGAATCGCTGTCACACGTTGGTAGCGATAAGCTTGAACTCGATACCAGTGACCACACTTTCCGATTTCTCGACGACAAGGTGGAAATCAATCTCGGTAGCATCGGCAAGGGATACGCCTTGGACCGCGCTGCAGAAGTGATGGAGCAGCAAGGTGTAACCAGCTTCCTGTTGCACGGCGGACAAAGCAGCATTCTGGCCCGTGGAGCGGCCAGCACCGCCTCCACTACGCCAGGCTGGTGGATCGGTGTGCGTCATCCGCTGCGCCCGCAGCAGCGGCTCGCACAGGTCCGCGTGGTCAACCGGGCACTGGCCACTTCCGGCAGCGGCGTGCAGTTCTTTGTGCAAGCTGGCAAACGGTACGGGCACATTCTGGACCCACGAACTGGCTGGCCTGCCGAGGGGACACTTTCCGCAACTGTCGTGGCCCCAACTGCGGCTGAGGCGGACGCTATGTCGACAGCGTTTTATGTGATGGGTCTGGACGAATCGGTTCGATATTGTCAGAACCGGCCCGATCTAGGCCTGATACTCGTCAGGCGCGGGACAAACGCGGGCAGCGTGGAAGTTACAACGGTGGGCATTGATGAAACCGATTTACAATGGAATTCCGACCGGCCGATTCGCGAGGTTTAGGACTTTTTTTGCAAAAAATCCGGGTCCACTTCAAACGACTGAGAGACTAGAATGGACCCCGGATATCAGGAATTCGCATGCCGTTTGAACTTTCACCGCTGTTCGCCTTTTGGGATTGGCTCCTGAGTGATGCCTCATACATCTGGGTCATCATTTTCCTGGTTCTCACCGGTTGTGGACTGCCAATTCCCGAAGAAGTCGCGATCATCGCCTGCGGGGTCTGGGCCAGCAGCGGCAACATGAACCCGTGGCTGGCGATGGGAGCCTGCCTGATCGGCTGCCTGATCGGTGATAGCATCATGTATTTTATCGGCTACCGCTTTGGCCGAGGAATTCTGCTAGATCATCCCCGCTTTACCGGGTTTCTTACGCCGGAACGCGAAAAAAAGATTGAGCAACTCATTCAGCAGCGCGGGACAATGGTCCTGTTCACTTCGCGTTTTCTGGTTGGGATCCGTTCGCCGGTGTATCTGACCGCTGGAATTGTTCGGTATCCATTTCGACGATTCATCCTGACCGATCTATTTTGTGCATCAGTGGTGATTGTGTTTTTCTTCGGGCTTTCGTATTGGTTTGGACCGGATATCACCAACTGGATCCGGAGCGCGGAAAAAGGTCTAACCATTGTGCTTGTGATCGCGGCACTGATCGGAGGTTTTGCGCTATGGCTGCACCATCGCCGCGGCCAGAAAATGCTGAACAAACTGGACGAAGTCACCGCAGAGATTTCCGGATCCCCGGCTTGCGATCTGGCCAAAGATGAAAAATCGCACGATCAGTCCAACCCGATCGTGTGAGTCTTGTGCTTTTCCGCTTAGGTCGAGCCTGCCGAAGCCGCTTGAACCGCAGGAGTGCGGCAATTCCTCCGCAGATCGCGAATCGTCGCCGGTGCTTGAGCGACCCCCAGACACAACAGCGGAGCGATTAGTGCTCCCCAGTACTGGTTGAAGTTGTGACCGAGCATGCCAAACAGGATCACGTAGACCACCGCAGTCCAAGCGGCGTGCAGTGTCCAATCACTCTTTGCGGCGGCGAAACCGACCATTGCCAGGACCAGGTAGATTGCGCTAATCCATTGCGGTAATAGCAGTAGGTAGCCATTTACCTGCACCAGCGACAGGACAAATGCCGCCCCGCCAAATTGCCACCAACTCCCCTCGTGCTGCCGTGCATCAGGCTGGATCAGTGGCCAGACCTGCTGCACATGCCAAAGGTAAAAAATCGCGTAGGCTGCCAGTCCGAGCAACCAATATCGCACGCTGCGCCAGTCGCGTTGCTGAATTGCCAAAATGACACCCAGCACGCAAAACGGGGCGGCAAACTCGCGCACAAACAACGCCGCGACTCCGGCCAGCACAGCGGCGCCACGATTATCACTGCCGCGCAGCAAGATCGATAGCGAGATTAACACTCCGGCCCAGACTTCGGGCATGATATAGACCGGATCGAGCAGCGCTGGCAGCAGTCCACCGACCAGTAGAAATAGCAAAAGCAATGTCGTGGCAGGCGAACTGCCTTGAGCTTGCAGTCGCATGGCAAGGTAGAGCGTCGCGACGACACAAACGATCAAGACCGCGTGAGCCAACCAGGCAATCGGCAGTACACCGACTAACCATATCGGCAATGGTGTCCGCCAGTTGAAGGGGCTAGCGGTTGGATAGCCGCGCGCGGCAAGCTCTGTTGCAGCGGCGGTGTAGTACCCTTCACCGGATTGAATTCGCTGGATCTCGGCTTGATAGAGCGCGACATCGCCACCGTTGCGCAATGGCACATCGGCAAACCCGCTCCGTAGGGGAGAAAGCGTAATCGCGATCAGCAGCAAAGCCGATACCACCACTCCAATCAGTACCGCCAGCGACTGGCGACGATTCAACCGTGAAAACGGAGTTAAGGCGCTGACGGGCATGTACAGGACGGCTATGCAGCAACAAAAAGGCAGATTAATTCACCGCCTCAAGTGTAGCTTACTGGCCGCAGACGCAGATTAGCCCGGTAGTCATTCTTGACCGGCTTAATGCCCCACTTTATCTGGCACTTTCTTGGCCGGCGGGTGGAAAAAGAGGAGCAGCAAAAGCGCGGCGGCGATTGCGATCCACATTGGGATTTGAAAGAGACTTTGAAAGTCAATGTGTTTGGTCGTTCCTTCAGTGGTCGTGAAGTAGTCGATCAAGTGAGGACCAACGAGATTGGCGATGAGTGGCCCGACTCCCAATATCAAGAGGTTGAACAATCCTTGGGCGCTAGACCGGGCATCCTTGGGTAGAAACTCATCAACGAAGATATACACCGTTGCAAAGAAGAATGCATAGCAAATCCCATGTAGCACGTTTGCAGCAATCGCCACGTACCAAACCGGCACAAATGCATAGAGACCAAAACGAACGGCGTGTCCAAGGATACCTAGCAGCATGGTATACCGCCAACCAAGTCGTTTGAGTACGAGGCCAAGACAAGCCATTGTCGCGATTTCGGCAATCTGGCCGATGCTCATGACCGGCATCACCCAATTCTTCTTGATATCAATGCTGGCACTCGTATAGAACCGATCAGCAAATACGAAGTAACTTTGGTGTACGGTGGCATCCAACAAGGTGACTACGAACAAAACAAGGATGAATCCGACCTTCAAGAATCGAGACGCTTCGAGCCAGGCAAATTTGTTTTCGCCGCTGGCTGCGGGACGCGGCGGCGTATGCGGTAGCAAAAGGCTAAAGGCCGCTAAGAGCAGTGAAGCGATGCCTGCGGTAAGGAAAGTGTATTTCGTTGCTCGAAGAGCGGCATCACCTTCTTTCGCTGAACCTAGCGCGGTTCCCAGCCAGTCAATGAAACCGACTGTCTCGAGCGAAGGGACGACATCCCAGTTGACCATGATAAATACAAATGGAACGCTGGCGGCAATCCAGCCAATCGTTCCCCACAGGCGAATCTTGCCAAAGTCATTCTGTGGATCCTTGAGATTGGCAAATGCGATTGAATTAACAATCGACATGGTGGGCACATAAAACAAGCAGTGCAGCAGCATTAGCCCGAGAAACGG
Organism: Planctomycetota bacterium; assembly: GCA_034440595.1. GTDB lineage: Bacteria > Planctomycetota > Planctomycetia > Pirellulales > JALHPA01 > JAWXCH01. Next base: position 13,879 of record JAWXCH010000157.1, on the reverse strand, counting down.
CAAAAAGGTAGTGACTTCGGTGAGGCTGATGATGGCTATTCCACCAACCAAGTGGCTGAACGCCATAAATCGCTCGGCAGCGAAGTTGCGATCAGCAAACTGCGTGGAAAAGAACATCGCCAATATCGCCGCGATATTAAACGCGGCCAGGATCCAGCCTTGCTCCCAGGTACTAAAACCGAGTGCTGGTAGATAAGCGAAGATCAATGGCAACCAGGCTCCCCAGATAAAGAATTCGAGGAACATCATCACCGACAGTTTCCAGCGGACACCGTTCATCGATCAAGCTCGCTTATGTGTTGAGTCTGAAGCGCTCGTGGCAAGCCCATAATTGTATGGACTCTGCGCGGCGCAAGCGGATGGAGAAAGTTCGGATTCTACGTCATCGGCGCAAAAGAATAAAGCAGAATCTGCGGCGGGCCACCAGCCGCGACGTGTGCGACCTTGATTACACCGACTTTTGTTTCGCGGGCGGGAAAAAACTGACCAGCAGCAACACAGCCGCTGCAATGGCGAGCCAAATCGGGATCTGAAACAAGCTGCGATAGTCGACCAGGCCGGATTGAGCATTGGTGTATCGCTCCACCAAGTACGGCCCGGCAAAGTTGGCAATCAGCGGCCCGACACCAAGAATCAGCAGGTTGAACAGCCCTTGGGCGCTGGCACGGGCATCTTTTGGAAAGAATTCATCGACAAAGATGTACACCGTGGCAATGTAGAAAGCAAAGCAGACACCGTGCAGCAAATTGGCCGCGATTGCGACCGATGGGTATGGATAGAAGGCAAACAGGCCAAACCGCAAGGCATGCGCCAGGATGCCAATCAACAGCGTATACCGCCAACCGAGCCTCTTCAGCGTCAATCCGAGCAGCCACATCGCCGCAATTTCAGAAAGCTGGCCGATGCTCATCACCGGCATGACCCAGTTGGGTTGAACACCAATACTCGTGAAGTACCGCGCTGCAAAAACGAAGTAGCTCTTGTGTACGATTGAATCGAGCAGCGTCACCGCAAACAGCGCGAACAAAAAGCCAATCTTGAGCAGGCGGACCGCCTCCAACCAGGCGAGCTTGTCGTCGTTGTGCTTTGCAGTTCGCGGCGGAGTGTGCGGCAGGAACAGGCAATAACCGGCCAGCAGTAGCGACGCAATTCCAGCAACAGTAAATGAGTACCGCATCCCTTTGATGGCAGCCTCGCCCTGCAACGATGAACTAAACACAGCGTTGATCCACTCCGAGACTCCAGTCGTTTGCAGAGATGCCACCTGCTGCCAATCGGTTAGAATAAATACAAACGGCAGGCTGGCCGCAATCCAACCAATTGTTCCCCAAAGTCGCACCTTGCCAAATTCACTCTGCGCATCTTGCAAATGTGCAAACGCGATCGAGTTGCTGATCGACAACGTCGGCACATAGAACAGGCAATGCACCGCCATCAGGCCAAAAAATGGCCAAAAAGACTCCACCCACGTCAAACCGAGAATAGCAGCGCCACCAACCAAGTGGCTGAACGCCATGAACCGCTCCGCCGCAAAATTGCGGTCGGCGAACTGCGTAGAAAAGAACATCGCCAGAATTGCCGCGATGCCAAACAGCGACAGAATCCAACCCTGCTGCCAACTAGAAAACTTTAGGATCGGCAGGTACCCGTAGTTCAGCGGCATCCATGCTCCCCAGATAAAGATCTGGAGAAACATCATCGCAGACAACTTCCGCCGGACACCGGTCATTCACAAACTCGCAGAGTGCTTACTTCGACTGCTCAGGCGTACCAAACAGCGCCTTCAGACAGTACTGCGACCAGGTTTCAAAGCGGCTCAAATCGGCCAGCAACTCTTCTACTGGCACAAAACCGCTATCCTGCAAGTCGATCTCGCGTGGGGTAATTAGCGGCTCATCCAGTTCCACCAGGTGAACTACCCCCAGGTGGACCTGCCCGACCGCCGTTTCATCATCGTTGATCAGCCCGACGCAGCGTTCGGAATAGACCGAGTCGATCTGGACCTCTTCGGTCAGCTCGCGCTGCATGCCTGCGGCGTAGGGTACCGCATCGATGCTGGTCCTGTCCTCAACCGAGATATGTCCCCCGATTCCAACGCTCCGCTTGCTATGCAGCCGTGCTTCCCCCTGCCCTTTGCCGCGCGTGTATTGAAAGACCTGTAGTTCGCCATTTGGCTGGCGGTAAGTGAAAATCACGTAAGGAATTAACTGCTTGAAGCTGGGATCGGTTTCCATCTCGCTGCGTGGGCGATAGCTGGTATTGGCCGGGTCCAGCAGTTCGGCCAGATAGCGGTCGGTCTCCAGCGAGAAACCTTGAAAATGACCCAGCCGGTGAAACAGTTCGGTCGGCACGACCAGCACATGTTCAGTTTGCACGTCTATCGACACGGGTGCTCCTTGCTCGGGATTTTGCAATCTGGATCCTTAGGTCGTACCAATATAGGGTACGCGACGCTGGCTGTCTTCCGCTCGACCGGTCACAGTGCAATACGGACCTCGATTGAGCGTGATATGCAGCAGAATCTTCCTTCATTGTCGCGTCAGACCTCTGTGGACGAAGTGTCAGTTGCAGAGCCGAACACCATACATCCACGCTCATGAAAGCTTCACAGAATCAGCATCGCATCACCATAGCTGTAAAACCGATACTTCTCCTCAATCGCAATTCTGTACGCTCTTTCCATTAGCTCTCTGCCGGCGAAGGCACAGATCATGACCAGCAGCGTGGTCCGCGGCAGATGAAAATTAGTCATCAGCAGATCCACCGCGCGAAAGTGGTATGGCGTGCGAATGAAGAGATCCGTCATGCCGGACCAGGGTTGTAGGTTTGAGTGCGTAGGATCTGTCGACGCCATTTGCGTAAACTTTGCCGCACTCTCCAGCACCCGTACCGACGTGCTACCAACGGCGACAACGCGTCCCCCATTCTGATGACAAGCATTCACGGCATCCGCCGTAGTTTGCGAAAGCTCTCCCCATTCGCTGTGCATAGGGTGATCCTCGATCCGCTCGACGGTGATCGGTCGAAAAGTGTCCAAGCCTACATGCAAAGTAACCTGCTGATGATTGACTCCAACCGCTTGCAGTTTCGCAAGCAAATCAGTGGTAAAGTGCAGCCCGGCGGTGGGTGCGGCCACTGCGCCAGGTGTTTTGGCAAAAACGGTTTGATAGTTCGCCCGGTCGGAGTCGAGCATCTGGCCATCCCGAATATACGGCGGAATTGGCACGCGACCGACACGATTCAATACCGAGAGCGAAGGTTCATCGTTCGCCGGGTGGACAATCCAAACTCCTTCTCCCTGCCGCTCGACCAGCCACAATCGAATGTCATCGTTTCCTTGCGCATCGACCAACGTAATCGTCTCGGGGGGCATCAATTTTCCGCGCGCCTTGCAGAGCATTCGCCAATTGTTTTGATCGTCGGCAGATAAGAACAGACCTTCCCAGTGACCTTTGGTTGCAGTGCGATACCCGACCAAGCGCGCGGGAACGACCTGCGTGTTGTTCGTGATCAGACAGTCACCCGCACGCAGATATTCCGGCAAGTCACGCACATGAGCATGTTCGATCTGACCACTCTGCCGGTCCACGATCATCAGCCGTGCGTCGGCACGGCGCAGCAGCGGCTGCTGCGCAATCAAATCCGGGGGCAGCGAATAGTCGAACGTGGCGTTTTCCGACATCTGGCAGGATTTCAGGTTGCGAGGAACACTGCTTAAAAACGAGGGCAAACAATATCAACACAAGTCATTACATATAAACACGTTAAGACACTTGCGACTTCAGGTAGATGGCTCGAATTATCGCTAAAAACAGCTCCGCATTATACCGAAATTCTGCCAGTCATGGGGGACTCCAAACCCACCCCTCGCGACGTTCGGCGTACTTCAACCGGGGTACGGCAAAAAAATCTTTGAAGTCCCGAAGTCGTGAAATAGTAACGGTCTAGCGACCATGCCAAGGGCGGCAAAGTCGGCCCAGGGGGAAATATCGCTTGACGGTGGTGTTGAGGTGATTACATTTGGGCCTTGTTGGGGATGAATGGGGTTAAGTGGTAAAAACGACAGCGAGCCAGGGGAATGTTACTCACCGGAACCTTTGCTCGTGCGATAGATGACAAGCTGAGAGTGGCAATCCCCAAACGACAGCGAGAAGCCTTTGGCCCGGTTGAGCCGCAGTGGCTCTTTATCGCCCCGGGCACGGATGGATCGTTGGCCTTGTACACGGAGGAAACATTTGCGGGCCTGGCAGCACGGCTGGCGGCGAGTTCGCCGCATGGTACAGACGTGCGAGCATTCAATCGCATGTTCTATGCTCAAGCACAACGAGTCGAGCTGGATTCGCAGGGCCGCATTCGTATTCCGATCGAGCTAGCACAACTTGCCAAACTGGGAAAAGAAGCGGTACTGATCGGTGTTCAAGATCACCTTGAACTGTGGGACCAAGCCAGTTGGAATACTTATCTTTCTGAACGTCAAAATCGATACGACGAAATCGCCGAAGCGGCTTTTCGCCAAACCATTACCTAAGCCTTTGTGTTCGTCCGATGTTTCGCCATCGCGCGCTTGTCAGTTGAGTGATCCACGGCCACGGATTGCTCAGATGGCAACGCGGGTTCAGTTGCCAAGGACCGCTCTGAATTGCGAATTGTGGTCTGTGTTCGACACCCTTGTAGGTATAGCGGACCACCAGCTTTCGACCCATTTGGGGCACAAGGATGTGCCCTGGGTCGAGTGCTGTCATGCGAACCGGTATTGCCCGGATTTCGTGTAAATGTTACATATCTCGGCATTGAAATGCCTGCCTGGATACCGGACGGATCGGGATATTCTGAATGACGGAAGTACGACACATTTCCGTCTTACCGGAAGAAATCCTGCATTGGATTCAGCCGCGCCCCGGTCAGATCATTGTGGATGGCACTCTCGGAGGTGGAGGGCACACGCGGGCATTGGCCGCGCTGGTCGAGCCTGACGGCTTTATACTGGCCTTGGACCGCGACCCACGTGCCCTAGCCGTCGCCGAGACCAACCTGTCGGGTTTGGCCGTGAAACTTGCCCAAGCTAATTTTTGCGAGTTGCCGCAAGTGCTGCGCGAAATTTCCACACCACTGGTCGACGCCATCTTGCTCGATCTGGGGCTGTCTAGCGATCAATTGGCGGATGAAGAGCGTGGATTCAGCTTTGACTCGGATGGCCCCCTCGACCTGCGGTTTGATCCCGAATCGGGCGAGCCGGCTAGTCGACTGGTCGAACGCCTGAGTGAACAGAACTTGGCCGACTTGATTTACACATACGGCGAAGAACGATACAGCCGCCGAATTGCAAAAGCCATTGTCGAGCGCCGGCGCGAGCGACCGATTGAAACGGCGAATGACTTAGCGAACATCGTGCGACGTGCAATTCCACGTAGCCGGCACGAAGACCGGATCGACGCGGCCACGCGGACGTTTCAAGCTTTGCGGATAGCCGTGAATGAGGAATTGAAGTCGCTGGAGACCGCCCTGCGACTGATGCCGGACTTGCTGAAGCCGAACGGTCGGCTGGCGATTATTAGTTTCCATTCGCTGGAAGATCGCCGGGTGAAGGAAGCGTTTCGAAGTGATCTGAGATTGAACAATTTGACCAAGAAACCGATCGTCGCCGGGGAAGCAGAGGTAAGTCGCAACGCCCGTAGCCGCAGTGCAAAACTTCGCGTAGCACAGCGCGTCAACGATGCCGGAGTTACAACCAATTAATTTGTCACACCGTTCACGCAACAGATTGCGTGCAACGGACCAGTCATCCAATAACAGTCAGCCTCTTTTTTCGTGAGATCAGACCATGTCACATCAGCATCATAAAAAACAGAATCGTGGCGATGGGATCCTCGACGATTCTCCGGAAGAGACAAAGCCAACCGTGCGCCCTGCGCGGCCAACACGGTCGCTATCCACTCTCAGCCGCGAGAAAAAAGTCGGCTTGATTGTGCTGGTCTCGCTGGCGTTTATATTCTGCGTGGTCTTAGTCAAGAGCCTGATGAGCAAGCCAGGGCCTGATGTCGTGGCCAATGGACCGAGTGATACAGGAGCTGCGAACACCGGTGACAAGCAAACTACGGTCAACTCCGGCACCGGCGGCAACGCATCTATTGCACCGACTCGCTTGACTCCCCAAAAAACACCTACGGGGGCAGACGGCTATGGTAGTGCCAGCTACGCCGCGTCTGACATGGCTAACGGCACCAGTGCTCGACGGACAACCAGTGGCAACAGCAGCGTCTTGAACGACCCCAAGGATGGCGGACCACTGCCGGTGGCACCATCTGTCGGCGCTCCATCGTCGCTTACAAAGTCGGGTGCTTCAGTACCACCTGCCGCTGCCAGTGATCCGTTCAAATTTGGCAGCTCCGGCGGAGTACCTTCTGCTGTCGCAACAAACGATTCCAACAAAGTGGCATCTCCACTGGGCGGTGGGTATGGCATCAACAATGAGTTGTCGCCCGCTGGCGGGAGCGCCCAAGGCAAACAGCCGCCTGATAGCACGAAAACGGCCGGTAGTAGCCGCATCACGGGCTACGACTATCCCGACGAAATTAAGAAAGCAAGCAGCGGTCTGGAAGAGGGCATCAATAAAGTGGCAGGTGCCGCCAAGGACGGCATGGGGAAAATCGGCGATCTCGGCAAGTTGGCTGACAGTACCAACGATCAACTGAAGGCCGGTCTAAAGGATGCGACCAAGGCAGGCGAGAACCTGCAGAACAAAGTCGAGGGAGCCATTGGTGGCTTCGGTTCGGGCTTATATGACGACAAGCCGATCAACGGTGCAACTACGATTGCGCCAGCGGTCGCGTCAAGTATTACGCCTGCCGTAGCGGCAGCAACAGACGCGGCAAAAACAACTGGAGTAACTTCTCCCTTCGACCGCACACCTTCCAGCAGTGGAAGCGCCGCCGACATGGCAGCCATGATGAGCCGCCCGACGAACAACACGAGCCTGCCGAAGCGACCTGCATCTAGTCCGACATCGAGCGGTATGGCAGCGGCAACGCCGGCAGCAAAATCCTCCCCAGCGGCATCGTACGAAGCGCCGGATCGATTCACCGGTGGAGAACCGCCCCGCTTCAATAACGATTTACGAATTGGGGCGGCCGATCCGAGCAAAACTGGCCTGGCCGTAACTAGTCCAACGGTAACGAATCCTGCAGTAGCTAGCCTCGCAGCGACAACTCCTTCCACTTCGCGAACTGCACCGAGCACTCCATCGACCAGCAGAACTACAACTACTGATACCGCCGCGCGAGGCTCCACGAGTGCGGTAGACAATTTTGATAACAGGTACGGATTGTCCGGCGGAAGCTCGTTGCCGGCTCGCGAGGTGGCACCCGTTGCCCCTGCCAGAACTGCGGCCGCACTTGCTCAAAGCCAGCATTTTGCCACCGACCGCGTACGCAACGGGGACACGTACTGGACCATTGCCGAACGGAACTATAAATCCGGCAGCTACTTTAAGGCACTGTACGAACATCAGCGGCGCAACCTGAGTACGGCCGCCGCGCCGCTGGTCCCGAATACCGACATTGAGATTCCCACGGTCGAAGAACTGCACAGTCTTTATCCCGACCTTTGTCCCAAGGTGGTCAAGGCTTCGGCCGCGACCACGCAGGTCGGCCTCTCAGGTCGCACCGCCAACGGAGAAACGGTGTACACCGTTGCCCAAGGTGACACGCTGTACGAGATTGCTCGCAAGCAGCTCGGTCAGGCCAACCGCTGGGCTGAGATCCGCGAACTGAACAAGTCAACGCTGGGTGGCGATCTGGATCATGTTCCACCGGGCACAAAATTGATCCTGCCGGCCCGCGGCGATGCTACGTTCCGATAGAAACGGTCACCGCTTTGCAATGATTGATGAGAGTTGATTGACAACAATTGATTAATCGCGTTGAGAATCGATTTATTATTTGTCATTGCAGCGAGATAAATCACGTTACCCTATCTTGAGCGATTGAGACGCTTACGACACATACAACTCCTCACTCCGTGCCGAAAGCGACGCGGCCAGTTCCGGCATCAAGCCATACGACAGCGATAGAATCTTCAGCGGGTGGACCGTCGGTTTGGCGGCACCCTGCTCCATCTGCATCTTGCAAGCTCCGCACTCGGTGGTGCCAGCCACAAACGTCGGATCGCGCAGCGAAGAAATCAGCCCCCAGCCGGCGCGCAAACTGGTGCGAAAATTCTCTTTCTTCAGGCCATAGGTTCCGGCCATGCCCGAGCACCCTTTTTCGACACGCTGAACTTGCAGCCCGCTGATTAGCCGGAGCAGGTTTTCCCCCGGTGAGCCAACCTGCAGCGCCTTCAAGTGGCACGGCATATGATAGGCGAGCGACGCGTTGACCGGTTTTAGATCGAGCTGCAGTTTTCCTTGCAGATGCATCTTCCACAGGTAGTGGCACGCCTCGGTTGTGTTCTCAGCCACCAGCCGTGCGTCCTCATCGTCCATCAGCGTTAAATACTCGTGCGTTAGACAGAGCGCTGTGGATGGCTCGGTCACGACGATCTGATACCCCTGTCGCACCGCTTCGGCCAATAGCGGAATGTTGTGCTCCGCCAGTCGCCGCACAGGGTCCAGCACACCCATCGAGTACATCGCCATACCGGACGACCGCTGCTGCGGGTGTACATACACCGCCACCCCGTTGTGCTCAAAAACCGAGACCAATGCCTCTCCCAGCTTGGGATCGACATAGTTGGCATAGGTATCGACAAAGTAGAGCACCTTTTGATCGCTACGCCGTGTCGGGCGTGTCAGCTTGCGGCGCGTGGCCCAGCGCATAAAACTGCGTGGCGCAAATCGGGGCAGCTTGCGTCCGCGTGCGATGCCAAATGACTTTTCTAGCAGCCACCGCATGGTACGATTCCCGATCACCCAGTTCGAGACGGGACTGAGCGTACTGCCCCAGGAACTGACCCAATCCAATCGCGACAGAATCCAATCGCTCGGCCGCAAACCATTGTTAGTCACGTACTGTGATTTGGTTTCAATCATCAAGCGAGGAATATCCACATTCGCCGGGCACTCCAAACGACACTGGTGGCAGTGAATACACAAGTCCGCGATCTGCTTCACGTCCTCTGAGGGGAGGTACTCACTACTTAGTTCTCCAACGGCAATCGCGCGGAGTAGATTCGCTTTGGCGCGAGGAGAGGCCTCTTCGGCAGGCGCGACTTTAAAGATCGGGCACATGCGCACATCAAACTGCTGCGATCGACACGAACCGCAACCGTTACAGCTAGCAGCCTCTTCGGTGAGCTGTGCCAGACTCCAATTCAGTTGCAGCTCGATCGGCTTCTTGGGTGGCGCAGTAGCGATTTCTGCCTCGGACTCAGCGGGCACCTCTGGCGACTTCGTTGGCCGCAGGTACTGCTGCATCGTAGACGTTTCAACGCTGACAATCTTGCCTGGGTTCAGAATCCCCAACGGATCAAAGATCTGCTTCAGCTCTGCAAAAACCGAGTAAAGTTCGCCGTATTGTTCGCGAATAAACGGCGTCCGGCTGATCCCGTCACCATGCTCGCCGCTAATCGTTCCACCGACGGCTAGCGTCTCACGATACAGATCCTCGGCCAGGCCGGTCAGTTTACTGACATCTTCTTCATTCGAGAGATCCAGAAACGGACGGACGTGAAGCTGGCCGTGCCCGACGTGCCCATACAATGTGGCGGTGACCTGGTGACGCTTCAAAATATTCTGCAACTGCACCAGAAAGTCCGGCAGCACATCCGGGGGAACTGCCACGTCCTCAATAAACGCCAGCGGCCGCGTGGCTCCCTTCAGCCGATGCAGTGTCGGTGTGACACCGCGTGCCAGTTGCCAGCAAATCTCTTGATCGCGCAAGTCAAAGGCCACATGCGTGTCAAACGCCAGCCGTCGCTTGCGACGGACATGGTCCGTCGTCTGGATCAATCGCTCGCGAACCTCCTGCTTAGTGGCACCGGCATGTTCCACAAGTAGCAATGCCTCGGTGGCACCAGGGACCAGCAATTCATAACAAACATCCGCCTCACGCGCCAGACTCAGATGCCGGCGGTCCAGCAGATCGCAGGCCGTCGGTTTGAAAGGCAAAATCTCCTGCACTGCCAGAGAAGCATTCTCCAGCGAATCGAAAAACAGCAGACCCACTCCGCGGAATGGCGAGATCGGCTCGGTGGTCAACGTGGCCTCGGTAACGATCGCTAGCGTTCCCTCAGACCCGCAAAGCAATCGTGCCAGGTCCAAATGCGTATCGGTCAACACATCGCTGAGTTGATAGCCACATTGATTGACCAGCGCGCGCGGTGCATAGCGCTCAATCAAGCGCTGCCGGCGCGATAGCAAATCGGCCACGGCGTCGACCAGTTGCCGTTTCCTCAAATCCTCGGGCTTGGGATCGGTTTCAAATAACGGCTCGCGGCCAACTTCCATGACCTCGCCATCGGCCAGCACAATTTGCAAGCTTTCGATATGCCGCCGTGCCGAGCCGTACTGCATCCAGCGACTGCCACTGGCATCGATGGAGATCACGCTCCCCATCGTGGTGACACGGCTCATGGCCGGATCGGGGCCAAACAATTGGCCAAAGCGTGCCAGGTGTTCATTCAACCGCGACAGCACCACGCCCGGTTGAACACGAACCGAGGCCGGATCGGTCGCAAGTATGCGGCGCATATAGCGAGAAAAGTCCAGCACCAGCCCTTCACCCAGCGACTCGCCTGCCAGACCAGTTCCCGCCCCGCGCGCCGTGATGGGTATCTGCTGCGCTGCGGCGTAGTTTAAGCAGACTGCGACATCGCTTGTGGAACGAGGCCGGACAATTCCCAGCGGCTTGATCTGATAAATACTCGCATCGCTGGCGTAGAGCTGCAGGTGAATATCGTCACAAAAGACATCACCGCGCAACAACCCGCGAAGGTCATCTTGGATCCGTTGACGGTTTTGATCCATGGTCGAATGCGAGTAGCCGAGTCGCGGTCAAAAAGGGAGTGGTGCGGAATAATGAGGATCAGGCATCAGTCGGAAGTTTTGGTACAGTCGCTTGATGTTCGGCCAGACGAATCTTTTGTTGGCGATATCGTTCGTGCGTTTCCAGTTGAAACGTCTCGTAACTATTGTCTTCGCTCGTATCCAAGCCACGGTACTGCGCACCGCAGCGATAGCACATCAGTACGTTCGGCATGACGATATACAAGATCACATCAATCAGCGCAGTTGCAAACAAAATTGCATAAGTCGAAAGTGGATAGCCCATCCCCCAAGTAATGCTGCTCAGTACGAACCCGATCGTTACAATGGCCACCCCCAGACGTTGTGGAAAATCCTTCCGCATGAACAGGTCCGTACTCGGACAGACAGCGCAGCGGCAAAGCCGGCCGTCGTCAAATAGTCGAGCAGGAAACTGATTGGCATGTCCACAGGCGGGGCAATCGAATTCCTCCGCGTCAGGCGGAACCTCGACGCGGACCGATTGCTCGCAGTATGGACAGGCGTAGGTGAGGTTCATTGTAAGTGGAGACTTCCCAATTCAGTGTGCCACTGGCTCCGCCAGTGCTGAGGAGACATTGTGGTTTTCAAGCGGTTCACACTGGCAAAGCCAGTGGCACACAACCCCACTTGTCGCAGCACTAGCTAAGTACCTTACTCCATCATACGGGAAAAGCTGACTGTTGTGACAGTAGCTGCGACATCAACTCGCCGAGAAACGTCAGGATGACTCCTACGTACAGAATACCAGTTGCGCTCTGCGTATTCGGTATTTTCAGTGTTTCCTTGGTCATCCAGATCACACCCACCATCCCTACAATTCCGGCGATCCAGCGAAGTGCAAGCAGATACAAATTCGGCAGAGCGTCTCCGTGATAGAGCAATAGTCCCAGGCCGACTGCACAGGCAACCGCACGCAGAGCGACCGCCAGGGCCATCCAGTTCAACAAGCGATTCAAGGGAGCCAACTCCATCGTCGGCGTATTGAGGTACCAGTGACCAAGGAACATTGCAGCAGCGGTGCTCCCTAGCAGCAGCCCTGCTAACAGGGGATCCAAGGCCAGGAGCAATGTGGCGATTGGCGAAACGGGCGCGGCTTGACTTGAAGTAGTAACGACATTGGCGACCGGTGCAAAAAGTTGCAACCAGGCACCAACCAGATCGGCGACAGCTACGATAACCAGCGAAATAATTCCAGCCAGCGATTTCTCATACAGCCAACAGGCCGCCCCAACGTAACTGGCCACGGCTGCAACTAGCAACGGCGCTAATAACACGTAGTCACTGCCACTGAACGCAACCAGGCAGACCAGCACGTTCAGCCCGAGCAGTACATACAGATGATTGCGAAAGTAGCCACTCGTGACGTGTCGCGGCGAGGTCAAGGCCATGGACAACGCCAAACCAAAACCGAGACGCAAAACGAACTGAGTCAAAAGCGGCATCAAAAAACCATTGCTACGAACTAGTAAGCCTGTGCGACCACGGTGGAACTATTTACGGCCACCATAGATCAGTGTCATCACTTCGGCTCGGCTGGAGACATTGGAACGGAACAGCCCCTTCATGGCCGAGGTAACACACAAACTGCCGGGCTTGCGAATTCCACGAATCGTCATGCAAGAGTGCGACGCCTCAACGACCACCGCAACTCCCTTTACGTTCAACTCTTGAATCAGCAACTGTGCGATTGTTTCCGTCATCCGCTCTTGCACCTGCGGGCGGCGTGAAACCACTTCGACCACTCGCGCCAGTTTGCTCAGACCGATTACCTTACCATTGGGAATGTACCCGATGTGAGCAACACCGATAAACGGCAATAGGTGATGCTCGCACATGCTGTTGAAGCTAATGTCGCGAACCAGCACCAATTCGTCATACGTTTCGGTAAAGAACTTCTTCAGGTGTTCGGCCGGTTCCTCATGCAAACCACTGAACAGTTCGGCATACATCCGCGCCACGCGGGCTGGTGTCTCCAGCAACCCCTCGCGGTCAGGATTCTCGCCCACAGCCGCTAAAATCTCGCGCACGGCGCGTTGGATTCGCGGCAGATCCACTTGCGGATACTGCGCCATCGCTTTAAGCATGGCATCATTCGGCTCATCCAGTTCGCCAGACAGACTACCAGCATCAGCAGGAGGAAGTTCAGACATGGAACAGGTTTCTTGCGATCAAAAAGTAAGGTAAATGACAGGCCACTCGGTCAGTTAATTGGAGCTGAACGGTGGAGGAAACTCGCGGCCGGTCGTATCTACTCCAACAGTAGACAAGTAGTCAAACAGTCGTTGCACTCGAATGTCGACATTCGGTTGTGCCAGTAGCAGCAGTTTGAATTCAAGCGGCAAGTCCAGCGTGTAAGCGATAATATCAGTCAACATGCCGAGCGGTATTTGCTGGCCAAGCAGTGACTCCAGTTGGTCTGAACCCTCTGGCAAACGGGGCAACACTTGCTTGAACAACTGCAACAGCTTGCGCTGGCAATCCAGGCGGTCGATGCCTGTCCCTTCCGGATATTCATCGTGCAGTATACGAACTTCCGCTTCGCGAAATGATTTATCGGGAGGTAGTTCGCGTACAACCTCGATTCGCTTGAGCCCGACCATCAGCACATTATAAGTCCCTTCGGATGTTTGATGGTGCGTGGCAACCTTGCATAAGCAAGCCATAGACTGAATTGACGGACGCCCCTCGTAATCGTTTTCCCAGCCCGGTGCCAGGACCGCCATGGCGATCAGCCCATCCTGAGCGATTGCCTCTTCGAGCATAGCCTTGTACCGGGCTTCAAACTGGACTTTTGCAATTTGACGAATCAAGGTCACTTTGTGTTTTTGGTCAGCTAGCAAGTACTAAATGTGGTATTGCTAGCATTGGCGGCAGTGGAAG
>JAWXCH010000156.1:0-14177 GCA_034440595.1 Planctomycetota bacterium | reverse complement strand
CCGTCGATCTGCTGCTGGATTTTATCGGATCGCTTGCGCAGCGAGCCGCTGTCTAGTTCCCAATAGCACGAGAGATTGCCGGGCGGATCGACTCCATCACGAGGGGGTGGCGCATAAATCACCGAAGTCCGGCAACCGTAGTCAATGCCCAGCAGTGGTCGCTGTTGATCGGGGGCCACACGTTCTTCGGCGTACCAAACTGGGTGGTCTGCCGTGAGCAGCTTCAAGCGATGTTCTGGCCGATCGGCAAACACCTTTTCCATCAGTGCGCGGAAGCTGACATCAAACTGGCGCGAGTTCTCGCAGCAGGCCTCGGCGACAATCAATCCGCCGCGGTCGAGGTAATCGCGCAAACGCTTGATTTCTTCTTCGCTGATATCCAAAGTGGTGCTGCCATTGATCAATAGTACCGGCGACTGCAACAGATCCTCGACCGTGGCTAGTTTGGAATCAACCACTTGCCAGGATAGCCCGATGGGAAAGTCTTTCTTCCACTTTCCTTCGACATAGGTGGTCAGGTTGGCGACATCGGCGCGGTGGCGATTCCAGTCATTCCCCTTACCGTGCTGTAACTTGCCAATCACGACCGGGCGGCGACCCTTTGAGATAAACAAGAGTGCCAAGCTGGTGCCGATTTCTGGCTTTTCCTCGACGGCCTGTTTGCCTTGAAACTCGCCATTGGACTTCTGCATCGTGAGCAGCTTTTCAGTCCCTTCGCGGTACCAGTCTCGTTTTTCACCGTCTCCACCGACCAGAAAGCGCTGCCCACTCAGGCGGCCGACACGTTCGATTCCGTAGAGATAATATAGATGCCACCCGCGCCCAGCATTTGCGACCAGCGAAGGGTTGTCATGCACCGTGAAAGTTTTGCCGATCCATTTCAAGGCACCTTCGACCTTTTCATGCGGTAGCTTTGCACCGCAGCATTGGACCTCTTCCCCTTCGATGCTGGCGTCGCCATCGTTGATCTGGCTCTGGCAGATGAGCAGTGAGGCCAGCCCCGCACAGGTCATGCTGCCGGTGCCGGGGCCGCTGTCGTTATCAGGCCCAGAACGTTGGTAACCCCAGGAGTCGTCTTGGTTCTGGCTTTTGGTCCAATATTGGTAGGCCATATTCCAGGCTGCCGGGTCGACCTTAACGCCGACGCGCTGTGCTTCGTACAACGCCAGCACCGCAAACTGCGCGTTAGAATTGTCACCGCTGTTTATGTCAGCGCTGGTGTAGGACCAGGCACCTTTTCGTGGGCCTCCCTTGATCTGAATCTTTTCCAGAAAGCGCACGTTCCGTGCGATGAGCGCGGCGTCTTTGGTCGGATCGACAATACAGAGCACCATCGTATTGAGCGCGGCCGAGTAGGTCTGCGACGGCTTCTGTTCGCGCAGCAGCTTCATGGCGCGCTGAATGCATTCGTCGTCATGCGGCACACCGGCGTTCAATAGTGCCAGCGTGCAAAGCGATGTTACGCCTTTGGGCATACTGGGAAACATCGGCACCGCATCGTCCCAGCCGCCGTTGGGGTTCTGCTTCCGTTTGAGAAAAGCGACTCCTTTTTCGATCGCTTTGCGCACCTTCTCGCTGGTCAGGTCTTCGGCGGCGGCGGGCTGAACCAACGTCCAGACAGTGGCCAGGATGATCACTAGGCTGGCCCAGTGGCGATAGCGAGGGCACATCCGCTGAAACTCCATTTGACGATTTTGATCCGCGATATCTCGATTGTAGAGACTGCTGGTGCCGTCGGCAAATCATTCCAAGTCAGGGCCACATGCGACCCAGTCGCGCGCAGCGGGAAGCCGAACATTATTCCGTTCCGGGGCGGATTCGGCGAAGGCAGCGGCAACCGCGCTTTTTGTACGCTGGTTGCGATTCGTACGCTTGTCGCGATTATATCAGCAGCGCTGGCCTGATTTCGAGCGCAAATTGACTGTGCCGTTCGCCAGAATTTGGCCACCTGCCACAACTGCCTGTTGATTCATTCCACGGGCTGCTAAGATTAAGGATACAGACGGCGGAAATGGTTGTAGAGTAGCAAGTTGTGATGCCTTCGGCACACCGAAATTCCTGGTTCTTTTTCAGATTGGAATACCCTTGGCCGCAGATAAGCGAAGTCTTGGAGACATCCTGCGTGAGTTTGCCCAGCATCGGCAGGTCATGCAGGAGGAGCTTCAAAAAGTCATCGTCGGACAAAACGAAGTCATCGAACAACTGTTCGCCGCCATCTTTACGCGCGGGCACTGCCTGCTGGAAGGTGTGCCCGGCCTGGCGAAGACGCTGATGGTGAGCACGCTGGCGCGGATTTTGGATGTTGGCTTTAAACGGATTCAGTTCACGCCCGACCTGATGCCAAGCGATATCACGGGCACCAACGTGCTGGACGAAGACGAACAGGGACGGCGGAACTTTCGCTTTGTCGAAGGGCCAATCTTTACGAACATTCTGCTGGCGGATGAGGTAAACCGAACTCCGCCCAAAACGCAGGCAGCGCTACTGCAGGCGATGCAAGAACGTGAAGTCTCCGTTGGTCAGACGACGTATCAATTGCCGGAGCCGTTTTTTGTGATCGCCACTCAGAACCCAATTGAGCAGGAAGGGACCTACCCGCTGCCAGAAGCGCAGCTCGACCGGTTCATGTTCAATATTAAGGTGGGCTACCCGACGGCACCGGAGGAGGAGTTGATTCTTAGTTCGACCACACGGAACGAAAAGCCAGAGGTGCGGAAGATTTTGTCCGGCCGCGCGATTGTGAACCTGCAAAAGCTGGTGGGGAGTGTGGCGGTCAGTGAGTACATCATCAAGTACGTCGCACGGCTAGTACGGGCAACCCGGCCCAAGGATGAGTCAGCCCCGGCGTTTGTGCGTGAGTTGGTCGATTGGGGAGCCGGGCCTCGTGCCGGGCAGTTTTTGATCCACGGTGGCAAGGCGCTGGCGGCGATGGAAGGTCGGTTCAGCGTGGCGATTGAAGACATTAAAAAGGTCGCTGCCCCGGTACTGCGGCACCGCATCAGCACGAACTTCCAGGCCCAGGCCGAGGGGATGACGAGCGAAGGGGTGATTCAGAAATTGCTCAATGAGATTCAGCCCCCGGAGATTCCGAAGTTTGAGAAGCGGGGGTAGAAGTCAGCAAATTTGGGTGCCACTGCTGCCTGCCCTCGCGAAGGCGGGGGGCTTGCCCAGCAGTGAAAAGGCCGCGACAAATCATTTCGATTTAGTTGGTACAAGACAATGTTCACACTCAAGCAACTCAACATTAGCGGCTTTCGCTCCCTGAAAGAGGTGGAGTGGAAACCGGCTGCGCTGAACATTGTGATCGGCCCGAATGGAAGCGGAAAGTCGAATCTGATCAAGGCGATTGAGTTGTTGAGTGCGTGTGCGAGGGGGACGTTGTCGAAGTTTGTAAATCAGGAGGGAGGTTTATGGACACTGCGGTGGGACGGGTCGGATGACCCGCTGATTTCAGTGGGACTGGACATTGATCCGCCAATATCCCTTGCTAAGGAAGCGGCTTTTGCTATTCAGTTGCGCACCGGTGTTGCGATTGATCGGTTCCGTGGTGAGTACCAGGTTTACGAGCAACTGACAGGCCGTTTTGCTGTTGAAGTTAGTGAAGAGGCTGCAATGGAAGGGCCGCAAGAATGGATGGGGGATGAGGAGGTGGCACTTTTCGTTCGGAATGACGAAGGGATAAATATTTTGTCAATTGCGGTAAGTGATCCAGACGGAATGGATTCGCATCGGAACGAGAGTATGTTGGCAACTTTTACCGGTGGTGAGCCGTCAGTTGACCTCTCTTCCCAGGGCAATGTATTCGTTGCTAAGGGTGTTTCGAGGTACTTGCGGATTGCCAGATTCTATAGACAGTTCCAAACAAGGCAGGGATCCACCGTTCGCACCTCCGTTGTCTCCCGTCGCGAACTCCAGGTCGACGAAGATGGCGAGAATGTCCTCCAAGTGCTCCACACGCTTTACACCGAGGATCGACCGTTTGAGCAGAACGTCAATGACGCCATGCGGGCGGCGTTTGGAGACGACTTTGAAGAACTGAAGTTTGTGCCCGCGTCGGACCAGCGGATTCAGATGCGTATCCGCTGGAAGAGCTTGAAACATGACCGTTCGGCGGCAGATATGTCGGATGGCACGTTGCGGTTCTTGTACTTGCTAGCGATTCTCGGCACGCCCAACCCGCCGCCGCTGATTGTCATCGAAGAGCCAGAGGTCGGCCTGCACCCCAGCATGTTGCCGATCATTGCAGAGTTTGCTCAGGCAGCGTCTGAGAAGTGCCAGGTGATTTTCACCACGCATTCGATTGCGTTCTTGGATGCGTTTAGTGACAAGAACCCACAGATTACTGTGACGCAAATGGAGGAGGGTCAAACCAAGGTAAAGGTTCTGGACGGAGTAAAGCTGGCTAGTTGGCTAAATGAGTACTCGTTGGGAAGTCTCTATGCGACTGGCGAGTTGGAGGCGATGGAATGAAATTCGTCCTTTTGGTGGAGGGGGACACCGAAAGACGCTGCCTCCAGAAGTTCATCAAACGCTGGCTTGACCCCAGATTGCAATCGCCCGTCAAGATTCAGCCTGTGCAATTGAAAGGATGGGGAAGGTTTCGGAAAGATGCCGTCATTAAATCGCGGCTGTATTTGGCGCAGCCGAAAGGTGAGGGAGTGATCGGTGTCATAGCGCTGCTCGACTTACACGGCCCGACCTTCTTTCCTGAGAACCTGAAAAGCAGTGCCGAACGATACGATTGGGGAACGAAATGGTTTGAAAAGGAAATTGCAAGCGACCGATTTCGAATGTTTTTTGCCGTTCACGAACTTGAGGCGTGGCTACTGAGTGACCTTGCGATTTTTCCGGTGAAAGCGCGGTCAGCATTTCCGGCAAGTACGGCCCAACCGGAAACGGTTAATTCGCAGACGCCGCCATCATTACTAATAAAGCAGATATATAGAGAACGGCTTCAGCAAGACTACAAGAAAACAGCTACCGGAGTATCGCTGTTCGAGTCATTGGATCCTGAGTTGGCCGCCAAACGTTGTCCTCGTTTGAATGAAATGTTCGAGGTCATGCTCGACATGGCCCAAGCTGCTGGTTGCTAGTTGAACGAGTTTATACGGGGGCGATAAAAAGTTGTAATCCCATGTCCAACACCGTCACCTTTGAAGACCGAATTACCGTCCCGTTCATTCACGGCTGGGACGAGTTCTGCGCCTGGGTTCACTCACCGCAGTTTCCTCAGACCGGGCGGATCGATTACCTGACAGGTTCCATTGAGGTCGATATGTCGCCGGAAGACCTGTTTTCACACGGCTCGCTCAAGATCGAAGTTGCTTCCGCCATCCATCAACGCGTGCGGCAACTGGACTGTGGATCGGTTTGGACTGATAGCACGCGGGTCAGTTGTCCAGAGGCGGGCGTATCGAGCGAGCCGGATATCGTCTACCTATCGCATCAGGCAGTTGAATCGCAACGCGTGCGACTTGTTCCCAAGGCTAGTGGAGACAGAGACCGTTTTGTTGAGATCGAAGGAGCACCGGATCTGATCGTCGAAATTGTCAGTGATTCGTCCGTTGAAAAAGATACGCACCGGCTACCGCCCCTTTACTTTCAAGCTGGGGTACTGGAGTGGTGGCTCATCGATGCCAGAAGTGAGCAGTTGCGATTCACAATTCACCGGCGTGGCAGCGACGGGTTCGCCGTTACCAAATCAGATGCAGACGGTTTTCAGCGTTCAGAAGTACTCGACTGCTGGTATCGGCTGGACAGGGACCGCGATGCACTGGGCTGGCCACGGTTTGTACTTAGCGAGAAATCGTAACCGCTGATGCCAGTTGGGTTTTTGGTGGTTTACTGCTGAACCGGCGCCGGTTTTTCACCGTAGAACTAATCTCATCCCCCTTCACCCCGTATGTCCACCGTCGAAAAATATCTGAAGCCGGAAGTCATCCGCCAGATCGCGCGGCTGGACTTGCGCGCGCAGTTCATCGTCAAGGGGTTCATGCAGGGGATGCATAGCAGCCCGTTCCATGGGTTCTCGGTCGAATTCAGCGAACACCGCAAATACACCACGGGGGACGACCCGGACGATATCGACTGGCTGGTCTATGCCAAGACCGACAAGTACTACATCAAGAAATTCGAGGCCGAAACCAACATTACGGGCTACCTGGTGATGGACCTCAGCAAATCGATGGGATACACCTATCGCCAGGAGCTGACGAAATTTGAGTACGGCATCTGCCTGGCCGCGGCACTCTGTTACCTGATGGTGCAGCAGCAGGACCCGGTGGGTTTGATCACGTTTGATGATCAAATCCGCCAGAGCCTGCCCGCCAAAAGCAAGCGGACGCAGCTTGGGCAGGTGTTGTCGATGCTGGCCAAGCTGGAGCCGACCGGCCCGACCGATATTGGTCGTAGTTTGCAGCAAGTCGCGGCGATGTTACGACACCGCAGCCTAGTGATGTTGTTCAGCGATTTGCTGACAGACCCCGAGCCGGTGCTACAGTCGCTTCGTCGCCTGCGACACGGCGGGCACGATGTGATCCTGTTCCATATTCTGGACGAGGCTGAAGTTCGCTTTCCATTTGGTGGCATGGTGGAGTTTGAAGAGCCGGAAAGCCACGACAAGATGCAAGTCGACGCCGACAGCTTCCGCGCCGACTATTTGCAGGAGGTGAAGGCCTTTTGCGAGAACTATCGTAAGCAATGCTTTCAGAGTGGCATCGACTACGTGCAGATCGATACGAGCATGCAGTTCGATCGGGCACTGACGGAGTATTTGTTGAAACGGAGGCAGCGTGGGTAGAGGACCAATTAGTTTTACCGCAGAGGGCACGGAGCAGAAACGCAGAGAAGAAATGCGGCCTCCGGTTGCGATTTAATCTTTATCCTGTGCATCCTGTTTATCCTTGTTTGCTAAACAGAATAAAAATGGCGGCACGAGTAAATATATACGGGACGAACTACACAGTAGATCGTGGTTCTTCTCTGCGTCATTCTCTGCGTTCTCTGCGGTAAAAATTAAAGAGCGTAGATTTGAAGCGAGCGGTTCGGGTTAATGAGTGTGGATGATTGCTGACTATAGACAGACGAAGTAATTCATGGGCCTGACATTCTTAACACCACTGATTCTCGGAGGAGCCGCGCTGGTCGCGGTGCCGGTGGTGTTGCATTTGATCATGCGCCGCCAGCCCAAGCATTTGATGTTTCCGGCGCTCCGTTTCATTCAAAAGCGCGAAGAAGCCAATCGTCGCCGCTTGAAGTTGCGGCATATTTTACTGCTGCTACTCCGTTGTCTGGCCATCCTGCTATTGGCTTTCGCGCTGTCGCGTCCTAGTTTGAAGAGCGCCAGCGGTGTTCTTGGGGATCAAGAGGCACCCATTGCCGCCGCGTTCGTATTCGATACGGCGGCACACATGGAGTATCGGCACGAAAACAAAACGCGGCTCGCCCTGGCACAAGAAACGGCGGACTGGCTCCTTCCGCAGTTGCCGGCCGATAGCGAAATCGCCGTGGTCGAGTCTTCGCGTCTGGCCGATGCTTTTGCGGTGGATAATGGGGCTGCCCGGCAACGTATCGGGCGGCTGGCCATTGCCACTGCCGCGCAGCCGTTTTATGAAGTGCTGAATTCCGCACTCCAACTGGTCAACGACAGCGATAAGCAACGCAAAGAGGCGTATGTCTTCACGGACCTTTCCAAGGCAAGCTGGCCCGCCGACGGTGCAGATAGATTTCGCGCACGATTGGAGAAGTATCGCGACGTAGCGATTTACATCATCGATGTCGGGGTCGAGGATCCGCGCGATTTCGCGCTGGGAAATGTCGACCTCTCGGCGCAGATTATAGCCAGGCAAGCGCCAGTCACAATTGGAACTTTTCTGAGTCGAATTGGTCCCGGCGAGGAACGGATGGTTGAGCTGTATATGCTGGACCCCAACGGCAAGCGCGAGAAGCGCGATCAGCGTTCGTTCAACTGGCAGCCGGGAAACGCGACTCGTGCCGAGTTCACATTACGGGGCCTCGATCTTGGCACGCATCAAGGGTTCTTGCAAATCGTGGGTGACGACGCGCTGCCGGCAAATAATATCCGGTACTTTACTGTCGAAGTCCATAAGGCGTGGCCAGTTTTGATTGCTGCATCGGCACCGGTTGCCGATCATGCACGTTTCCTCAGCGAGGCGCTTAGCCCGCAGGCATACGATCAAGGGAAATTCGATGTTACCGCTGTGGCGTTTGACAAGTTAGCCACTCGGCCGCTGGAGCAGTATTCGGCGATCTGTCTGCTTGATCCGCCGCCGCTAGACGCTGCCGTTTGGGAGAAGCTGTACAGCTACGTGGAGCAAGGAGGTGGCCTATCGATTTTTCTAGGGCAAGGTGCTCTCACCAATTTGCAAGAGTTCAACTCGCCCGCTGCGCTGAAGGTTCTTCCAGGTGCACTGTTGCGTCAGGCACGTTCCACCGATGATCTCTATTTGGCACCGCTCGATTTGCGCCACCCGGCGCTGGCCGGGTTTAGCCGTACTGAAGGAGAAGTTCCCTGGCGTGCTTATCCAGTCTACAAATATTGGCAATTCGAGAAATTGGCCGAAGGTGTCAATACCATCATCCCGTTCAACAATGACAAGCCGGCGCTGGTCGAGCAGCACATCGGTCGTGGCACTGTCTTGACCATGACCACGCCGATTTCAGAACGAGCGGACGACTACGACGGGTGGAACCAGATTGCCACTGGGTTCAATGTGTGGCCGGCTTTCGTACTGGTGAACGAAGCCACGTCGTACCTGGTCGGCAGTGCCAGCAGTCGCTTGAACTATTTGACCGGCGAGTCGGTCATTTTACAGATCCCGGAAGAGGCGCGCACGATGCTGTTTAGCCTGCGGATGCCCGATGATATTTCGATTCCGCAAACCATCGACCAAAAGCTAGGGACGCTGACCATCAGTTCGACAAATCTCCCTGGCAACTATCAACTTCAAGCGGGGGGCACGGACTCCGGTGTCAGTCGCGGCTTCACGGCCAATATTCCTGCCAGCGCGACCGAGTTGGAGCGTGTCAGTAAAGAAACCCTGGATCAAGTGCTGGGCGAGAAGAAATACCGACTGGCACGCAACCAGGAAGAGATCACGCGCGATGTCAGCCTGGGTCGAGTTGGTGTCGAGTTGTACCCGTTGCTGATTTTGTTGGTTGCACTTGCGCTGGGGACCGAGCAATTTTTGTCCAATCGATTCTATCGGCGGGATAATACCGTCGGCATGGATCCGAAGAAGTCGCTGGCGGTGCCGGATAGCCAGATTCCACAAGCCAAAATCAAACCAGTGCCACGCCCAGAACTTGCGGAAGTGGGTGCTGGATCTACTGGTGATTTCGTGGGCGTTGCTTCTAGTGGTCCATCGTCAGGCGCACCGCCGATTCCTCCGGCCATGCCTCCTGCTTCCAATGCGCCCAAGCCACCTCCTTTACCTACTAGTCGATAAGGGTGCATCAGCAAACGTTTTGTATTAGTCTCGTATAGCTACAATCAAAGGTCATGGGTGACTGGCACATCAGCCCGGTGTTCAATAGCACGACGCTTGTCATGCTGGTCGGTGCTGCGCTGTTGGCGTCGCTGATGCTGCTCAGTTCTGAATTGCGGCGTTTGACCAGTCGGCGGCGATATTTGCTGCTAGGCATGCGGTTGACGGTGTTTTTCCTGGTTGTGCTGGCCATGTTTCGGCCAACATTTATCATTGCCGAATACAAGCAACTTCCGGCCACCGTGGTCGTGCTGGCCGATCGTTCGACCAGTATGAGCGTGGCCGATGCGGGGCTGAGCGCTCAGACTCGCTGGGCAAATCTGCGTCAGCGACTGGAAGAAGCCATGCCCGAGCTGGAGAAGCTGCAAGAGAATTTTGAAATCAAGGTCTATACGTTTGATTCCGACCTTACGCCAATCGATTTTTCTGATGGAAAACTGGATGTAGGTGATATTCCAGACGGCAAACAGACCGCGATCGGTGCGGCAATCGACGACATTTTGCGCCGCGAGTCGGGCAAACGAATTGCAGCGATGGTGCTGCTATCCGACGGCGCACATCAAGCATTTACCCCTCGCGATCTGCCACCACAGGATGCAGTCCGTCGCCTGGCCGATCTGGGTGCGCCCCTTTACACGGTGACTTTTGGTCAGGACCGTTCGGTGAGTCAGTCTCGTGATCTGGCGGTGACCGATCTGGTCGTCAGTCCGACCGTTTATGTGAAGAACGAACTGCAAATCTCCGGAAACCTGCGTGCCAGCGGGCTGACCAACGAAGATATCACCGTGCAACTGCTGTTTGAAACAGCACCGGGCAAGATGGAGGTCGTTTCCTCGAAGACGATCAAAGTCACTTCGGAAGGGGAGCAGATTCCGGTCGATATGATTTACGTTCCCCTCTCCGCAGGCGAAAAGAAAATCACGCTCCGCGCGATTCCTCCCCCTGGCACGAGCGAGCTGGTGACCAGCAACAACGAGCTAAGCACGTTTGTTACCGTGCTGGAGGGTGGATTGAATGTCCTTTATCTGGAAGGTCTGCCGCGCCCCGAGCTGACTCATCTGAAGCGGGCACTCAACGCCTCGCCAGATATCCAGGTGACGTTTGAACTGCGCGATGCGCGTGATCGTGCAAAATGGGGCGAGGACAACAGCGAATGGTTTAAGCCCGGCAAGTACAATGTCTATATCATTGGCGACTTGGATTCAGAGTTCTTTCGCAAGCAAGATTTGGAAGCATTGGTCAAAGCGGTCGATCAAGGTGCAGGGCTGATCATGCTGGGGGGCTACCACAGTTTCTGGCCCGGCGGTTATCAGGACACGCCACTGAAAGATATTCTGCCGATCGAAGTCGACGATGTCGCTAGGAAAACGCGTCAGCAATTTGATGAACCGGCGATTTCGGATCCCAACGTGCATATTCCTGGCCCGATCCGTATGCTACCCGATAAACGATTTGGCGATTCGGTCTCTTTCATGCAGCTAGGGCCGCGCGCGACCAATCGGGCCGAGTGGGAGAAACTTCCGCCGCTCAAGGGGGCGAATAATTTTAGCAGTCTGAAACAGAACGCCAAACCACTGGCCGTCACAGACGCCAATCAAGTCCTGTTGGCCGCGATCGAGCCGGGCAATGGCCGCGTGCTGGCCTTTGCCGGGGACACCACCTACCAATGGGCCATGCAAGGTTTTGGCGACATGCACAAACGCTTTTGGCGGCAAGTGATCCTCTGGCTGGCCAAGGTGGATGAATCGACCGCCGGCTCGGTGTGGGTCAAGCTCGATCAGCGCCGCTATAGTCCTGGTCGACGTGTTGAGTTCTCTGCCGGGATACGCTCCAAGCAGCCCGAAGCGATTGCCAAGGCCACCTATACCGCTGAGGTCATTTTGCCAAACGGACAGAAGCGGCCGGTGCAACTTTCGCGGGAAGGGGACCACGCAGTTGGCTCATTTAACGACACACAGGAGGCGGGGGATTATCAAATCGTCGTCACCTCAGGGACCGAACGGGGGAGCGGGCGGTTTACCGTGCAGTATCAGGATTTGGAATTGGACAATCCGGCGGCACGACCAGCCATGATGGCCTCGCTTTCCAAGATGACGCCCGATGGCGAAGCGATCGCCCCCGAGCGACTGGGAGAACTGTTCCGGAAGCTGCAGGAGAAGCCCGCCGAACTGCAAGTCGAGAGGCAGACCAAGAATACGCCTTGGGATAAGCCGTGGTACTTTCTGCTGATAGTCGGGCTGCTGAGCGGCGAATGGTTTTTGCGCAAGAAATGGGGACTGGTATAGCGCAGGGCGGGATCGTAGGCTATTAGCAACAGTCGCCTTTCGCTCCGCGAAAGAGTGTCCTTGCATGGAACTACGTTCAAAATCAAAATGAACGACGATACGTTTGCAAGCAAGTGCTCTTTCACGGAGTGAAAGGCAACAGACTTTGCGCGTCGGGTCAGTGTCCCCGCCTCGGTTATCCCGCCTAACACGATTCCTAAAGGACTAACCACTTGAAACGCGCGCTCATCACCGGAATTACTGGCCAGGATGGTTCTTATCTGGCAGAACTACTGTTGAGCAAAGGGTACGAAGTTCACGGCATTGTCCGCCGCGTGGCGCTGGAGGACCCGTCACATCGACTGGTGCGCCTCTCTGGCATTCTTGACCGCATACAACTGCACGCGGCCAGTTTGGAGAGTTTTCCCAGCTTGTTTGCGGCGATAGTGCGGACGCAACCCGACGAACTGTATCATCTGGCGTCGCAAAGCTTCGTCTCGCATTCGTTTGAAGATGCTTTCTCAACTTTTTCAACCAACATCGACGGCACGCACTATCTGTTGGAGTCGGCACGCCAGGCCACGCCCAAGTGCAAGATTTACTTTGCCGGATCGAGCGAACAGTTCGGCAATGCACCCTCGTCTCCGCAAAACGAACTGACACCGTTTGCACCGCGATCACCGTATGGCATTTCCAAGCTGACCGGCTTTCATATGGCGCGCAACTACCGCGAGGCTTATGGCATGTTTGTCTGTTCGGGCATTCTGTTTAATCACGAGTCCCCACGGCGTGGGTACGAATTCGTCACGCGCAAGATCACGTCGTATGCGGCGCGAATCAAGCTGGGTCAAATTCGCGAATTGCCGCTGGGCAATCTCGATGCGCATCGCGATTGGGGGCATGCCGAGGATTATGTGCAGTCAATGTACCTGATGATGCAGCAGCCGGTGCCGGACGATTATGTGGTCGCCACCGGAAAGACGCATTCGGTGCGCGAATTCTGTGAAGCGGCGTTCAGTGCCGTTGGCCTGGATTATCGAAACCATGTCGTCTCGCAACCGGCGTTCTATCGCCCGGCGGAAGTGCATACGCTTCTGGGGGATGCCACCAAGGCCCGCACGCGACTCGGCTGGGCACCGCGCATCGATTTTGAAACCTTGGTCACTAGCATGGCCGAGCACGATATGCGCGTGGCGCGCGGCGAGATTTGAGCAACGCCGCTGACAGCAAACAGAGTATGGATTGCGATGTATCGTCCCCGCCAGTTCACTGGAATGTCGCCAAACTCATACTATTTTGATTCTTGCCAAATATTCTGCGCCATAGGTTTGCATCGTCCGCAATCTCTGACGACAATTCAGGTCTAGACCATTTGAACAAGTCGAACAAGCTTGCCGCGCACTTCCTAAAGCATCTGAAGAGTCTCTCCCATGAAACATCCGCAGATTTCATCCATTCAGTGTTCATCGACCAATAGCCAGGGTGCACCGCGGCATCGGTTGCTATGGACAATGATCGTCGCGCTTCTAAGTGCCTTTGCACTGGATCACCGTGAGCCGCAACTGCAAGCTGCCGAGTTGCCGGCCGTCTCGGACAAGGCACCGATCCCCGGTCCCCATTTTCCCAACTCGGTTTATGCCGTGGTGTTTCGCAATTGGGGACTGGCGACTCCAGAACGTCTGGCCAAGGTGTTGAAAACCACGCCCGAAAAAGTGACGGCAATAGCAACCTCGATGGGTCTGCCAAAAATTATGCCAGTGCCGGCGCAGATGGACGAGCGAGGTTATGTGACGCTCATCCGTCGCAACTGGCACCTGTTGCCGTTCGATCAGATGGTGACGCTATTGAACATTGCTGCGGAGGAGTTGGAGTTGCGGCTACGCGAGGATGACTTTTTATGGATCAAGCTTGGTCGACTGAAGCCGAATTCTCCACCGGTGGTGTATCGCGAGCCGGACGCCGCTGCCAAGAAAAGAGCTGCCGAGATCAAGTCGCTGATTCATAAACACTTTGGCGATAAATTGGCTCAACCGGGCGAGGAGCGATTCAAGTTTGTCACCGACCTCAGCCGCGTTGACCCGAAGCCAGAACCAAAGAAATCCAACGACAATCAACCGGCCGCGAAAACTGCTGCGAAGGACGAGCCGCCACGGATTGTCTACTCTTACTTTGCTCTGTTTGGCGATCCACTCAGCAATCCCAAGGTCGATCCATTTCCCGATGGGCTATTGCAAAAATTGCAAGCGCGCGGGGTGAACGGAGTCTGGCTACATGTGGTGCTGCGGCAGCTTGTTACCGGAGGAAAAACGTTTCCAGAATTTGGCGAAGGGCACGAAGCACGACTGGAAAATCTGCGCAAGCTGGTAGAACGGGCCGATAAGTTTGGCATCAAGATTTACCTATATAT
>JAWXCH010000155.1:0-4466 GCA_034440595.1 Planctomycetota bacterium | reverse complement strand
GTCGCGTTCAAGATGAGACTAATCAAAACATGGAACCAAAGCCGGGATGAAGTCCGGTTGCGTTCGTAGGCTCAATTTGATCGCGCATTAGAATTAGTCATAATCATTCATGGCGCTCTCAATTGATCTCAGATTGTCTATTCTTCTCGCAAGCATTGAGGCCGCAATCGGCCAACTCGCGCGTCGGCAAGGCGTGAATCGAGCGATCCGGTCAGTGGAATCTCGCCAGTCACATGTCCGTCCGAAAATACAACCAGTGCCTCGCGCTGATGTCGAAAGTGGGTGGTTCTTTCGGTGGTGTTGATATAGTAAAATTCTTCCAATAGCGGATTTGTCGGGGAAGCCGGTGCTTGAAATGTGTTTACTTGCGCCGCGTCGGCGAACAGAGCTATTTCAGACGGACGAATCAGACTCGCTAGATTCGATGGTTCTGTGGTGCTGCTGCCTGCCAAGTGGAGATTGTATCCGTAGCCGTATGCCGCACCCTTGGCTTTGCGTTTGAAGCGAGTTGCGTGGTACTGGAGCGCAGGACACAGTTCGACACCTCCCGCTTGAAGGTAAGGCCAAAGGACTCCTTTTGTTAAGTCGAACTCCCGCGACTCCTCTGGACCATCTTGGAGCCAGCCAAACCAGTAAAGTTTGCCTCCGTTGGTTGAGCCAAATGAGTAGCGGAAAGCCCGGCCTTCGTTGTCGTCTGAATACATGATTGCGGCATAACCAAGCTGCCGCAGATTGCCGACGCATGTCGCGCGTTGAGCAGATGCTCTTGCCTTAATCAAAGCGGGCATTAGCAGTGAACCGCAGACAGCAACTATCCCAATGACAACCAGCAATTCGATCAAGGTAAACGCCTGTTTACGGTCGGTCGGTTGACTTTGGCAAAGTCTGTTCACCGACGAGCTGCCTCCACTCTGTAGAATACGGCTCTCCGCTGAGGCGAAGCATCCTCCAGAATCATTATCCCATCATTACCCTCAGCGGGCGTAGTCACGGCACGCCACGAATCGAAGCCCTCCGTGCTCACCAGCGCATAGCGCCAGCGCGAGGAGCTTTGAAACTGAACCTGGCATTTCCCTTCGATGCACCGAATCGTGAGATTGGTTATTGGAGGTGGCGGGAGCACGACTGCAATGTTGTCCACGGTGCCATGCGCGAGAATTGACCCCTCATAGGCCGGCTCCTGGCCGACGTCGCTGTAACTGGACACCGCAAGGGTATCGACCCTGAAATCAACTCCAGAGCCAAGGAGAACAATCGTTTGAGGCTCTCCATAAGGAAGGCCATTGCGGGTCGCCTTTGTAGTGAGCGTTTGATCGCGAAAATCCATCGTGACGTGAAAAAGATCATTCAGTGTCAATTCACGCAGGTTGTCGTGGTTGTAGAACCACTGTCCGTTGGTGCTGACGATGACTTGAGCGATGGTCGGTGCGAATTGGAGGAACGCCGGGAAGTAATTCCATTCAACAAGATTGCCAGCGTCAGTCCCAGAGCCACGAATGAAGTTCGTGCGAGTGGCCGTGCCGAAGTTCAGGAATCCGAGTGCCAGTTGAAAGGTGAAGGGCTTCTCCGGATTGATGCCGCCGCTGATTCCGGCCATTCTGAGATCGAAGGAGAACTGGAATTCATCCTCCTTCCCCAGAATTGTGTCCAGTGAACGATAGAAATAGCTGTTCGTACGCGACGAGTCCCACGTCACTTCCAAATTCTGGTTCGTCGAATTCCAGCGAAACAGAGACGCGTCGCCGAAAACCCGCCATCCGCGGGCCATTGGGTCGCTGGCGAAATTCTCGCTCCAACTCGCCGCCTCGCACAGCGAGGCGGCGAACAGGAGGATAAGCGATATGAAGCGCCCCACCGCACACCTGATACGCGGGGCATCGCCGCGTTGCCGGACGTGGAGTCGCCATCGGCTTGAGGCATCGGGCGCAGGATGTTTTTTAAGCATGGCGGCGTTGCTCTGCGAGATCACAGGTTGAGAACGCGAATCAATGGCGGCTGCGCCGCCGCGCCGCCCAGACCAACACCAAGCCAAGGCCGCCAATCGCCCAAGCGGCAGGCTCAGGCACCACAGCGAACGCATCGATTTCCGCACGTCCGCTCAACACATCCACCCGCACCATGCTGACCGAGGACAAGTTTACCGAGTTTCCGTTGGCATCAATCGCATGAGACAGGTCATAGCCTGTACCACCCGCCGAACCTGCGTAAAGCGTTCGAATTTCAGCCATCGATTTATTGGCAAAATCCCTCTGTCTGAGCGAGGAGTTGACTGGCAGGCCGAAGATACCAGCGCCATCGGTCGGGTATAATCCGTCCACGACCGGAGCGTACAATGGATTGAGCGTGTAAAAAATCCCATCCCCTGTGCTGACTGAAACCCGGGTAATGCCGGGGTTTTGGCCAAACATCGAAGCGCCTCCGTCGGTCTGGCCATTCGGATAGTTGGCGTCGATGAAACCTGCACTGCCGTATATGATGAAGTCCAAGCCGAATAGATTGGCCGCGTCATTGAAGATCGGGCTGTCGAAACTGACTGTGAGGGTTCCATTCACGCCGAGAGAAACAAGGTCGTTCCGGGAATAAGGAGGGTTGAACGGAGTTACCGCCCCGAAGGGGGTGTCGCGCTGCGGTTGACCAAGCGCCGCTGTGGGAACCACATAACCGAGTCCAGTGCTGAATTCCGTGGCATAGCCGGTGCCGGGATCGTAGTTGACGATTTGGCCCGCATAGAACGACGCGGCTTGGGATTGAAGGACAAGGCTGGCAACAGCCAGCAGGAATGAGCATGTCTTGAACATACGACTGATCTCTTTCTGTCTTCCGCCTGGATGGGCGGATTCGGTTTAGGAACAGGAGACCAGTGCGGGGTTGGAAATTAAAAACCTCCAGACCCCGGCAAAACGGAGAATGAAGGCATTCGACGAGCCCTCCGGAAAACAGATCCGGAGGCTGGCCTCATCCTTCTCTTTGTCGGAGAAGTCGGCCGCACAAATGATGCGACCATGACGAGCACAACCCAACCGGTATCCTGACTTAGGGCTTAAACCTTGTTCCCGTCTTCCCGATACACTTGCGTGATCAGTGACGCTCTCTGCCTGTCCGTTGCCGGAAAGGCAGTTGGAATTCGTATCCCATTACAGTGGCGCAACCGTCCCCGAATCTCACGGGGTTCCCTGACGTTGGGCTGCATCTTTGCCGGAAACAAAAATGGATCCGGTCGTTTTCAAAGAACGGGACTGTGTTAGATTCTGGGCCAGCAAATGCCAAGCAAAATGTCGTGGAATTTATTGAAAGTGCGGCATGTCGTGCTTTTGTCATTGTTTGTCGCCGGGGCGACGACGGCCCCGGCCCAGCAGGTGCCGCGCATCAGCCATCTGGCTGGAGGAGCCAGCTATCGCGAAGATCGCATTCTCATCATACCCAAGGCCGGCCGGAGAATTGATCTGGATCGTTTGCACGGGCGAATGGGAGCGAGATTGCGAAAAAAATTCCCGGCCCTCGGCAACATTGAAGTTCTGGACGTGCCACCCGGGATGTCAGCACAAGGATTGGTCACCCTATATCGCCAGAGCGGACTCGTGGAGGCAGCGGACCTGAACATCATGTTCAAAGCGTGCTCCCTGCCCAATGACCCCAGAACCGTCAACGGCGACCAATGGCATCTGAACAACTTCGGTCAAAGCTTTGGCTTGTTCGATGCGGATATCGACGCGCCGGAGGCCTGGGATATTTCGAACTCAGCAAGCAACATTGTCGTGGCGATCATTGATTCCGGCATTCGCCTGACGCATCAGGATCTGTTGGCCAATCTCTGGGTGAATCCCGGAGAGATCCCCGGCAACAACATCGACGACGATGGCAACGGTGTCGTTGACGACATTCACGGAATCAACACCGTCCCAGTCACCCCGAATGGCGTTCCGACCGATGATTTCGGCCACGGCACGCACGTCGCCGGAATCCTCGGCGCAGTCGGAAACAATGGCTTGGGAGTCAGCGGTGTGGCTTGGAACGTCAAGCTCATGGCGTGCAAATTCCTGGATGGATCTGGTAATGGCTTCCTGGACGACCTGATCGGCAGCCTGAATTACGCCAAGACCAACGGCGCGCGTATCGTTAATTGCAGCTTCGAGACGCCGGGGCCGATGAACACGGTGCTCTCCAATGCCTTCTGGGGCTTGCGCAGTGCCGGCATCCTTGTGGTGGCTGCTTCGGGCAATAGCGGCACCGACATTGATGTATCGCCCCGCTATCCCGCCAGCTTCGCCCTGGACAACATCATTTCGGTGATGGCTTCGACCCGCAGCGACACTTACGGCGGTTACAACTACGGGGCGACATCCGTGGATTTGGCCGCCCCTGGATTTGAAATCCTATCGACCTACCGTCGTTCAGACTCAGATTATTTTTCCCAAAGCGGCACGTCAATGGCCGCCCCCTGTGTGGCAGCAGCGGCTGCACTGGTC
>JAWXCH010000154.1:0-43168 GCA_034440595.1 Planctomycetota bacterium | reverse complement strand
GATTTGGCCGGCTCTGATTTGGCTGGCTCAGAATTAGCCGGTTCAGGGGTTACAGTATCTGACTTCGCTTCTTCTGTCTTGGCAGGCTCACTAGTCGTTGAATCTGTCTTCGCAGGACTTTCCGATTTAGGCTCTTCCGTCGATTTTGGTTCGTCTGTCGATGCCGGCTCTTCCGTCGATTTCGGCTCTTCTGAGGACTTAGGTTCTGATTCGACTGTTTCTTGTAAGAACGCCAACTGCGGATTCAAAAGTGACTGCAAATGAGCCCGGCCAGCAGGAGTTGCGCGAGCCGTGTTCGGTTTCTTGGATTTGTCTGGAGCGGCCTTGTCGTTCTTTTCTTTCTTCTTGTCCTTGCTGGCCTTGGCATCTGGCCTGACCGACGCGGCTTCTGCGGCGGATTCTTCCCAGGGGAGCGAAACGAGTTCGTTCCAACCGTGGAAGTCGGGAATCTGCGACTGATAGAAGTCCGCGAACGGACCTTTGGCCTGGCGCAAGAAACCTTCGCTCGACCAATTTCGATCGTGATAGTGCTCCAGACCTTGCGAAAAAAAGTGCCACCCGATGGACACGCGCAGCGCGACCAGCATGACTATCGTTAGAACGCCAACCGATAAGAATTTACGAACCAGAGGATCCTCCTGCTCGAGCATTCAAAGCTCCAGCGACTACGACGCGATATTGTTTGCGAGGGACGGATATCTTCGCCGAGATAGCCGCCTTGGTATAGGTAGGACTTTTGCTTCCCCTGCCTCCCTGATTGGGAACTCCTATTATGGCTGTTCGTTCCAGCGTTGCCAACTAGTTCGTCCGAGGGAAACTGAGGATTTTTCTCATATTCGGCACCCTATAGGGGCTTGCGCAGGTGGGGAACCCACGGCACAATGACGTTCTCGGTTCCAAATTTACTGCTGTTTCAGAGGCCTTCCATGCGGCTTGTTCTATGCTACCCGGTCGAAGCGCACCATATTGCTCAAATCGCCAAAACGGCCCCTGAACTCGAAATCGTCAGCGTCGGCCAGGAAGAGATCGCCGAGGCAATCTTGACCGCCGATCTGTTCTGTGGGCACGCCAAAGTCCCTGTCGATTGGGACCGTGTGGTCGAGCAGGGGCGGCTCGTTTGGACTCAATCCTCCGCAGCCGGGCTGGATTGGCTGCTGGCACCTTCCGTGATTGCTTCGCAAATGATTGTGACCAGTGCCTCCGGCGTGCTTGGGGACCAAGTGGCCGAACATACTGTGGCGCTGCTGACGGCGATTACTCGCAGCCTGCCGGTGTTCTTTCGTGCGCAACAAAAGAAAGAATATATCCGCCGACCGACGAGGGACTTGACGCATGCCAAGGTCGGCATTGTCGGCCTGGGTGGCGTTGGCCGCCGGGTTGCCCAAGTACTGGCCCCATTCAAAACGCGCATCCTGGCGGTGGATCTATTTCCGGTCGATAAACCGGCTGAGGTTGCGGAGCTATGGCCGGCGGATCGTCTGGATGATCTGCTGCCGCAATGCGATGTGGTGATTC
This sequence comes from Planctomycetota bacterium, assembly GCA_034440595.1. Classification (GTDB taxonomy): domain Bacteria; phylum Planctomycetota; class Planctomycetia; order Pirellulales; family JALHPA01; genus JAWXCH01. Next base: position 41,653 of record JAWXCH010000154.1, on the reverse strand, counting down.
TGTGTTTGCCCCTCAATCAGCAGACTCGCTGGATTATGAATGCCGACAAATTTGCTCTAATGAAACAGGGGAGCATCTTCATGAATATGGCGCGCGGCAAATTAGTGGTCGAGGAGGCGCTGGTTGCAGCGTTGCAATCCGGCAAGCTATTTGCTGCCGCCGCGGATGTGGCCGCGGAAGAACCATTGCCACTTACCAGCCCGCTCTGGGAGTTGCCAAACATGCTCATTACGCCGCATGTCGCCGGGCAAAGCGCCAAACGGATCGATAACATGACCGATTTCTTTTGCGAAAATTTGCGACGCTATCACAACGGCCTACCGCTCAATAATCTCGTCGACAAGAACCTGGGATTTCCCATTCGACAGGCTCGCGCAGCGCTTTGATTCTCGATTGATAGCGTGCGGCAACCAATGCAAAGTGCCGCATGAGGGGGGATTCACGCTTCGGTCCACTGTTTGTGTTACATGGACTTCGATTCAAGCGGTACGCGAATATTTCTCTCCTTCTTGCATACCAATTCAGGGCAGTTTCAGCAATTTGTGATATTTTACAGTTATGGCTGAACCGCATGCTGGCATGCTCGTCTTTACCTAAGACGAAACTTCTGCCTATGATGGCGAGAAGGCCGTGGCGGGTACGGACCAGGCAACCTTGAGTGAATTCGAATGACGACCACGATATTTCGCGAAGGAAATGCAACGATCACGTTTGGGGGCAAGCCATCGGTTCGCTGCCCAGACGAGTTGATGGATCGATACCAGTCGATCATCGACGTGCAGCGCATGAGCTGGACCGAGCACCATAAGCTCAAGCGACTGATCGGAGCAGGGGGGCAGGGGCTGGTTTATCTGAGTGAGCGACGTGGAACCGACGGTTTCACCTTGCCAGTTGCCATCAAAATCTTCTCCCCTGAGCGATACGAAGACGCGCGCGCCTATGACGAAGCGATGGCGCGGATTGCGCATGTCGCGGCTCGCGTGGCACAGATCCAGCAGGATAATTTGCTGGACGTTCATAACTTTGTCGATCGCAACCGCATCCGACTGATGGAGATGGAATGGGTCGACGGGTACGACTTGAACCACTTGCTCAGTCGTAGCGTGCTGGACCGCACGCGCGATCAGGTTAGTCACCAGCGGTGGGAGTATCTGAACAATGTGATTGTGACCGCCGGAGCGGTTCAGTCGCGGTTCAAACCGGGTATCGCAATCGCCATTGTTCGTGAATGTCTGGCGGCACTGGCCGCTTTGCACCGCGAGCAGATCGTCCACGGCGACTTAAAGCCGTCGAATATCATGGTCAAGCGGACGGGTAACGCCAAGCTGGTCGATATCGGTTCGGCGATTGCTTTGGACAATGTGCCGGCGCAGCGGACCTGCACGCCAACCTATTCGGCTCCAGAAGTACTGGAAGGTGGCGAATGCACCCCACGTGCGGACCTGGCAAGCCTGGGCTACGTGCTGGTAGAAATGCTGGCCGGGCGGCCACCTTTTGCCGGGTTGACCACTTACAAAGAACTGCTCGAAGGGAAGCGATTTTTAGCACAGCGGCTACCGCAAATCCTCCCTCAAGAAGTCGTTTGCAACGAGTTGCTGATGAATTTTTGCCGCGGGCTAGTCGCACCCGACCCGACGCGGCGATTTCCCAGTGCCGAGGCAGCCGACCAACTCAAGGAAGGTGCCGCCAGCTTTCACCGACAATTAATCGTCGGCGGACTGGCTAGCGAGTACGAAAACGAAATTCGTCTCTGGCTGGAAGACCTCGAATAGTGTTCTTGCAAGAACCTGCCTACAAAACAAATCGGGCACCGGAAAATCCGGTGCCCGATGTTTGTATACCGGCTAGCTTACTGCTCAATTTTGGTCTTTGGCAGCAGCTTTTGCAGTCTTGCTATCCCCTCAGAGCTGATGTCGCAGAACTTGATGCTCAGTAGCTTGAGCTTCTTCAGTTCTGCTAGCGAGTCGACCGATTCGTCAGTGATTTTGGTCGAGTCTAAGTACAGCGACTCCAGATTCGACAAGCTTCGCAGGTGCTTGACACCGGCATCGCCGATTTGCGTTTCTTTGACATCCAACCAATTCAGGTTTTTCAGTGACTGCAAATTGACCAAACCGGCATCGGTGACTTGGGTCAACCATAGGTCCAGACGCTCTAGATTCTTGAACGTGCCGATGTGTTTAAGACCTTCGTCCTCAAGTGGCGTTTCGGCCAACTCAAGCGTCTCGAGGTTGGTCATTCCCTTGAGGTGCTGCAGGCCGGCTCCGCTGACCGACACGCCACGCGCTTGCAGTTTCGTTAACTTGACGAGCGGCGCTAGATTCTGGAAGCCTTCGTCGGTAATGAAATTACGCTCGATGTGCAAAGTTTCCAGCGATTTCAATGCCGAAATGTTCTCTAGACCATCATCGGTGACACCGGTGTCATCAACTCCTAACTCTTTGAGAACGGTCATCCCCTTGAGGTGAGCCAGACCAGCACCAGTGATTGACGACTGGTTCTTAAACTTCAGATTTTGCATTTTGGTCAGGCCGGACAGATGGGCCAGACCGTCATCGCTGACTTGAATGCAAGCCCGCAAATCCAAGTCACGCAAATTGATGTTGGCTTTTATGTGTTCTAAACCTTTGTTTGAAATGCTGTTGTACAACAACCGCAGCACGATCAGCTTGGGCATCTGTTGAACGGTCTTCAGGGACTCGTCGCTGATGTCGCTGCGACGCAGACCCAGTCGGGTCAGACTTGGCATCGCTTGCAACTTTGCAACACCTTGGTCATTGATGCTGGTGTTCTCAGTTTCCAAATCTGCAAGTTTTGGCATTTTGAGCAGGTAGTCGACGGCACCGTTGGTAATTTCAGGGCCGTATAGTGCTAGCCGCGTCAATTGCGGAAGCTCGACCAAGGGCTGCAAGACACTATCTGCAACGGGCTCTTTGAAAACCACGATGGCAATGTGACCTTTCGCATCCAACGTGATGCTGCCGTTCAGTTTTTGGATTGCTGCAAAAGTTTCAGCTTCAGCAGGGATGACAGTCTTGGCTGGCACTGGCTTGGCCACAGGTGCTTTTCCAACGGCGGCTGTTTTCACCTTGGTGCCGACTGATGGCTGTGCCTCGGCTGCATGACCCATCTGGATGCCAATACAAAGGATCAGCGCAATAATCAATGAATTCTGCATGGCGTGTACGCTCTCAAAGGAACGCGTGGTGGGAAAGGAAACTGGTGGGAAAAACTGGCGGGATCGCAAAGCCGGGCGAGACATTCTTGTAAACTTGGCGGCCCCCCTGTGGGGTGTTCGCTGCAAAATTGATGTACAAAAGTCCCCTCCAGCATCCTACCTAGGCTAATCCACCGCACGGTGAAAGGCAATCACCCCCATTTCTTGCTGACAAACCGGAGTAAGTACTGCCGCAGAATGCCACTTTCTGGGGAATAGCCAGGGTCGCTCCTACCGCTCAATAATTAGATTTCTTCAGAAATGTTTGCGAACTATTCTCCCAATCGTTATCGTAGTATCAGTAGCACAGGGGGTGTGCTTACCTGTAAATCCCGCCTTTCGTCCCACCGTTTATTTCTTGAGGAGCATCTGAAGTATGGCTCGTAATACAAGTCGACGTGAATTTTTACAGACTACGGCGGCAGTAGCCGGCGTTGGTTATTTTTCCAGTCTGGCAGCAGCAGAGAGCACTTCTCCCAACGAGGTGATCCGTTATGCCTGTATTGGCATCGGTGGCAAGGGAGATAGCGATTCGGGTGATGCCGCCAACAACGGCGATATCGTCGCGATTTGCGATATCAATGACAGAGAGCTTGAACGCGCGGCCAACAACAGACGTTTCAAAGTCGCCAAGCCATACAACGATTTCCGCAAGATGCTGGAAGAAGTCGGCAAAGACGTTGATGCCGTCACCGTCAGTACGCCCGATCACACGCACGCTCCCGCAGCCGCAATGGCCATGAATTTGGGCAAACATTGCTTCTGTCAGAAGCCTTTGACACACGACATTTTTGAGGCACGTCGGTTGTCTGAAATTGCTCGCGAAAAGAAAGTCGCGACGCAAATGGGAAATCAAGGTACCGCCGAGTCAGGGCTGCGCAAAGCCGCCGCAATCGTGAAAAGCGGAGCACTGGGCGATATTAAAGAAGTCCATGTCTGGACCAATCGTCCGATCTGGGCACAAGGTGGCGATCGCCCTGAAACCAAACCTGTGCCACCGAATATTCATTGGGATCTGTTTTTAGGAACTGCACCATTTCGACCGTTCGCCGATGGCTATCACTCGTTTGCCTGGCGCGGTTGGTGGGACTTTGGAACCGGTGCCCTCGGTGATATGGCCTGCCATACCTTCAACATGCCTTACATGGCAGTCGATCTGAAGGATCCAGTTTCAGTCCAAGCCGTGACCTCTGGCCACAACAAGGATAGCTATCCAAAGCGCTCGATGATCACCTTTGAATTTCCAGCCAACGAAAACCGTGGCCCGGTGAAGGTGGTGTGGTACGACGGTGGCAATCGCCCGCCAAAGGAAGTTTATGATGGCGGCGATGGGAGCGGCAGCATGATCATCGGTACTAAAGGCAAGCTCCGAGGTCTAGGCGATTATAATGGCAATTACGAATTGCACGGCGTCGATGAACCAGCCAATGTTGAGTTTGAAAAATCGCCAGGGCATTTTAACGAATGGGTGCGAGCCATCCGTGGCGGTCAACCGGCCAGATCGAACTTCGTCGACTATGCGGGCGGCCTGACCGAGACGATTCTGCTCGGCAATCTGGCAGTGTATGCGGCCTCGGAACCAAATGTTCCGGGCAAGAAGGTCGAATGGGATGCCAAGAACTTGAAGGCGACCAATGCACCAGAGCTGGCGCACATCGTCAAGCGCGAATACCGTGGCGATTACAGGCTGTAAGAGTGCGGCGCTGCAATTCGCGACTAATTAAATCTCACAGACCCCGGTCCAATTTGGGCCGGGGTCTTGTCGTTACTAAAAAGGCAATTCCGAAAGAGCGCTATGATTAAACCGCGATTACAGGAGAGTATGTCGCGCAGCGCCAACTCGATTGTTCTCAGTTATGTGTCAGAAATCGATCGAAGCCACCTCGGCACCGTTCTTTGATCCCAAGGCGCGCCATACAGTCACGTCTACCGAGTCACTAACAAAATGAACACTGTCATCCGCCAATCCGAGATTCACACCGCCGGTGTGTAGGCTCGATGCAGTCACGGCACCACCGCTAACATTAATATTGTTTGGTACCATGCTCGCTCCAGAAGTTCGAGTGCAACTAGGGCCATTCGGAGTCATGACATGATTGTATCGCGTGCTAATGTAATTGCCGTTTGTCCAATTGCGACCATGCTGACACCATTGCTTGGTCGCTCCGGTTAAGGTGTGATAACTCTGAGTAATTGGTAAACATGCCTGATAAACCTGGTCGGCCGATTCATTTGAAGATGCAATCGCAAACGTATCACCAGGTACTTCAGAAAGCTCCACGCTGCCATCACCGAGCATGACTTCGCTGAACAGCGCTGTCTTGGAAGTCCCGTCGGTTATTTGCCCCATCGTTGTGTATCGATTCAGCATAAAGATACCGTTGTTTTTCTCGACTCCTGCCGCTGCCTGGCCTGTATCGCTTCCGCCGCAGGCTCGGTATGAACTTCGACCGGCCGGTGCCTGCGTTGTTGTAGTATCAAGGTCGACTAATCGCTCTGGGGGAGCCGTTGGACAAAGGAACGACTTGATCGTCATCTGCTGCGCAGTCGTGTTAGCTCCCGTATCGGCGGCAAAATTCACGAAGCTCGCAGTTGCGGTTTCTTCAATATACGGCAGGATCTGCGCGTGTACGCTCCACTGTCCGTTGACCCCACCCATGCGGCCGGCCGGAAACTTCTTGCGTGCGCTGACATAGTTCAACACGGCCAAATTCATTTGCTTCACGCTATTGGAACAACTCATGCGCTGCGAAGCGGCCCGGGCGGCCTGAATTGCCGGTAGTAACAATGACACCAAGATTCCAATGATGGCAATCACTACGAGCAACTCAACAAGCGTAAAACCTTGCCTTAGCGGTGTGATTTCCAGCCTAGAAAATCTGGGGTTTTGTGCACAATTACCATGCAATTTACTTGAACCGAGCACCCGGCCAGAGACCTTGAGGCTGAAAGGTCGAAGCATATAAAGTACTCCATCGTAAGTGCTGACTACTGAGGGATTTGTTGAGTGTGAGGCGACACTCGCTCCTCAGAATGCACACTAACGACTATTTAATATTAACGCAACATTATCGTGATATTGTATGCATAAATATATTCTTATGCATCTGCGTCCCGTTGTGTGGGCAGGGGATCCGCGTCGGCTAGTTCGGTTCCAGAAATTCACCGAAACGGATGAGCCTCAAATCCCAAACTGGCGAAGCACCAGTTCAAAGACGTCGATATCCATCATCGGCGGACCCTCCAGCACACCCGGCTCGGATGTAAGGATCACGCCACGTTGCCACCCTTCCTTGGCCGGTGCGCCGTGCGATCCTTTCACCAACGTTGCATCCAACGGAATGCTCTTGGTGGCCGTGTCGAAGTGCATTTCCACGGGGTCGTAACCCGGCTTGCGATGGATATCAACCGTTCGCGCAAAAGCCGGCGCATTGGCGTCGTCCAGCCAATAGTAATAAGCCTGCCAACTGTTCGGTGTGCTGATCAGGATCACGTCCCCAGAGTGTTCATGCTCCAACTCGTAGCGCTGTCGGTCCACGCCGCTGAGTACTTCGGCAATGCCCGCATGACCTTTGAACAATTCACAAACCTGAGCAATCACCTCTGGACTGCGATCTTTAACAAACACGTGCGACAGTTGATGATCCGCCAGTGCCCAGGCGGCGCTTTGCTGAAAATCGATGACCTCACCACCATCCTGCGTGCGAACCTTTAATAGACCAGCTTCGCGTAGCACGCGATTCGGGTAGCTAACGTGATCGACCGGCACAATTGCGTACTCACTGGCCACGATATAGAGCGGTCGCAGTGCAATATCCTCAGCCACGCCGTAAGCTTGGTCCAAGCCGCTGAAGAGCTTACCCAGCGTGTTGTCTAGATCCACCAGCGCGGTTTGCGCTTGTACGCTATCCGGTCCATATTTTTGCGCGGCATAATCCAGGTGAGGCAGGTAGATATAGAAAAAGTTCGGGCGGTGCTCTTTGGCGGCATGAATGGCCGAATCGACAATCCAGGCGGTGCTTTTGATGTTGGCCATCGGCCCCCAAAAATGTTGCAGCGGAAAATGCCCCAAGGCGTCTCGCAACTCGCCATACATCTCGGTCGGTCGCGTGTAGCACCACAGCGACTCGCTGCCATCTGGATTGTGAATCGGTGCCGGGGTGCAAATAAAATCGGCACCGCAACCTTTGCTCAAAAGTGGAAACCAAACGGCGGAGCGGATCTCGCTATTGTGTTGATGCAAAATATCCCAGATTTGCGGCGATTGAATCACATCGTTCCAGGCTGTCCACATTTCGACCTCCTGTCGGTCGCGCCAGTAGTAACCATTGGCAATGACCCCGTGAAAGCGAGGATGCTTGCCAGTCGTCATATTCACCTGCACGGGGCAAGTCACGGCGGGAAAGCTAGGAACCAGCGTCGTGCGGTCGCCCGTCGCGGTCAGTTTCGCCAGATGAGGCATTTTTTCCAGTTCCTGCTGCCGCAGTCCTGGAACCGAAAGTAACACAACTGTATCGGGCATATTTTATCCAATCGATTGATAGCGAATCGGGTGCCACTGCTGGCTTGCCCAGCAGTGATGGGTGTCGGCGAGGGGTTCCACTCTATATTTAGGCGTTAACACAGTGTTCGTAAAACTTTAAGAGTACCGACAAGTTCAGCTATTCGCTCGCTCGCGTCAAGAACTGCATCGCCCGCCGCGCCGCCTCTGGGGCCATGTGGCTATGCCGGCTCAATTCAACGTAAACACCAAACTGGTAATCAATCTGCCGTAGCGCCCGCAGCACCGGTGCAAAATCGATCTCTCCCTCAGCGAACATCAAATGCTCGTGGACACCTTGCTTCATGTCTTCGATATGAACATTAACCAATTGCGATTGCCAGCGCACAATTTGCTGATCGATCGGTACTTCGCCCAGACAGTGCAGGTGACCAATATCCAGAGTCAATTTGAAATGCGGGGCGGTAATTCGCTCTGCCAATTCAGCGTAACGGTCCATTGTGTCGATCAGCATGCCCGGCTCTGGTTCAAATGCCAGCATCACGTTCCGGGCGGCGGCATGATCGATCACCGGTTTCAGCGATTCGACCAGCCGATCCAGCGCGGCAGGCGCGGTCAGGTCACTTTGATGGACAATTCCTGACCACAGTGAAACGGCGTCGCTCCGTAGTTCCGTCGCGATATCGATCGCACGGCAGAGAAAATCAACTCGCCGTCGTCGCTCGGCCGTGTCCGCCGTCACCAAGGTCGGCTCGTGTTTGCGTGCTGGATCCAGCAGAAATCGCGCACCGGTCTCAATGACTGATCGCAGTTCATACTTCGCCATCAGCCGCTGCATGTCCAAAATCGATCGCGGCAGATCGGCCAGATACGGATTGAGTAAATGGTGATCGATGGTCAGGCCAACGCCGCCGTACCCTAGCTCGGACAAGATCTGCAGTGCAGACTCTGGCGAGTGATGAGCAAAGCCGTTGGTGTTGTAGCCAAAGAACATGTCGATATAAAATTCTTTTTAACCCGAAGCGCCAGCGAGGCGCGGCGCCAGTTGGCCATTTTCCTCGCTGGCGCATCGGGTTATAAATGGTGCCTTGATGACTCTTACGTGGCGTAAATAAACCTTCCTAAAAACATCGTCGGGATCAACAGCGGCAGAATCAGCAGTGCCCCTTCCAAATCTCGAATCGCGTAACACGCCACCGTATCCAGCATCACCAGAGAAAAAATACACTGCCGCACTGCAACCTGTACGTGTTTGGCAGTTGGTTCCCGCACCGCCAGCCAACAACGGTGACTGATGATGACCCCTAGAATCAACCACATCAAATACCAGCGAGTAGGATCGAGACGCGGAAGCAAGAGCGCTTCGGTCAGCGGCATAAAGTGCATGGACCAGGCCAGCATCGCAAACGCCACCCACATCACGCCGGTTGCCAGAAACAATTGCAATCGCCGACTGATTCCTGCCTCGTCTCGAGCAAACCAGGTCACCCCGGTGATATAGACTCCAATCCCTCCGGCCACTAACCAGTGCCAGGTGTGCCAAGAACCTGATGCGGTACTCATCCCCAGCAGCACATTCAGCAGCCGGCAACTCCCCATGTTAACCGGCCCCAGGCAGGTCTGCTTGATCACTCGATTGTAGAGAAAGACCGCCGCGGCCAAAAGCGTGGCGACAATTCCACAACGCAAATCGCCACTCCACCATGTCGCCAGCCAGCCAGCAATCACGCCTCCGATGAGCAACAAGTACCCTAGCACCGCAGCGCTTCGCAGCGAAATGCGCCCAGAAGGTAGCGGCCGTTGCGGACGTTCCTTGCGATCAATCTCCACATCAAACAAGTCATTAAGGACCATTCCTGCCAGATACAAACAGACTGATGTCGCCAGCAGCAATAGAAACGGCACCATCAGCGATGCGGAACGGTCTTGATAGGGAAACGCAACCTGCGTGACCAGGTAGCCCATCGTCACATCGGCAATCGCCGTGAAGACGTTGGGAAGCCGCAGCAATTGTAGATAGGCAAGAAGTTGGCGAGGCACGAGCTAGATGCGATGTTTATTTAGAGTCAGCGCACATCGATCTAAACCGACGCGCAAGAAGTTGTCCAGGAGAAAAGTGTTCAGGACTCGATCGCTTCGACTTTGCGAATCACCTCGGTCAAGTAGCGATGCGCTTCACGCGCGGCATGGTCCGGATCGTCCATATAGGGATACAGTTCGACGGTAATCCACCCGTCATAGCCGGTCTTACGAATTTCAATAATTGTCGCCGCAAAATCGATCGCACCATGCCCGGGAATCAGATGCTTGTGCACGCGAGTACTGGCGATATCTTCAAAGTGATAATGGACCGTGTGCGGGCTCATCTTTGTCACCCAGTCCTGCGGATCTTCGCCGACGCAATAGGCATGGCCGATGTCAAAATTCAGGCCAACCCAGGGGGACTGAATCTTAGAAACGAACTGCAGGTACTGCCCAAAGGTTTCAATTAACAGTTCTGGCTCTGGCTCAATTAGTAGCTTGACTTCCAATTCCTCGGCTAACTCAACACACGGCATCAGCTCTTCGTAAAAGATTTTGGAACCTTCGTCCCAGGTCTGCTCTGGGGTAAGCAGGCCCCCTGGCTCGGTAGTCAGATTCGGCGCGCCAAGTTCGGCCGCCAACCGCAATGATCGCTTAGTATGTTCGCGACGAATCGCTCTGTAGTGTGGGTCAGGGTCGGTCCAGCCCGGATGCCAATAGGGCTGCCGTGGATCGGCCACCGCGTTCATCATAAATGCGTTGACGTTCGAGATAGCCAGATTGTGTTTTTCCAGCGACCGGCGGATCGAAACTTTTCGCTCTTCCAGCAATCCGGCTGGCCAGGCATGCGGTACATCCGCCAAGAGTTCAATGCCGGTGTAGCCAAGCTCTGCGATCTTGGCGATGGTGTCCTCGATGGAGAAATGCAGATAAGCGTTACTGGAAAAAGCGAGTTTCATGCGCGGCAGGATTGGATCGTATCTGGTGGGAGAGAAATCACGGACTTAACGGGCTATATAATCATAGCGTATGAAGCGGCCAGGGTCTGCTAGACTTTTGCCAGCGCCGGATGAAAGCTGGCCAACGGTGACCAGCCGTGTTATTTCGATTCTGCCTTGACCTCAGCACCGCGCTTCAGACGGACGGCTATGGCACCCGTGTTATCGGCCAGACTCCCCCAACTGTCGGCACAGCGTAGAAACAGTTGCCCGTCACTAGGCGCAACAAAAGATCCGGAAACGCCCAATTCAAACGGCTCGCTCAGTTGGTAGTCCTTCATCACGATTCCAGTTAACTTGCCAATTCCTCCGACACCACCATCGGCAGTGACCGCCTCACCTCCCTTGATCGTCGTCCACTCTCCACTAGAGGAATATTCATAGGTACTGTCCTTGGCCACCGTAGCCGGCGTCGCCTGCCAGCCCCCCGCACTTTTGACCTTGGCGGTGATGGCGTTTTTGCCGAGAGGGAGCGTCTTCTGCTTCCAATTCCAACTGCACAGATCGACGCGATAGCCATTCTCCAAATGCTTAATGAAAAAGGCGTACTCGAACGAAATCTGATCCGCCACCGGTCCATACACCTGCTCAAAGCGGATGTTCTTCTTCGTCAGAAAGCCGAGGCCTAATGGATGAAACTGCGCAGAGTAATTGGGGTTATTGGCCAGCAAATGGCATAGTGCCCATCGCCAGGCGTAGTTCTGCCACGAGTCCCCAGTCGCACCGGTGTTGTTGACGATCTCGATCATTCCCTGCGGCTTACTATTTCGCAGGTGGTCGATCACATGCTGATGGCACTGCACGCTCTTTTCGCCATCGCGCCAGTACTGCCCCATTTCGGCCATTCCTTCGGAGTACCAAAGCGGCCCGGTGGTGCCAAATGTCTGCCCACAATAGGCGTGAACCGCTTCGTGCTGCGGCGTACCTCGGTCGGCAACTGCGTAGACGGTCGACTTGGCGACAAACTGCGTGGCGGAAGATATTGATTGCGTAACGGTGACGCCGGCACCCGCTTCGATCGAACCCAATCCAACTGCTGGGATTGCTCCTGTGGGCCAGTTTTTTAGATCCTTAACGACATACATCTCGATAATGCCGGAAGGGGGGCGATTCCAATAGCGGGAAATCAGCCTGAGCATCGTCTCCAGCCGCGACAGCAATTCCTTCGCATCGGCTGAACCAAGATCGGTATGAATCAGAAAGTTCTTCGATCGATAGTCGGTTGGCTTACCGGCAACATCCTCTGGTGCGGTTTGTTTACCGGCTGCCTTTGCTTTCGGTTTTTGCGCATTGGCCGGTTGAGTGCCAGCCGGACCGACAACGCTGACCACCAACACTAGAACTACCAGACCGACTAGCGAACGAGAGAATTTCATCTGCCCGCAACTCCGTAAATTGAGCTTATTGATCGTGCGTCAAGCCAAGCACAATAGGTCCATCTACTCCGAACGCTTCCAATATAACTGGAACACTGCGGCGGAACAAATCGATGGGTCTACGAACTGGCACTGCGATAACTGTCCAGCGATTTTAAGAACAGCCAGCGCGAAGCACCAAGACAGGCAACGGTGGCTCCCAGTGCAAATACCGCCAGTTGCCACTTGGGCTGCGTCATTGGCTGCGCCAGAATCCGCGCCGGCACATTCACCACAATCAGCACGGGAATGATGAACGTGAAGACTTTTTGCAGCGGCGTCCCCAACGGGCCGTTATAAATCTCCATCGGGTATCGCGAAAAACTCGTGATATAAAACCAGAAGTCATAGAGGTTCTGATTCCTTCCCAGCCAGACACTGAGCGCCGCCAGCGCGATCATTAGACTGTACAAGATCGCCACGCCGCACAGGACATACAACGGATACAGCACAAACTCGATCCAGCCAGGCTGATACTCCAGTCGAGAGAGCGAGTAGCTGAGCAGCACGATAGCAAACAGAAAGTTGGCCAGGCTCGACCAGTCCATCTTTCCAAACGACACCAAAAACTGTGTGTCGATTGGCTTCAACAGGGCAAAGTCCAAGCCCCCGGTACGCACTTGCTCGCTGAACTCCTCGGTGTTTGGCATGAAGAACGTCTCGATCAAACTGTTGATGAACAGCGTGGTCGAAAGGAACACAAAAAACTGATACTTTCCCCAGCCGGTCCCGGCACCAATGCTATCGGTGTAGCCAAAGATGATCAAGTACAGTCCAAGGTTCATAAACATCCAAGACAGCGCCGAGATACACTCGATCACAAAATTCGTGCGAAAGGTCATATCGCGGATCAGGCTGTTGCGTGCAAACGTCAAAAACACACGCCGGTACGACGCGCGCGGCGGCCGCGTAGGTGCAGTCGTTCCAATGTCGGTGTTCGATGAGTGTTGCATAATTGAATCTAACTGTGTGCCACTGGCTCTGCCAGTGCTCTACTCACTCCATAATTGTCTAACCACCAAATGCACTATACCGCCGCAGGCCGCGGTGATAGGCGATCCGCGAAAGCGCCATAAACATTAGTACCCAACAAAGCTCAATCGCTAAACCGCGCACCAACTCATCCCCCTGTATTTTTCCCACAAAGATGGCTGCCGGAAAATAAGCCAGATACTGAAACGGCAATATTCTCACCAGATCCCCCCAGCTCCACGACGAGCCTGGGAATATCGCAAATCCATCCAGCATGCCGATCGGAAACATGTGCCCGGAGAGAAAAAAGCTGAACAGCATGTACACAAACAGCAACGAACTGACCTCTAGAAACCAGAAGCCAATCATCCCCAGCAGCGACTCCAAATAGTACCCCAACGCAAAGCCCATGAAGAGCGAGGCGATAAAAGCGACCCAGATTTCGGCCGACGGTAGTTCCTGGAAGTAACCCCGACAGAGGTAGAAAACCAAAGCGAACGGTAGTGTCGCCACCGTGTAATAGACCAGCTTGTGCGCGATCCGGCTCAGCAGCAGAAAACCGAGCATATCCACGGGCTGCGTGATGTACTTCTTAATGGAACCATCGCGGATACTCCGCGCAATTCCGCCCGCCAAGCCGGGCATGCTGCTAAAAGCACGGGCCACCATCGTGAGCAGAAAGTACGCGATGATTTCGTCGCGAGTAAATCCGGCCACCGTTTGCTGCCCGGCGGGGTCAGCCGCAGTTTCGGTGCTGGTTTGCACGGAACTGTAGACCGCCGTCCAGAGGAAGATTTGCGTTACGATCGGCAGAAACCGCATCAAGGTCCCCAGCGCAAAATCGCCGCGGTAGACCAGACGCTCTTCGATACAAATCCGTAGAATGATCCACCAGGTGCGCAGCCGAGCCGACAATTCCGAAGGCGTCGTGGATGGAGTACTAACTGTTGCCATACATTCTTGGTCAGTTCAATCGCAATAGTGAGTCGATAGATAGTCAGTCTGCTGATTACTTCGTGGCAGCCACTTGTCGGGCAGCATCTTTGGCGTCGGCCTGTGCGCCGGCTTCGGTAAAGACCTGCGAAATAACTTCCTCCAGCGGCGGATCCTCCACGCTCACGTCTTCAATTGCATTGTTCGCCAGGATGTGTGCCAGCACTTCTGGCACAGTCTGACGGTTGATTTTCAGGCGAACCTTTGGTGATTGCACGTCGAGCAATTCACCGTAGCGGCTCCAGTCGACGGGCACATGATCCTCGGCCAACTGCAGCGTGACCACTTTGTGCCCGCTGAATTTATCGACGATCCCGGACAACGAGCCGTCGTACATGATCTGGCCTTGAGCAATAATCACCACGCGTCGGCAAAGCGCCGCCACGTCCTTCATGTAGTGACTGGTCAGCAAGATGGTGATCTTGCGAAGCTGCTGATAGTGCCGCAAGAACGTCTGAATATTGTGCTGCGCGATCACATCCAGGCCGATCGTTGGTTCGTCCAGAAACAGAACCTCGGGCGAATGCAACAGCGCCGCGATCAGCTCCATCTTCATGCGCTCACCTAGAGACAACTCGCGCACCGGCTGTCGTAACAATTTTCCCACACCTAGCAGGTCCACCAATTCGTCGCGAGTATGGTCAAACTGCTCGGGGGCAATCCGGTAGATCTCTTGATGCAGGCGAAAAGACTCCTGCGCCGGCAAATCCCACCACAGTTGGTTTTTTTGACCCATCACTAACGCAAACCGCCGCCGGTAGCTGTTTTCCCGTTTCCAGGGGATGTGTCCCATCACCCGTGCGGTGCCGCTGGTCGGCGTGATCACGCCACTGAGCAGTTTCAGCGTGGTGGTCTTGCCCGCCCCGTTGGGACCAAGAAACGCGACAAATTCCCCCTGTTCAACGGTCAGGTTAACGCTGCGGACCGCCTCCACGTCGCGATATTCCCGCGAAAACAGGCCACGAACCGCTGCTAGCAGCCCCTCCTGCTTTTGGTAAATGCGATAGGACTTCGATAGATTCTCGATTTCGATGACTGGCATGCTGCGATTATAAGTCAATTCAATGCGGCTCGCACGGTGAGAATTCAAGCCAACACACAATGGGGACCAACCCGGCCTTCTGTCGTCTAGGAACGCCTTAGCCGCGGGTATCAGAAGGTATACCCGGCTGGGGGAATATTCTAACCCGATCAGTGCAGCCACTAAGGATTCGCCGCATATCAAAACCGAATACGGCTAGCCACAGGCGAGATGCTGTTCCCGCCTGCCAGCTTTCTAGCATCAGAACCGCGTTGTCGGCCCTTCCCCATTTCGCTATAATTCGCCCAAGTCGAAAGCTGGTTGTAGGTTAGCTTGCCAGCCGTGACCGCCCCCACAGTGAGGACAATTCGTTTTCCCAGCACATGCGAATCGGAATCGGACACGATACACATCGCCTGACGCCCGGAGGACCGCTGCGTCTTGGTGGAATTGACGTTCCACACGACATGCAGGCAGTAGGCCACAGCGATGCCGATGTGCTGCTGCACGCCGTGACCGACGCGTTGCTAGGAGCGGCCGCACTGGGAGATATTGGAGAGCTGTTTCCCGACACGGCCAGCGAGAACCGTGGTCGTGATTCGGCCGAAATGCTGCAATTGGCGATGGCCAAGCTGCAAAAGTCGGGCTATCGCGTCGTGAATCTCGATTGTATTGTATTCGCGCAGCAACCAAAGCTATCGCTGTATAAACAGAGCATTCAGCAGCGGATTGCAGAGATCCTGAACATGGATGCAGCGGACATTGGCATCAAAGCGAAGACCGGAGAAGGGGTCGATGCCGTCGGTCGTCAGGAAGCCATCATGGCCCAATGCGTTGCACTGATCGAAAATTAAAACCTGCCTGAGTCACCAGCCACATTTACATGCAAACTCGCACTTGCGAACCAAACTGATCTGCTACTGAAGTATAAAAACTATGCCCGCCACTCAGAAAAAACCCGCTTCCATGCCTGCAAAATCTGCCCCTGCCGAAGCGATTGCCCCACTGCGAATTTACAACACGCTGTCACGGACCAAAGAAAACTTTGAGCCGGTCAAAGCGGGCGAAGTGGGCATGTATCTGTGCGGGCCAACCGTCTACAAGCCAAGCCATATTGGCCACATGGTCGGGCCAGTCATTTTTGACGCCATCAAGCGTTACCTGACGTATTGCGGCTACAAGGTAACCTGGGTGGTCAACATTACCGACGTGGATGACAAGCTGATCAAGGAATCCAACGCCCGGAAGATGACCATGGCCGCGCTGGCCACAGAAATGACGGCGGATTATCAGGAGAATCTGGCCGCGCTGAACGTGAGTACCATCGACCACTTTCCCAAAGCAACCGATAACATCGACGAGATTCTGCGGATCGTCAGCCGGCTGATCGAGCAAGGTTTTGCCTATGCCAGTGAAGGGGATGTCTACTTTGAGGTTGGCAAAGACCCTGGCTATGGAAAACTCAGCCGTCGATCTCTCGACAGCGTCCAAGGCGAAGGAGGCGAAACGGCCGACCGCAAGCGCTCCACCTCCGATTTCGCACTGTGGAAAAGTGCCAAGCCCGATGAACCCGCCTGGGACAGTCCCTGGGGAAAAGGCCGGCCCGGCTGGCATATCGAATGCACCGCAATGAGCCACCGCATACTGGGCGAGACGTTTGACATCCACGGCGGTGGGTTGGATCTGATCTTTCCGCATCATGAGAACGAAATCGCACAAAGCGAATGCTGCCACGGCAAGCCACAGGCCAAGTACTGGCTGCACAATGGCCTGATGCAGTCGGCCACTGAAGTTGGCAAAGTCGGTGGACGTTCCTCGCGCGAGGCCAGCCCAGCAACTCCTGCCGCAAGTGACATAGACGCCCAACAAGCGGCCAAGATCAGCAAGTCGACCGGAGCCACGCCCTTCAAGCAGTTGCTCGAACGACACGCGGCGGAAACAATTCGGTTCTTTCTACTGTCGACGCATTACCGCAGCCCAATTCAATACAGCGAAGAGCTGTTGCAAGAGACGGCGCGCAGTTTGGAAGGCTTCTATCGCTACATCAAGCGGTACGATCGGATCACTGGCGAACGTTTTTATCAACTGACCCCTCCGGCAACACGCAACGCCGGAGCTTTTGACCCTAACGGCAACGAAACGCTGACCGAAATTGCGGCCATTCGCGCGCGATTCCAAGAGGCGATGGATGACGACTTCAACACCGGCGGTGGCATTGCCACGCTGTTTGATCTGCTGCGTGTGTTGAACAAGTTTGCCGATGTCGAAAAACTGGAAGCCGGCACTCCCGACGCTGCGAAACTGGCGGTGTTCAAACAAGGAACGCTTGTACTCCGCGAGATCAGTAGCGTGCTAGGGCTGTTCTTGCAACCGGCCGCTGCCAAGGCTGCTGGGGACGACGCCTTGGTCGATCAACTCATGCGGCTGGTCATCGAAGTCCGTGCAAATGCTCGCAAGAACAAGGACTTTGGCACGGCCGATATCATCCGCAATCGGCTGACCGAAATCGGTATCGCCCTGGAGGACCGCCCAGGGGGCACCGAGTGGACCAAAACAGGCTGATGCGATTCACCAACAGGACTTCGTTGCGCAGGATTTCGTTGAATGGACAAGAAGACAACTCAACGAGGTCCAGCTAATCCATCTTCAGGAAAGCTCGGCCGCTTGTTTCCTACGCAGGTCGCGCCAATTGCCAGCGACACACCTCCGGCATTACAGCGAATCCTTGGCATTGATCCTGGCTTGAACATCACCGGCTACGCGGTGCTGGAATTCGACAGCGCCGCCCCGCGAGTTGTCGAGGCGGGGGTCGTTCGCGGAAAAACCAAAGAGTCGCTGAGTGCCCGACTATTGGAAATTCACGACGGGCTGTGCGATATCCTGGCCACGCTGAAGCCGACTGCCCTGGCGCTGGAGCAGCTTTATTCGCACTATGACCACCCGCGAACCAGTATTCTGATGGGGCATGCACGCGGCGTAATTTGCCTGTGCGCGGCAAAGAATGGGATTCCGGTGCTTAGCTACAGTGCCACACAGATCAAGAAAGTCCTGACCGGCAACGGGCGTGCTCCCAAGTCGCAAATCCAGACTGCGGTTCAGCGTGAACTGCGCCTGCCAAAGCTCCCTGAGCCAGCAGACGTGGCGGATGCTTTGGCGATTGCGCTGTGCCATTACTACTTGGAGCGAAATCAATCGTTGTTCGCGCAGTATGCGACACCGCACAGCAGGGGAGGGGGGGCCAAGTCAAACGCCAGAACCAAGGCCAGCAAGCTGGCACCTCCGCAGTAGTTCTGCTCAATTAGGCACACCGCACCCCACAACTACGGGCAATCAACGTACGAGGATTTCTTGATCACCAAAATCACTGGCAAGCTGGTTAAAGTCGGTAGCGACGCGCTGACGCTCAGCATAGGCCATTTCGAATACGAAGTTTTGATTCCAGAATTTGTCCGCCGCCGGCTGCAAACCGAGTTGGGGATCGAAATCAGTCTGCACACGATCGACTATTTTGAGGGCAATCCAATGCAGGGGCGTATGACGCCGCGCTTGATCGGTTTTATGAGCGAGGTCGAGCAGGAATTTTTTGAGCTGATCTGTTCGGTCGATGGAGTCGGCGTGCGCAAGGCGCTGCGTGCGATGGTCCGACCGGTGCGCGAAGTCGCCACCGCCATCGAAGAGCAGGACGCCAAGTCGCTGTCCGGCCTGCCGGGAATCGGCCCCGCAATGGCCGAACGAATGATTGCCAAACTCCGTCGCAAAATGCCAAAATTCGCACTCCTGGTAGCGCGCGATGAGCCGTTGGCTGGTGACGTTGAGACCGATGTTGTCCGCGAGACATTCGACGCACTACGCACGCTCGGCCATAGCGAATCTGACGCCCGACGCCTCATCGACCGTGTTCTGGAAGGTAAAAAACGAAAGTTCAAGGATGTCAGCGAACTGATCGCCGCCATCTACGACAAGACGCACACCAGCGATTAGAACCTCGACAAGCGGGCCGGTGATTTTTGCCTCTCCCTCTGGGAGAGGCCGACGCCTAAGCGGCGGGTGAGGGAATGAATAAGTGATCGCCGCGACCGAATCGTGTGCCACTGGCTTTGCCAGTGCTTCTAAGATCCAGCGTTTACCACAGGCCTTGCCAGAGTTTGCTATTGCGGCGCCGATTCGTTCTACTTCTAGTACTCACCGCTTGCCAAGAAGAGTTTCTTTGGTCCACAATTGCAACATTGTGAATCCAAAACGTAAAACTACGGGGTAGTCACGGTAATGCGTCTTTCACATTGGCAAAGCCAGTGGCACACATGCAATGTCCTTAAGCGAAAGCTCTATCACTGAAGCCAGCACCGAATCGATCGCACCGCCAGCCGATGAGCCGCTGTTGGCCGCGACTCGATTTTGCGATGCGTGTGGCGCTCCGCTCGACGACCACGATCGGTTTTGCAATAGCTGCGGACAGCCACAGGCTAGCGACGCGCCATTGGTCGACACCAAGGCGGATGAGCCTCGATTATTTCACTGTCAGAACTGCGGGGCGGATCTGAACATCCGCGACGATCAGCGGAGCTATGTTTGTCCATTTTGTGACTCCACTTACGTTGTCGAACTAGAAACACATGGTGTCGTTCGCCAACGCCCAGAGTTTGTGATCGGATTTGCCATTACGCCGGAACAAGCGGCCGAGCGTTTCAAGGCATGGCTCAACGGGGGTGGCTGGTTTCGACCAGGGGATCTGTCTCAGGCCGAAGTGACCGAAAAACTCCGCGGCGTTTACCTGCCCTTTTGGACCTTTAACATGCTGGCCGAGAGCCGCTGGACGGCCAGCATTGGCGAGTTTTGGTATCGCACAGAAACCTACACAGTTCGCGTCAATGGTAAGACCGAAACGCGGACCCGTCGCGTGCAGGAGACCGAATGGTGGCCTCTGACCGGCGAGCATCACCGCTACTATAGCGGATACCTCGTCTCAGCCAGTCGTGGGCTGCCACAAAAATGGGCCGACGCAGTACAACCGTTTCAAATCGCGGCCATGAAACGGTACGAGCCATTCTATCTGGCCGGTTGGATGGCCGAAGAATATTCGCTAGAACGTGAGCAGGCCGAAGCACTCTGCCGGCAAAAATTCACCGAATGGGCGCGTCGCGATATCGCGGCCTTCATGCCCGGAAATACCCACCGACAATTGGCAACCGACGTGGAATTTAGCCAGATCAATTCAGATCTGGTCCTGCTGCCGATCTACCTGCTGAGTTATCGCTACCAGGACAAGCAGTACCGCTTTATCTTGAACGGACAGACCGGTCGCATTCAAGGGGACCGCCCGCTTTCTTACCGACGCATTGGCCTGGCCATCGCAGCGGCAGTAGTGGCTATCATCTTGATCGTTCTAGCAGTCATGTGGCTGTCCAGGTCAAAGCACGAAGTAAACGGCCCTCCCAGGTTTGGCAACTTCCGTGTAGAGCACGCAGCGCCACTCGACCCCGTCGCCACAACCCTGCCTCGGCAAAATCGTTCGCCACATCTCACTGACTTGTGCCGCTATGTCTGACCTCCTCACCAAATGTGCGGTCTGTGGAGCATTGCTCGACGAAGAAGATCTCTTCTGCGCCGAGTGCGGTACCGAAGCACCCGATCATCAGCAGTCGGTACCGCTGGCGCATCAGCTCTCCACGCACAATTTCCAGTGTCAGGGGTGCGGCGCGTCGATGAGTTATGACGCCAAGGCCGGCGCGCTCCGCTGCCCGTTTTGCGGCTCCGAGAACATGCAGCAGCAAGCCGATACCAGCGAAATCGCGCCTCAAGGAGTTGTGCCCTTTGCGATCAGCCACGAGGAAGTGTTGTCGCGGCTAAAAAACTGGCTGGCCGATGGTTTTTGGCGCCCCGGCGATCTGGCCAAGGCAGCGGCAGTCGTCAAGATGACCCCTGTCTATGTCCCGTTCTGGGTCTTCTCAGCCAAAACAAAAACGCATTGGACAGCCGACTCCAGCCGCACACCGGCCGGCGCGCGCGGCGACTGGTATCCGCTGTCTGGCACAACCAGCGGGATTCATAGTGGCGTGCTGGTCGGCGCTAGTAGTGTACTTACGCCAGCCGAAATCACGGCGATGGGGGACTTTGATCTCTCAACGGCGATTCCTCCACAGGACGCGGACCTGAACAGGGTGACCTACGAGCGATTTGCCATGCAACGCAAATACGCGCGGCCATTTGCGCGCGCCGGACTGGAGTCGCGCGAAATGCAAAGGATCGCTCCCACAATTCCAGGCAACAACCGCAACCTGAAGGTCAACACACGAATCACCGACTTGACCAGCCAACCACTGCTGCTGCCTATCTGGGTGATGGCTTACCGGTATCAGGACAATGTGTACCGCTTTGTCGCCAACGGCCAGACCGGCCGCTCCACCGGCAAAGCACCCAATTCGATGTGGAAAATCGGTTCAGCGCTTGGTGCCGCACTCATCGCCCTGATCGTCCTGCTGTTGGTGATTATGTCATCGCTTAGATAGGTGGCGCAAATGTTGTTAGAAGTGCATCGCGCCACTTCACCTCTCCCTCTGGGAGAGGTCGTCGCCCTAGCGACGGATGAGGGTTTTTCCGATGATTGCGTTGAGACTCGCCCGATTAAAATTCGAGCCTCGGAAACACAGGATCAGTCCCGACTGACATTGGTTCCCACATCGCCTGCTATTTAATCGCCGACACGCCCCTGCTATATTACCGAACAGATGTTCAGTACATCCTGCTTCGTTTTTCTCCTTTGATTGGCGACCTGCCATGCGCGAACCCGTTCTGCAATCTGATCCAGTTGACGATAACGAAGATGACCGTGGCCTGCGCCCGCAGCATATCAAGGACATGGTAGGGCAGCTCGAGGTGGCCGAGCGAATCGGCATCGCGGTCGATGCTTCGCGAAAGCGAAACGAAACGCTCGGGCACATTCTGTTCGACGGCCCGCCGGGTCTCGGCAAGACAACATTTGCGACCTGCATTCCGCGTGACCTTGGTGTGCATGTCCAGATCGCCAGCGGAGCGACCCTGGCTGCCCCTAAGGATCTAATTCCGTATCTGACCAACGCCGACGAAGGTTCGGTGCTGTTTATCGACGAAATCCACCGGCTACCCAAAACGGTGGAGGAGTTTCTCTACCCGGCGATGGAGGATTTTCGGATCGATATCACCCTCGGCGAAGGGGTCAACGCGCGAACCATCAACATGCTGCTGCGCCCATTCACGCTGATCGGTGCCACCACACGAACCGGGCTGCTCTCCGCCCCGTTGCGCGATCGCTTTCAAATGCGCGAGCACCTGGACTTTTATACCGTGGATGAATTGGCCGAGATCGTCCGGCGGAGCGCGGCAAAACTGCGCGTCGGCATCGACCGCGAAAGCACTTACGAAATTGCCAAACGTAGCCGCGGCACCCCGCGCCTGGCCAATAACCGCCTCCGCTGGGTTCGCGATTACGCCACCAGTCGAGCCGATGGAAACATCACGTTGGCGGTCGCACAGGCCGCACTTCTCATGCAGGGAATCGATTTGCTCGGCCTGGATAGTCAGGATCGCAAGTACCTGGAGACGATCATTCGCGTATTCAACGGAGGACCAGCCGGCGTGGAAGCGGTCGCTCACACGATCAACACCGCGCCGGATACGCTGGCAGATGAAGTCGAGCCGTTTCTACTGCGCAGCGAACTAGTCGTTCGCACGCCCCGCGGGCGTAAGGTCACCGTCAAAGGCTACCAGCATCTTGGATTGTCGGCTCCAGAAAGCGAGCCAGACGATGACCAGCCGCAGTTGTTTTGATCAACTCGCGTTGAATTCATCGGTACATAATAACCCGACGCGCCAGCGAGGCGCAGCGCGTTTGACGCATTTCTTCGCTTGCGATCAATGCAAGAGGGATTTGCAGGAGCCAAAGGAACTCGGCAGGGAGGCATTTCGGCACGGGGACTGTGCCGGCAACATTTGGCGAAATGCTCTTTCACGGAGTGAAAGGCAACAGAAAGCTACTCGGCCGCGACTTTTCGCAGCTTCTGCCGGGCACGCGATAGCGTCGGGCCGATGCTGTTTTCAGGCATGCCCATCGTGGAACTGATCTCCTGGTAGCTTTTCCCTTCCAGGTGGTACATCCGCACGATCTGTGCTTCGGTCCCTTCCAATTCCTCCAGCAGACGTTCCACTTCATCTCGCGTTTCGATCCGGTCAGTCGCCGAAGGATCGTGACCGTTTCCTGCATGACCTCCCGATCTACCATCCACAGCGTCTTGCGCTGCGTCAGCATTATCAGACAAGGCGGACGGGTTCTTGTTGCGAAGCAACTGATGCACCACGATGCGACGCGTGACAACGGTTAGATAGGTCGCCAGGCTGCTCTCGGCGCGAAAATGTCGCAGAACGGCAAAGTCATCGCGCACCAGTTCATAAAAGACCTCGCTGGCCAGATCTTCGCGATCCTCATTGGTCAGGCGGATCGAGCGGCAGAGCGCCGAGTGGTTGATGACATGGATCACCAAACCCATGTAACGGTCGACGAAGTCTTCCCAAGCTTTTGGCTTCTTGGAGACACATCGTGCTAGCAGGTTGCGATCGATTTCGGAAAGTGCCACGGGTGTTGTCCTTCCTGAACGGCCGTACGCTGTTAAGCACGGAATTTATTCGACCGGGTCGCCACCTCTTCCTAGGCAACCAGCCAATTTCGTGCTTCACAGGCGTTTCTAGGCCGTCCTGGCTTGTTCGCCCACCAACCGATACCGGGGTAGTTCCAGCTTCCCGACCGCGGTCTTCATCAACCTCCGTCGAATAATGCTTATCAGGGATGCTAGCATCTGACTTAAAGCCAGTAGCCGGCTGGACATTCTTCCCTGTCTAAGCCTCAGAAGACTGCCATCGGCGGGTTACCGATGGGGACTCTGGGCTAGCCAAGTGCCGAATGGACATACATGAAAAACAATCGGAGTTTCATTCGATTTTACGTTCGATTGCAGATCGAAGCAAGTCTGATGCTGACTTGGACGATGCATGAGAACGGCCAATTGGGTTGACATACCCGCACACTGGCACTATTATTTCCGTTCAAGAAGCTGTATCGAGAAGTACTTTGCTGGTAAGCACTTCGCTTACATCGTTGCTGCTTCTAGGTCGCAGATGCGATGGCGAATAAGGCACTTTGGGGGCTTTTTTTGGCCCGATGTGGTGCCTTGCTCGACTGTGCCAGCATTTGACAGTTTTTGCCAGTCTTTCGGTTTTTAACAGTTCAGTTGAAATAGGAGCTAGCTTTCGATGACGCATGTCGTCTGTGAACCATGCTTCGCGTGCAAGTATACCGACTGTGTGGTCGTTTGCCCGGTTGAGTGCTTCTATGAAGGGGAGAAAATCCTCTACATCCATCCCGACGAATGCATCGACTGCGAAGCGTGCGTCCCCGAATGCCCGGTCGAGGCGATCTTCCACGAGGACAATGTGCCCGAGGAGTGGAAAGATTTCACCGCTTTGAACGCAGAGATGGCACCTGAGTGCCCGGTGATCACCGAAAAGAAAGCGCCACTCTGTGGCGAATAGGCGGTGATTTCAGTCGCCCAAGAGGAGATGGCACTGTCGTGAGAATAGTGGGCCATCTAGTTTATATATGCATCAAAAAAACACCTTCACGTCGCCGTGCAGGTGTTTGCGTTTAGCTATCAACCGGTAGTTGTTCTGCGCCGGTCACTTCAAGTCGACATTCCAGTACGCCTGATCGACAAACGTCTTCCAACTTTCGTACTTGGGATTCCCTAGTTTGACTGCTAGCAGCGGGCTGCGCTTTGGCTTCACTGGAGCTTTGATCAGCTTCATGTGGGCTTCTTGCGGCGTGCGGCCACCCTT
Organism: Planctomycetota bacterium; assembly: GCA_034440595.1. Lineage (GTDB taxonomy): Bacteria > Planctomycetota > Planctomycetia > Pirellulales > JALHPA01 > JAWXCH01. The sequence continues at coordinate 16,653 of JAWXCH010000154.1, read as the reverse complement.
CTTCACATTACACGCGACACACGCGCAAACAATGTTTTCCCAGCAGGTATCTCCACCGCGGCTGCGCGGCATTACGTGATCCAAGCTCAATTCGCTGGTCGGAAAATTCTTGCCACAATACTGGCAAAGGTTGCCGTCGCGAGCAAACAGGTTGCGCCGGTTAAACCGCAGATTCTGACGCGGTACGCGATCAAACTCCAATAGCCGAATGACGCGTGGAGCCTGAATTTCGCAATTGACGGCGCGAATCCAATCTTCGTGCGGGGTGCGCATTGAGGACCGCAGGGCGCTCAGTTCCAGCCACGTTTCGAAATTGTAATTCGCGTATTGGCCTTCATCCATATGGATGACTTCGGCCAATTCACGAAACAATAGGCATAGAGCACGGCGCACGTTGATCACATGCACCGCCATGTAAAAACGATTCAAGACCAAAACGCTTGAACTAAGCGAACTACCAACCGCACTGGCCATTCGTCCCTCCGTCCTGCAAGTATTGGAACTGCCTGACGAATTCCACAAATTCGCCACAGGCATCAAACGTGAACTGCAAACCGGACTCTTGGAGCCGTTTATTGTAACTGTGCCGATTGCACGCGACTAGTGAATTTGACCCTTATTCACTGATCTTGCACCCCTCCAGCCAGATAGTTCGGGGGAGATTAGCACGGCCAACGCTTGATGCGCAAGCAGGTTTCGACCTGCTCCGCTGGCCCTGGGCAACCTACCTGGCGACGCCAGATGCGGTAGTAATCGGCATCGGCTCGACCGGCCCCTACGCCAGCACATCGGCTCGAGTTTCAGGCCTTGGCCTGTTTCCGTGCGCGCATTTACCATGCTGTCAAGCTCTCGGCACCGAATTTCCCGCATTTCAATTTCGTTCTCAAAAATTACCAAGTACGGGTTGCTCCCATTCGCGATGCGCGATTAGGATGAACGTTGTCAGGCGGTGACTCTGTTGCTCGTACTGCGACAGAATCCGCTGAACTCTTTCGGAGAAATCGATCGATGATTCATTACTCGTGTGATTCGTGCAAACAGTTAATCGATGTGCAAAACGACTTGCGATACACTGTCAAGATCGAAGTCTATGCTGCGTTGGATCAGGCCGAGACCGACCACGACGACGATCGCGACAACTTGCAGGACATGCAGTCCATATTGCAGCGAATGGACGATTCCATGGATGAATGCATTGGCGAAGAAGTCTATCAACAGCTCCGGTTTGATCTCTGCCCTGCGTGCCGCCGCAAGTTCTTAAAGAACCCGCTCGGCAAAGAAGTCAAACAGTTTACATTCAGCCAGAACTAGTTTCGCCGGTTACTTGATCGCATCGAAACGGCACAATCTAGCGGCTCGCTTCTCATAGTTGAGGAGTCGGCCAAGTTGCGATATCGATGTGTACAGTCATAGGACTATAGACACCTGAGCGGCGAATCGGTTCGCCCGGTCGTTCAAGAGCGAGGCATATAATCAGGTGCTTTCGGTCTGGTGACCACGCCCGAGAGTCACCGACTAGCTGCGACTAAAATAACGGGGCAGCTCCATGGCCAACGAACCGATTGAGGAATTGCGAGCGATTCGGCAACAGCTCCAGGGCCGTTTTCAACCGCGGCACCGCTGGCGGCGCTGGTTCATTCTGGCACTCGTACTACTGGTCGCCATTCGGCTACTGCAGAGCAGTCTGTCGCGAGATAGCACCTCGCTCGACGCCGGTGAGCATAAAGTCTCGCGCGTTGTCGACGGCGATACAATCGTACTGGAGAATAAGGCCAAAATCCGCTTTATCGGTGTCGATACTCCCGAAATGGACGAAGCACCCACTGGGCCAGTCAACTGGGCCAAAGAGGCGAAAGAATTCACACGTCGGGCAGTCGATCAGCGCAACGTGCGCCTGGAATTCGACCGCGAACGCGTCGACAAGTACCATCGCTTTCTGGCGTATGTCTGGTATATCGATTCAAATTCCAACGAAGAACTGCTGCTGAACGAGCAGTTGATCCGTGCCGGGCTAGGGAAACCAATGCTTCAGTACCCTTACTCTCAAAAGATGAAACAACGATTTAAGGCCGCCGAAAAGGAGGCCCAGGGGGCCAACTTGGGATTCTGGTCCGAGGTCCAATAAACGATCGTTGGCCACCTACAGCCAGTCGGTTCGTTAATTAGAGCAGGGGAGATCGCCCGTTTTCAATCTGACAGCGCAGTGCTAGAATTTGGGCATCTTTGCCCGCTGATTATCCTGCCTTCTAATACTTAAGTGAGAATGAACGTGCTAAAACTTGCCGTAATCCCCGGAGATGGAACCGGACCCGAAGTCACCAACGAAGCGCTGAAAGTCCTCAAGGCGGTCGCCGGAAAAGAGAATTTTCAATACGAACTGACCAACTTCGACTTTGGTGGCGAACGCTATCTGCGGACCAAGGAAACGCTCCCAAAGGGTGCCGTCGACGAGCTGCGCAAGTTCGACGCGATCTTTCTGGGAGCAGTCGGCCATCCAGACGTCCCCCCCGGAGTTCTGGAAAAGGGCCTTCTGTTGGAGCTTCGCTTCCAACTGGACCAGTACATCAACCTGCGACCGGTCAAGCTGTTCCCTGGCGTCGAGACACCGCTCGCCGGCAAAGGCCCTGCCGATATCGACTTCATCGTCGTCCGCGAAAACACCGAGGACCTGTACTGCGGAGTCGGCGGTTTTCTCAAGAAGAACACCCCAGACGAAGTCGCCAGTCAGACCGCTGTTTACACACGCAAGGGTTGCGAGCGCTGCATTCGCTATGCGTTTGAGCTAACCCGCAAGCGAAACAACCCAAAAAAGATGCTCACCCTGGTGGCCAAGACCAACGTGCTGACGTTTGGTCACGACCTCTGGTGGCGGACATTCCAAGAGGTCGCCAAAGAGTACCCGGATATCAAGGCCGATTACAACCACGTCGATGCCTGCTGCATGTGGATGGTCAAGAACCCTGAGTATTACGATGTCATCGTCACCACCAACATGTTCGGCGACATCATCACCGACCTAGCCGGGATTCTGCAAGGCGGTATGGGCGTGGCTGCCGGTGGCAACATCAATCCGGATAAAGGTGGCGTGAGTATGTTCGAGCCGATGGGAGGCAGCGCTCCCAAGTACACCGGCCTGAACGTCATCAACCCGATCGCCGCGATCAACGCCATGAGCATGTTGTTGGACCAGCAAGGCCAAACCAAGGCCGCCGCACGGGTCATGAAAGCCATCCAGCATGTTACCGGCACCAAAATGAAGAGCCAGGCCGCTGGCAAGATGGGCTACAGCACGTCGCAGGTCGGAGATTTGATTTGCGAGGCACTGTAAGCGGCGCCGCAAAAAACTTGGCACTCTCGGCCTGCGAACTTAGAATGGATTAGTCCACTTTGAATCCAGAGATGCCCTGAAACCCTAGCTGAATCGTCATGCCCCCTCCAGTTCGCCAGTACGATAAGCTCGGCTTTCCGATTCCTCCAAAGTGGGAAGAGTTGCCGGGCCGAGACACGCCAGTCATCAAACGCGAATTCCGCCACAAGCGGCGGATTTTAATGCTGATGGTCCTGGCGGTCTTTGTCGCAGCGGCCGGGCCATTCTTGTTGGACGTGGTCAAAGATTCGGTAATTGGCTGGCGAGTTCAGCGTGCGCAAGAGCGACTCCAGGCGAATGATCCTCAAGGTGCGGCCGACGAACTGACCAGCGCCATCAATTGGGGAGGCACGCATCCGGCACTCTACCGCTATCGTGCAAGTGCGTATGAAAAAGCGAACAATCTTCAGGCCAGTCTGAACGATTTGAACTATTTAATTGCTCTAAATGACTCCCAAATTCCTCCGGAAGAGATTTACGTCATTCGCGCCTGGGTCCAAATCCGCCTGGGGAATGTCGACGTTGCCTGTCGCGATGCCGATCTCTGCGTCGACAAGCAGCCAAACAATGCCGTCTATCTGAATCAACGCGCATACATTCGCGCCTTGGCCAATCGCAACGAACAAGAACTGCGCGAAGCGCTGGAGGATGTCGAACGGGCGCTGGAAATCTCAGGCCAGGGTTTCATGAACGGCGGACAGGACGATCCTGATTTCCCGCCTCAGTTCAACATGCAGGTGCATCAGGAAAACTCGGCTTACCTCGATACTCGCGGCTATCTGAAACATCTGCTCAAGGATCACACTGGCGCACTAGAGGATCTCAACAAAGCGATTCTTCAGACCGAAGAGGAGCAGCGCACTATTGCCTTTTTGAGAGGCGGGGCAGACTACGATCAAGCGCTCGCCGTGATGCATTATCACCGTGCGTTGGCCTACCGCGCGCTAGATAAGCAAGAAGAAGCCAAGGCCGACTTCCAACTGGCCGAAGAATTAGGCTACGATCCGGCGCGCGGCGTCATGTAGCCGACGTAGCAGAAATGAATTGCTGAGGAACGTGGAAAAGCATAACAGCGCACAAGTACGCAGAAGTTTAGAATTGTGTTAGTACGCCGAAGGCGTTCCATTCCAAAGCCTAGGGTTCGCTGCGCAGCAGCGTACCCTAGTCTATGTTCCCAACATTCGGTTACCGCGAAGCGGTTACACAAGGCACCGCAAAGCGCCGCCCACTTCGGCCGAACGCAGCCGTGCGACTAGCGTTCGACCGAGCAATTGCTAGAGTTACCAGCCCATGACCATGTTGGACTCGATCACTTTGCGTGCTCGTTCCAGGTCGGTGCCGGTTTCATGCATATACAGTCGAATGGCGTGAACCTTGTCGCCGGCGGCCTTGGACAGGCAATCGCGAGCGGTGTTGCAGATGGCCACATGACTTGCATCCAGGCCCAGTCCGAGAGCCGATTTTGAAATCACCCAGGTATCACGTGGACGCTTGGTCATGCGAATGACCTTATCTTGCGGGTAGGCGTCGGTGACGACACCTCGCGCGGCCGATTCATCGCCGGCCCACGTGATAATGATATGTGCGTCGGTCTCGACTTCAAAGAGTGGCATGCCAATTCCTCCTTAGTAAGGACTACTTACCGAACATGACAACGGCCTGACACCGTCGTTTAGCAACCGAACCAGGGACACGTTCTATTGCCGAATTTAACCGAGTTTGCGGGTTACGTCAAACTTCAGGATGGCCTGGGCCCCGCAGCCAAAGTCGTGCCAATGCCCGATTTTTTTTTGGGAATCGCCACTCTGCCAGGGCGACTGCGTGTTGTGCGGGGTAAATCCGTCGCAGTTTTTCAGGCACGGCTCTCCCTTCAAAGCAGATCAATAGGGTCGAAAAGGATCCGGTTTTGAAAAGTGAGCCTGAACTGCCCCGATGATTGATACCAGGTCTGGCCGATCGATACTTGGGATCCGTGCAGTCGGCAAACTCGCCGCAAATCGAGTTTTCAGCGGACCACATCTGCCAGCAACCGGTGTCGCAGACACCACGTCAATAATACCACACTTTTGCGATGTGCAAGTTTGATGAATCAGGATTCGCTTGCAAGACCCACCCCGGAGTCACCCCTCCGCTAGCTATGCATCCTCGGCAGCGGATCACCGCGGGCAATAATCTCGGCCTCGGCTTCGGCCAATTCATGCAAGCGGGCATGAACTATTTCCTCACCGGCGAACTGCCGGGCCAGGCGCACATAGGTACTGTGGTGCCGTGCCTCGCTCTCAAACAGGCTGTCATAAAACGCCGCCAGTTCCGCGTCCTCCACATGCTGACGCAGCAGGTCAAACCGCTCGCACGACCGTGCTTCAATCAGCCCAGCGACCAGTAGCCGATCCACCACGCGGTGCGGTTCCTGCTTGCTCACCAGTTCATTTAGCTCTCTGCCATAGCTGCTCGGTACCAGCCGGCAAAAGCGAATCCCGCGCCGCTCCAATAGATCCAGCACCAATTCAAAGTGCTCCAGCTCTTCTTTGACGATCGCCGCCATCTCGCGCGCCAGTTCCCGCTTCTCGCCATAGGCAAAAATCAGATTCAACGCCGTCCCGGCCGCTTTCTTCTCGCAGTGGGCATGGTCAATCAGGATCTCCGGTAGATTCTCCCGGACCTGTTGGAGCCAGCGGTCGGTCGAGGCGGATTTGAGGCTGAGCATGGAAAGCCGATTGGGTGAAGCAACTCGTTATCTTGGTGAACTCGAACCATTATTCGATCAATGGGTGGAGACGCAAGTGCTGACAAACAGGAGAAAACTACGGCTACCAGCGGCCGATACGCAACCAGGAAAATAATTCTTGCAACCAGTTGACAAATGCAATCCATTTGCATTTAATACCCTCGTGCCAATTGCATGTGCAATTGACTTGCATTTATGTTCCCGGTTTTTCACCTTGGAGTACCACTCATGTTGCGTACCTGTTCTGCGTTTCTGCTACTGCTGACTCTGACCGCCGGCACCTCCGCTCAAGCAGCCATTTTTGAGTACTACGTCGGCAAAGACAAGTTGCCGACGTTTGCCTCTGGTGCCTACGCCGGGCTACCGAACCCAAACTTCGATCGCCTGACACTGTTAATTGCACACGGCAGTCATTATCACAGGATCGGTGACTATTCGTACACTGGCACCGTGCCAAATCAGATCATTCAACCGACTAGCTCGAACAACCGCCTCCCGGAAATCAGCTCCGGGCTGCCAGGTCTAGAAATGGCACCCGGTGCCGGGCTATATGCTGGCAAGCTGGTCACCTACAATTCGGCCGAAGAGTATGACGATCTCACCTTCCGTTCCACTCAGGCTCTCGACGGCTACGCACCCGCCAGTCCTGAATTCGTGCTGTTCAACAGCAGCAGCCAGCGCTGGAATGGAACACTCGATGATACCAACGTCGCCTTGCAACTCGTCAGTAAGTCCGCCGGTCTTGGTATCGGCACGGACTCGCTGCTCAATGTTTTGAACAACCCGGGCGATCAGTTGGTCCTGGGAGATGGCAATAGCTTGCTGTCAAAACTGAACTTCTATGTGGACGGTGCTACCCCAGCCGGTACGAACTTCACGGCTCAATTCAAGCTGGTCAATCTCGGCACCAGTTCGATTCAAGAATCTGGTGTATTCAACTTCGATCTTCAGGCAGTCCCCGAGCCGAGTTCGATTCTGCTCTCGGTCGTCGGTGTTATCGGAGGTGGCATTGCTGTCCTTCGCCGTAAATCACTCCGCACCAACGCCCAGCGTGTAGGCTCCCCGTGCTAAAGCGAATTGCCTCCTCGCTTTGGCAAGCTCGATCCGTCAACCGGCGGATCGAGCTTTTTTTATTTTTTTGACAACACTGCCAGTCGCTGATTATTTCGCTGCGTTCTTGACCCAGCTACTGTACTTGTAAGAAATCAACTTCAGAAACGTCCTCGGCATGAGTCGTTTCATCCGCCAGTACCAGCGTGCTTTCCGCCCCATGATGACGTAGAGCTGTTTGCGCTGCATCGCACGCACGGCCGCATTGGCAACATCCTCGGCGGTGAAATCCGCTTGATCGGTGTAGAATTCTGCCGCGCGCCGTTCGATCTCGCTCCCCGCCGGCCAGTCCTTCAAAAGGTTGGTCCGAAAGAACAATGGACAAATCACGGTCACACCAATTCCATACGGTTGCAACTCCCCATACAACGTTTCCGACAGTGCCAGCACCCCCGCCTTGGAGACGTTGTAGCCCCCCATCGAAGGTGCCGTCGCCAGCGCCGCAAACGACGCCGTGTTGATCAGATGCGCCCCGTGCGGGTTCTGCTTCAGCCAATCCACCATACAGTGGCAGCCATAGATGACTCCCCACAGATTGACATCCATCACACGCCGCCACTGCTCCAGCGAGAATGTGCCTAGCTCTCCTGAGGCACCGATACCAGCATTGTTGACCAGCAGATCCAACTGCGGCCAATCCTCTTGCAAGCGCGACTTCAGCGAGGTCCATTGCTCCTCGCTGGTCACATCCAGCGGTTCCACGCGACCGTCGCCACCCGCTTCGCGCACCAGCCGCAACGTCTCCGCCGCACCGTGAATATCAACATCCGCCAGGGCCAGATGCCAGCCGTCGCGCGCCAGTCGCAAGCAGATCGCGCGTCCTAAACCGCTGCCGGCACCGGTCACAATCGCTGTCCTGGTCATCAAACACGTCTTGTTCTTGAATTTTGCAACGGTGGCGAGGGAACCACAGAGGGTACCATTGTCGAATTGCCCTACGGAACTGCTCGTTTATACCGATTCTGTTGCCAACTGCGAAGCGCCGCTCAGCGGTCCAGCCAGCGACTGCCCGTCACCATTCGCATAGCATTTCCCCCGCATGTCGAGAATTCCGCCGCCGCGCGAGAGAATACCCCGCGTTAATACGTGGCGTTAATACGTGTCAGGGCGAACTTCGTCCCCTTGCGACCGGTCTATCTAAAGCTATAATTGTCGATTCACAACAACCGGGCATCGGGGGCTAATTCTTTGCCGCCTGAACCGGAATTTTGTTGTAAGCTATTGTGACAATTGTTGTTGGGGATGTAGCTCAGTTGGTTAGAGCGCTAGCCTGTCACGCTAGAGGCCGCGGGTTCGAGTCCCGTCATCCTCGTTTATCTTTTGGCGATTCTTTGCCGCCAGACAAAATCGCCGCGCGCAGCTTTGATTGGGTGTGCGAATTGGATGATTATTGCTAGGCTATCTGCAATGCCTAGGTGGGCTTTTGTACAGGCTGAAAAACCACACCAAAGGAGGATTCGGCATGTCTGATTCGCTGGTGTTTCACGAACGGCCAGTGGTTGTGATGTCTGGCACGCGGTTCATCAACGTGGACGTGATCTTGCAGTACGAAGACACGCCTCTACTAGAGGTCGGCAAGTTCGTCAGTGCCGGGTACACAACGCAACTCTCCGTGTTTCACGCTGATGGAACCGACCTAGCACGAGTCAAGGGCAGTCGCGTCTACCCAACTGAGGCCGGAAAGAAGGCATCTGTTGAGTCGATCCACGAACCGAACCGGACGATCATCGAGCTTGAGAACAAGCCGATTTTCGACATGCAACGCGACGCAGCCGGAGCGCTTAATGGCTGGGCGGAACTGTACGCGCGGGACGGTGTTTTTGTGCGCGCAATTGGCGATGGTAATGCGTCCGCATTGATGAAGCAGAGCGACGACACTTTGTACATCAGCGCGTCGCCGACAGGGGCGAAGCTCATCCTCAATCGCAACACGATCAATGGGTGCAATATTGCCTTTCGTGTAATGCGTGACGGTACCATTCAGTTCAATTTGCTGTATGGAGAAAACGGTTGCAAGCGAGCTAGGCACGCGATTGGCGACGATTCGGCGCGACCAGTGGCATTGTGAATGGTCAAAACCAAACCAAAAGGAAGCCGCAATGACAAAATTCAATCCGTACGCCGTCATCAAGGCTGGCAAGTGGATGCAAATGGAAGAGCAGGCGTCACTTCAGAAGTGCCTAGATAGCGACATCGATGAAGACCTGAAGGTGGTGTTGCTCGCAATCTGTACTGCGATCACAGAGATCAAGGAAATTCCGGTTTTGCGGATGACCTAGTTCGTTCGCAAGCACCGGGGTGCAGCACCGTTCATCTTACGGCTGAAGCGTGAACGGCGTCAACTTTTTCCAGCCCTTCCACCCACGCCCGTACCTGCGCATGATGCTCCTGCCAGGCCTCCCAAGCCGAAGTTGCCCACGCTGTGACCTGCTCCCGATGCTCTACCAGCGTGCCAACAGGCAGCAGATCACCTACCGTGACTGAGCCGACCGACTTCGGCGTTGGCAGATAAGAAAACTCGATCACCTCCACCGCGCGGCGCAAGAGCCGCGTAGCTGCCTTAGGGGAGTAGCCTAGTTCCAGCACCGCATATAGCGCCGTGAGATGCGCACCAACCGACTGCGTACTTTGCCGGCAAAGTTGGCCCGGATGCTGCACTGCGTAGGTATCGACCGTCAGGCGGTTCAGCTCCATCCAGGCCGGGACGGTATACTGCCGCGCCAGAATCTGGCCATAGGCGTTCCAGCAGGCGGCCGACGACTCGATGTATCCATGCGTCGGGCCTGCAACCTCTGGAAAAACAGCCCCACAACCTGGACAAGGACGGACAATCACGGGCGCAGCTCAAAAGCGGATGGGAAAGTAATCAGCACCCATTGTACCGGAGAGAGTCGCTTGCGGCCACGAGAGAGATGTATAGCTAAGGGCATTCAGGTGCTAATGCACTGCCGGATTCTGACCAATCGGAGCATCGAAGTGAATTGGTCGACGAATGAAGTCCCAGACAGCCAGGATAGCAAATGCCAAATACCCTGAACTGGCGAAAAAGGTGAACAGCATGAAGCACATCACCTGAGGCGTGCCACACCGTCCTGAAGGCTCATGCGCCCAGATCCAAAGTTGTCCGCACCACATAGATAGCGCAGTCAGGTAGATGAGTTTCGCAAGCCACTGATCTGCGATCATCCGGTGCAAGACAACGTATACAATGGCCATCCCTATGGCGAGAACTCCTGAGACAATTCCGTATCCATAGGGATCTAAAAGTTTTTGAAACACCGCACGGCAGACACCTGCAATTGTGCCGACGAATAAAGCAACCAATACAGAGCAGACGCAGACTCTAACTACAGCATCAAGTAACCATTGCTTGGTATTCATGGAAAACACTCAAAGAATTGATTCTGCCCGGTAGCCTCATTGTAACGGGCGCAGTTTCCGGCGGCGACAAGGAAATGCATCTACCCGCCCATCGCAACCATTCGTGGAACGAGCCAATTCAAATACAACAATCCACCGATGACCACCAGGAGTGAAGCAATCCAGAACGTCTTTCGACCAAAACCAACCGCCAAAATCCCCCAGACTGCGACTCCGCTAATTGCGCTGACGACGGATGCCAATTCAACAATGCCCGAGCCCTCGCCGGGGATAGTGGACCAATACCACAGTCCGCCGCACCAGACAGCGAGTCCAACCAGATAGATCAGCTTTGCCTGCCAGCTCTCCTTCGCAAGCCGGTGGACCAAGACGTACAGGGCGGCCATCCCTGCGGCGACGACGCCAATTGCAAATCCCGCGATGTACGGGTCGTCGGACTTCAAAAAGTTGTCGCCGTCGTAGACACCGGCAAAGATACCGAAAGCCGAGCCAACCAGGCCGAAGCAGACCCAGGCGCTGGTTAACACATCGACGAGCCAATGTTTCGGTTGCATCGGTGCCCCTTAGTTGAGAGAAGGAATGCCATACTTGATTCGCCTCTGCCTGCAAAATATTGCCCGTAACTTAGAAATATTCGCAGCTACGTTCTCTACCCCTTGTTCTTCCTATCAAACTGCGGGATCTTCTTCAGCGTCCCACCCTCCAGCGCCGACTGGTGCGCCACGATGCCCGGCACCGTGTACGCTAGCGCCTCGTGAATATCGATCACCGGAGCGCGCTGGTGACTCAGCGCATCGATAAACTCATGCGTCAGAAACGTATGCGATCCTTCGTGCCCGCTGTTGTGTCGCAGTGGCTCCGGAAGCATATCGGTCTTCCACCAGACACGTTGTTCATACTTTTCAAGCTGAGCCGCATTACGCACAAATCCCCCATCGTCCTTTTCGGTCTGCTTGCCACGGCGGACAATCACCGGGCCAATGCCATTCGGATGATGCCCATAAAAACTCATGTCGGTGCCAACCCACTCGCCCCGTTCGGCACCCCCGTGCGCACCCTGCCACCAAATCCGGCAGTCAAAGGCGTGATTGCCGCTGGTCTTAAATGTGGCCGTTTCATTCCAAAACGGGTTCTTGTAGACGTTGTCCTTCAGAATCTGGTTATCGTCTCCCCAGCCGTGGCAGACCACCTCAGTAAGCCGCTCGCCGGTCACGCTCACCCAGTGGGCAGTGCAGTGCGTTGGATAATGCATCGGTGCCATACCGTACCGCCAGGTTCGCTTGCCATCCTCAATTGCCAGCTCATCCAGCCCATCGTGCTGATAACACGACTGACCATAAAAGACCTCGCCGAATTTCCCCTCTTGAAAGAACTTGCGTGCCGTGATCGTCGCTTGTTGAAAGTACGAGGTCTCGGCCAACATGTACGACAGCCCGGTCTTTGTGACGATGTCGTACAATTGCTCGGCCTGTTCCAGCGTACCCCAGGCAGCCGGCACGGCGCTGAGCACATGCTTGCCTTGCTTCATCGCCTTGATCGTGTGCTCGACATGCAACGGCCCATCGGTAAAGATCGCGACCGCATCAATATTCTTATCCAGCACCAACTCCTCAAGCGAATCGTACGACTTGCCGCAGCGATACGTTTCCATCAGATGCTTACGCCGCTCCGGTCGCAAATCGCTCACCGCGGCCACAACACAGTCCGGGTGCTCATGAAAGTGAAAACTCGCACCAAAGCGACCACCGACAATGCCAAGCCGCACTTTCTTCGGAGCCGTTTCCACCGCAAAAGCATTCTGTGCAGCCAGCGCCGTCAGCGTCGCCATGCCGGCGGTTTGCATGAAAGTCCGGCGATTCGGTCCAGTGCCAATTGTAGTAGGTTCTGACATGTGATTTCTCGTGGATGCTATGTACTAGGATGAATTTACTTGCTTGGAACTGGCGAAAGGGGCAGGCCACTTGCCAGCAACACCGTGCGATGGGTCTCTAAATCATGCTTGGCCGAAAATCGAGGCTGCCCCTCCCCTCGGATCACTTCGGCGAACTCCGTCAATTGTGCATTATACCGACCAGCAGATTCAGCCGGTTTCACCTCATGCTCCCCAGCAGCATAACCGCCTGCCGGTTTCTTCAAAGTCATTCGCAGTTTCGGCGGCTCCAATGGGCGGATCTCTATCGTTCCATTCGTTCCACAAATCGTTAGCTGTCGGCGGCTGCCCCCCTCCGGCTCGACCAGCGTACTGCGAATCGATACCGTTGCCGACGGATATTCTAATACCGCCAACTGATTGTCGACCAGCTTGTCGGAATATGTCTGCCGATTGAACGCCGTCACCTTCTCTGGCGCTCCCATTATCGCCACAACTGCATCAATCAGGTGACAACCAATCTCAAACATCGATCCGCCGGGGTACTTGTTCAGGCTGGCACGCGTTTCGGCATTCCCCTCTTTGCTAATCACGCCACTGATCTCAAAAATCTCCCCCAGCCACTTTTCGCGCACGGCCCGCACGGCAAATTCAATCGCTGGATTGTATCGCATCATATAGCCAAGCTGGACATGCTTGCCATGCGCCTCGGCCTGTTTTAATACCGCCGCAAACTGCGGCAAGCTATGCCCCGGTGCTTTATCGATATGCACATGCAACCCTGCCGCCGTTGCGCGAAGTGCAGCGGGAACCAACTCCGGAACCGCAGTCTCCACCAGCACCGCCTGCAAGCCCGGTGCCGACAGCAGTTCCGCCTCACTCAACCATCGCACGCCGGCATATTTTGGATGCTTTGCCATTTGCCCCTGCCGCACCTTGTCTGGCTCAACAACGCCGACCAACTCATACAAGTCCGACAGCTCGCGGACCGTGCTCAGCTTTCCCGTCGCATGCGCATGCCCCGTACCAATCATCCCCACACGGATCTTTGCTGGCTTGCCCTCTGCCGCTTTTGAAATCGATCCAGTCAAAACACCTGCGGCAGAGCAGAGTGCCGTCACAGCGCACGATTGCAATAACTTACGTCGATTCATATACCTACTCATAGGCTCAATCATTACTTCTCCCCTCTCCACGCAACAATCTGTGATTTCACGCTTGGCGCATTCGGGGAGAGGGGCCGGGGGTGAGGGCGATTGAAACGCTACGCATCTTCCCGAATTCCGCCAAACGCTTACCTTGTGAACGTCCGCTCACTTGGTCCTTATTATTCCGCTGATCTCTTCTTCTCCGCTCCCGCACGGTCCATTCCCATCGCCCGCCACTTGATCAACTGCGCATCCAGAACCTTCTCAATATTCTCAGTCGCCACACCACCCGTCAGATTGTTCAGCTCCCACGGGTCTGCCGCGAGGTCAAAAAACTCCACCTCTCCCGTTGTCAGATGCTGTATCAACTTATACCGCTCTGTCCGAATACAACACGTCGACATTCCATGCTTCTCGGGCGAGTGGTGCGACGCAAAGATTTCCTTTCTCCACTTCTCACCTGCCTCATCCGCTGTGCCGGCATACAGCTCCAACAGACTCTTTCCCTCCACCTTCGGCGGAACTGCCACCCCCGCCGCTTCACAAATCGTCGGGTAGAAATCGACCAGCGAAACAAGCTTGTCACACGTCGGCGCGGCACGCTTCAAACGCGGATCGTACACAATCAGCGGCGTGCGAATCCCTTCTTCATACATGCACTGCTTCCCAACAAAACCATGCGAACCGAGCGAGTACCCATGATCACCGGCAAAAATCACCAGCGTGTTCTCGCGCTGGCCCGAGTCTTCCAACGCCTGCAACACCCGGCCAATCTGCTCATCCAATTGTGTCACCATCCCATAGTACTTCACCATCGCACGGCGAACGTCCGCCTCGGTTCGCGGGTACGGCAGCACCGCCTGATCGCGCAATTTTGCGAAACCGGCCGGCACCTTAAATGGCGGACGTGCCATGAAATTTTTGGGCAGCGGCATCTCTGCAGGATTATAAATCGCAGCAAACTCCCCCGGCGGCACCCACGGATCGTGCGGGGCTGTAAAACTGACATAAGCACAGAAAGGCTTGGCCGCATCCCGCTCCTTCAAGAACTTCACCGCCGCATCCGCAAACGTCGTCGAAGAAAACTTCTCCGCCGGTCGCTCCTGCTCTTTCGATTCCTTCCACTGAATCACCGGCACCTTGCGATGGTCCGCCATCCCCCCCACAAACACCGCCGCGCCGGTATTAAAACCATGATCCCACGGCATGCCGTGGTTGTGCCACTTACCAGTGTAAAACATCTGATACCCGGCCTGATCCAGCAGCGTCGGCCAAAGCGGCGAGTCGGGCTTAAATGCTTTGCCACCGGTCCCCACGCCATTGGTCCAAGAATCCTGCCCCGTCAGTATCGCCGCGCGGCTCGGGCTGCACTGCGGCATCGGCGTAAAGCAATGCGTGAATCGCACACCTTGCTTGGCCAGCGCGTCTAGATTCGGAGTTTTGACCACCGGATCTCCAGCACAACCGAGCGTGCGAAAGTTGTGATCGTCCGAGAGCAGAATCAGAATGTTGAGCGGTTTGGCTGATGGCTTCGCGTTTTCCGCAGAATAAGCAGCGGTGCCAACCACCGCCCAACAGCAGAACACTACCAGCAGCAGCGCCCCTCTGCCAGGCATCGATTTTGACGATACTGAGTACATCGCAATTCACTTTCGTATGAGCCAGGCCATTGAGTTCTACTTCAACTCACTCTCAAAAACCGTGAACTTCAAATGCTCCCGACCCAGAATATCGATGATCCGATACGTCACACTCGCCTCCGGCGAAACCGTATCAAAGTCAATCATGCCAAACGTCGGCAGATCGTTGTACGAAAACTCCGCCGTGGCCAATCGTGGGTGAGCCGAGTCATTCGTTAGCAGCCCGCTATTGAACTCGAATATCGGATAGCCGTTTTTGCGATCGTTTCGCAGCAGGTCGGTTCGATGCCGATCCGATGAGACCAACACCACGCCGCTGATTTTTTTCTCGGCCAAGAAGTCCATAATCTCCTGCCGTTCTTCCTGATATCCATGCCAAGTATCTGGTGATTCCCCCTTGGTCCCCAGCGCCCAGGTCACCGGTGAGATCAGCACCTTAATCTTTGACTTGGATTCACCGATCGTCTTCAGCAGCCACTCCTTTTGCACTGGCCCGAGCATCGTCGGCGGGTTGACCGCATGCTTCTCATTGGCACGGTAGTATCGCCCATCCAAGAAAATAAAATGCACATCGCCATACTGATAATCAAACCAGCAGCCGGGCTGCTTCTCACCACCCCCATAGCTGGGATTGAGCCACGTATTGCGAAACAGATTCCACACCTGCCGCTTCCAGGCTGGCTTTTCAATCTCCGGCCCACCAGAGCAATCATTCGCCCCAAAGTCGTGGTCGTCATAGATCGCATACGTCGGCGTGCTGGCCGTCAACCGGCGAAATTCTGGCCGTGCCTGCCGGCGATAGAAGCAATAGTTCTGAATCGCCGGCCACTCAGGCGCATCGCTATAGACATTGTCCCCCAGTAGCCACAGTGCCGACAGGTTGAACCCGCGAATCGTATCCCACATCCGCTCATTCGCGGGCGTGTACCCCGCACAGCCCCCAAAGGCGACGGAGAACTTGGCCCGACTTCCATCCTTCGGCGCCGTGGTAAACTGCTGCGAAGCGGCCAGCACAGGATCAATCGCTCCGTCGACGACCACATCGTAATGGTATGTCTCGCCCGCGCGTAAGTTTTCAAGCGTCACCACGGCGACACAATCATCCTCCAGTTTCGATTGAACCGAAGCAGCGAGCTGAGAACGCGCCTTCGTGTTCATCGGCCTGTACGAAACCTGCACCTTCGCCGGTTTCGCCGTCCGCACCCAGACCTTCGCACTGGTGTCGGTCACCACCCCCAGCATCGGCCCGGCAACAATCTTGTGATCAAACGG
The DNA here is from genome assembly GCA_034440595.1 of Planctomycetota bacterium. GTDB lineage: Bacteria > Planctomycetota > Planctomycetia > Pirellulales > JALHPA01 > JAWXCH01. The sequence continues at coordinate 137 of JAWXCH010000154.1, read as the reverse complement.
TGCCGCCAGCTTCTTAAACTCAGCCGTTCCCTTCAGCGGATCGAGCAGCGTCTCCTTGCCGGCAACAAACCGAATCGGGGGCAGTCCCAAGTCCACCGCACGTTGCATAGCCACCACCGCCGCCGGCACATTCCCCG
>JAWXCH010000153.1:0-3933 GCA_034440595.1 Planctomycetota bacterium | reverse complement strand
GTGATGTCGCTGCGGCAGGTTTCTGAGTAGCGCGAAATGACAACTGTCATTTCCGTGTGCCCCTCAACTCCTATCTCTGCGAGGCATCTTTGCGATAGACGTTGCCGGCGGCCACCTGCTGAAAGCCAAGTTTTTGATACAGCCCGCGAGCGGCGGCGTTTCGCTCCATGGTGACCGATTCGATCAGCCCGATGCCTTCTTCGCTAAGTTGCTTAAACGCCTCTGCCAGCAGAAAAGTCGCCAGGCCTTGCCGCAAGGAGTCGGGGTCGGCATGGACCTCAATCAGGCCACTGGCGCGAACATTGGGTGCCGCGATGGCAAAATCAAGGTCGCGAAAAGTCGCACTGGCTAGCGTATTGCCGAGAGTACGGTCGAGTAGCTGAAATTCCGTTCGCTCGAACTCTCCCAGGATGCAGGCCTGCCACCAGGAATTCAGCGGCGGCTCGTTCACAATCGCCACCTGACTGCGGCGCCGGATCTGCATGAACTTGCGATCGATTGGGGCACGAAAATCGGCCGTCGTCCGCTGAAATACTATCGATCGATCGATAGCCTTGTATCCATTGGTCAAAAAAAGTTGCTGCGTCGACTGATCGGAGTCTAGCACGCCAGACATTTCGCTGCCGCCATACAGCCCGAGGTAGAACGGGTTGAGCGGCCAGATCGAACCGCCGTATAGAACCGTTGCACCACGGCTGCGCAGGTACGCCTCGCTGCGAGAAAGCAGTTCGACCTCGATCCCTTGATTCTGGTACTGCGGCCGGACCAGCAGCAGCGATGTTACGCCAAAATCCACCGAGACGCCGCTTTCGTTGTCGTTGGGACCAAACCCGCTGTGTACAAAACCGACGATCCGGTCGTCGGACAACGCAACGATCAGCCCCTGCCGGTCAAAGTACGGCTTGTTTAGCACATGCAGCTCAAACAGCTCAGTGGACATCGGCTGCGCAAGCCCAACGCGATCGGCGCTAGCACGCCAAACTTCGGCCAACTGAGGAGGATCGGTGTTTTGAAAGACTCTGTATTGAATCAAACCGAAACTCATTAGTGCGTAACGACCAGAGTTGAAACCCGGCGCGCCGAACCGGAACTCAGATCAAAGCGATTGCGCCACTCTTGGTAACTTCACTATAACAGACTCTAACGACCAGCCTGCATGATAGCAAACGAGCTGTACAGTCCATTTTCCCACGATAGCAAACCGGTTGTGCATCGAACAAGGCCCAGCCGGCTAGGAGCAGCAGTACATAGGTGCAGGCGCGACCGTTGAAAGGGCACCGAAATGGATTCGGCTTGTCGAAAGAGAGGTAAATTGGTAACAAATTGTCTGGCCAGAGCGCAAGTACCGCGCAGCACTAAGGCGTTTGGTCGCCGATCAGTTAGGAATTTATCCACAAGGATGTGAGCATGGGGAGTGAAATGCCGGAGATTCAGTGGCAGCGCATTTCGTCCAATCGGACGCTAGTCCTGGATGGTCTGGCCTTGGCACCGCGCGGGGTGTTGTTTCCCCTGGAACGAACGGTGGACCTTTCGCAGGTTCAGAAGCTACGTTCCAACACTCGGCGGCGAATCTCGTGGACCGTGATTTTCTTAAAGGCTTATGCGTTGGTCGCTGCCAGGCACCCGCAGCTTCGCAAGACCTACCTTGGCTGGCCCTGGCCACACCTGTTGGAACAACGTGATAATGTGGGGATGGTGGTCATCAATCGCGTTTTTGAGAATGAGGACCGGATCTGCTGGGGCAGCTTTCCACGGCCTGAGACAATGTCGCTGTTCGAGTTGCAAGCCATGTTGGACGCCTACCAACAGGAGCCGGTGGAAAAAATCTTCCGCAAGCAGGTTCGATTCAGTCGCATGCCGCTGCTGGTGCGCCGCGCGATCTGGTGGTTTAATTTGAATCTGGCGCGGCGCAAGCGTGCCAAGCGGCTGGGGACTTTTACCATGTCCAGTCTGGCGGGACAGGGAACGATCAATCGCTTTCACCAGACGCTGCTGACAACCAGCCTCTCATTTGGTCCGCTGGACGAAGCGGGCAGCGCACTACTGTCGCTGATTTGCGACCATCGCGTCCTGGATGGTGCTGTTGGGGCCAGAGCCTTGGAAGACCTCGAAAAGACTCTCAACGGGGCAATTGTCACCGAACTACGCATGTTGCAAAAGAGCCGTAGCGCTGCCGCCTAGCGGATTATTTGCGGCGTTGGCCATTCTATTCTCGCCCCCTGGCATGCCGTCTGCTGGCGTGCGATATTAAGGAGAGCCGCAGGCACGTTACTTTAATGGGCGCGCTGCATGGCTTGTATCTTCGATTCTCATTGATCGCGTTGGCAATACAGCATGAAGACACGCTCTACGACAATTCTTACGGTGCGGCATCAGGGGAAAGTCGCCATCGGTGGCGACGGCCAGGTGACGCTGGGTACCGCAATCATGAAAGGGGACGCGATGAAAATCCGTCGCCTGATGGACAATAAGGTCATCACCGGGTTCGCCGGCTCTAGCGCCGATGCATTTGCGCTGCTGGAGCGGTTTGAGGCCAAGCTCAAGGACTATCCTTCCAACGTACCGCGTGCCGCGACCGAACTGGCCAAGGATTGGCGAACCGATCGTGCGCTGCGCAGGCTGGAAGCGCTGCTGGCGGTGGTCGATGCGAAACATACGCTGCTGGTCACCGGCAACGGCGACGTGATTCAGCCGACAGACGGTGTGCTGGGAATTGGCTCGGGTGGCAACTATGCCGTCGCTGCGGCTCGGGCACTGATCGCTCATTCAACATTGTCCGCCGCGGAGATCGTTCGCCAGGCACTAGAAATTGCCGCCGGGATCGATATTTACACCAATACGAACATCGTGGTCGAGGAGTTGGCATGCGAGAGTTGACACCGCGTCAGATCGTCGCGGAACTGGACCGGCACATCATTGGTCAGAGTGCTGCTAAGCGCGCCGTGGCGATAGCAGTGCGCAATCGCTGGCGTCGGCAGCAATTGCCCGAAGAGATGCGCGGCGAAGTCGCACCGAAGAATATTCTGATGATCGGGCCGACCGGTGTGGGCAAGACCGAGATTGCGCGCCGTCTGGCCAAGCTATCTGGCGCACCGTTTATCAAGGTCGAGGCAACCAAGTTCACCGAAGTTGGCTATTACGGTCGCGATGTCGAAAGCATGGTCCGCGAACTGGTCGAAAACGCCATCACGCTGGTCGAACAGACCGAGCGTGCTGCGGTTGAAAACGAAGCCAAAAAGCGAGTTGACGACAAGCTGCTGGATCTCTTGGCCCCTCCACCAATTCAATACGAACATTCCACAGATACATCCGAGGTGGATATGCAACAGCGGTACGAACGGACGCGCGAAAAAATGCGTGCCATGCTGGTCGCTGGCGAGCTGGAACAGCGCCGCGTGGAGATCGTCACCGAGCAGAAAGCGATGCCGATGATGCTGACCGGTATTGGGATGGAGCAGGTCGACATGGACCTGCAGGGGATGTTTGAAAAGATTCTGCCCAAGAACACCTCGCGCCGGGATGTATCGGTCGCCGAAGCTCGCAAGATTCTGCTGGAGCAAATAGCGGAGTCCCTGCTCAACAAAGAGAAGATCCATAGTCAGGCGATCGATCTGGCCGAAAACGTTGGCATGATCTTTTTGGACGAAATCGACAAGATCGTGGCTAGCGACGCACGCGGTGCGGATGTATCGCGGCAGGGTGTGCAGCGCGATCTGCTGCCGATTGTCGAAGGAACCACAGTCCAAACCAAGTACGGGTACGTTAAAACCGACCATATCCTGTTTGTCGCGGCGGGTGCCTTTCATAGAGCTAAACCGAGCGAGCTGATGCCAGAGCTACAAGGACGGTTTCCGATTCGCGTTGAACTGACGGATCTGACCAAAGAAGATTTCGTCCGGATCCTGACCGAGCCAAAAAGCGCGCTCACCAGGC
>JAWXCH010000152.1:0-2740 GCA_034440595.1 Planctomycetota bacterium | reverse complement strand
TTGAGCCCCTCCGGACAACGGGGGTGCCAGCGCTGCCTGCGGGTAAGAGCTTGCTGGCACAATTGGATGCCTGGCTTTTGACGTTGAGAGGTACGCCTACAACAGTCAAGGGTGGTTTCTCCGGTTACGGAACGGGGGACGGAAAATGGAGCACCGCCGCCAAAGCCGCGAAGGGAGCAGATGTTCAGCAATATGATCTGATGGGAATTTTGGCGCTGGCGTCAGCCTATAACAAAACCGGCATCAGAGACCTAGTAGCCAAGGTACGGGCCAACCCCAGCCCTGAAAACGTTGCCGAACTCGCGGACGCGCTAGCGAATTGGAAGCTGGAATGGGAGGAGGCAGTGAAGGCTGGAGAGAATAAAGCCGATATCAAGCGAATCGTGTACTGGGGTAGTGAGCAACCTCGACAAGAGAATGAGCTTTGGATTTGGCAGCGGGACTACGGCAAAAGCAAGCTAAGCAACGTGATGGTGTACAAGTGGCACAGAATCAAGGCTTACTCCACGTACGGATGGAGTTGGGATGCCGAGTATGTCACTGAGGCACCGACGGTTGCCCTGCTTGACTGGCAATATCGTTGCCTTTGCCGGCCGCAGACACATTTAGAAATCAAAGCCCACACAAGCCAAGTGACGGTCAATCAGGCAGAACGCTAAATTACACTTATTACATAAGCGTCTCGTGAACCGCTTCCTGGCGTGCCGACCGGCGTTGCATCGTGGTGCCATGAGCGACACCATCATTGAGGCGAAGCCGGTCAATCCGAAAGCAGACGACTGGGCCGAACGAATCGCTGCACAACAGCGCAGTGGAATGTCGGTGAAACAGTTCTGCAAGGAACGAGGGCTGACGGAGTACTCCTTCTATGTTAGCGATCATCAAAAAACGTAGTTTCTGGACACTCGGCCGGGGGAAGCAACATCATCGCGCCGAAGGCGCAACCATCATCATCACGATCAGCGGGTCGGAAATCGCTTTCATGGGATCAGGTTCAATGACAAAATCTCTGCATGGTCGAATCGACTATGCCCGAGCCGCCGTTGCGCCACCGGCTGTGCGGCTACTCCGGGTGTCCCGGACTCTTTACGATTTGCGTGAGTTGCGACCGTGGTCAGCGGTATTGCAGCTCCGTTTGCCGGGCTGCCGCGCCGAGAACAACGAAGCCGGGCCAACCGGCGATATCAGAGGGAGTGGCCGGACGGGAGGCACACCGGAAATGCCAACAGCGTTCCGCAAGCCGGCATAGTCGATCGGCAACGCTCGCGCCGTCCGGTACAGCCCATGGCGCCGCGCCAGGTCACGGCCCGCCGACCAGAGTTCTTCCGGCAAACGGGAGCGGCGATGACCCTTTCGCCACTCCTCCAGCTGGGTGCGCAGGCTCAGGATTTCCTTCGGGAATTGGGGTCTTGCTTTGAGGCATCCCCGAAGTTACTACGAGGCGTCAGTTTGTGTCACGCACGCTTGCCGGAAGCTCACGCAACAAACGCGGCGAGCAAGGGCAGATATAGGTTCTTCAGTAGTGTTTCTCCTCGTAAGGGGCATGGAGTGCCCCTCTGCTGTTTCACCGCCTCGATTCTGGATAGTTCCGTACACGGTAGTCCTGAAGGGTCGGCAGATCGTACGTGAGGGCGAGCGCATTCAAATCGGCTCTGAGTAATCTCCAGTCCCGCTCCGCATCCGCAGAAAACGTGCGATATAACATGATGCGATTGATACCTGCGGCTATCGCTAGCATCGTGTTGATACGTTGCTCCATATCTCGAATCTGGTTCTTGCTTTGATCCTTCTTGAGATGATCGAGCATGTCCTCGAGATCCTGTGTCCACCGGCGCAAACGGTCTTCGCGATCGGTGTCGTTGAGAGCGCTGCGGTCCAACGCTTTCTCAAAATGCTTTCGGAAGGCGTTGCTGTGCTGCTCCATCCGCTGCACGAGATCGCGAACATCGGTCCTGGTGTAGATGGCCACCTCACGACTCTGGGCCGTACAGGTAGAAGCGAATGCGACCGTGAGCAGGAATACACCTGTCAGCAGCTTGTTGAGGAACATCATATGTCATCTCCTTTGTGTGTCGCCGTGCGGCATCTACTTAGGCTTCTGGCACGCAGGGTTCCATTCGATAAGCGTTGCAAGGGCACCGCGGGGAGCGGGCGGCCGACTTGGGCGCCGACCTCCCGCTGGTCACGATGTCCTGGTTCTCCAGTTTTCTGGCCTTAAAGGGTGGCGTTCTCGTCCAAATCCTCCCGCGCGGGAAGCGCAGGCGGGCGACTTCGCAGGGCGGTTCGCTCTGGCAGAAAGAGGGAGCGATACCGGCAACTGCAAGTTTTGACACCGAAAGCGCAAGATTTGTTTCGCGCGCGTCCCGCCGGATTGATGCCTCGGTGTCTGGCTCAAGGCACTTCAGGGAGATGGGAACGCTTGGCGCTGCTCCATATAGCGCTGGGTAGACCACCTGTTTTGAGCAGTCGAATTGACCGTCCCTGGACACATGACCATATTGGGTCACCTTTACTTGCGACTGTAGGAGCGGCTATACGAGAAGGTTGCTCGTGGCAGATTCGGAATCCGATGGGCTGGCCGGCGATCTCGATCGTTGCCAGCCGACTCAACCGAAGCGGGACGCTCGCATCGGAGCCAGATGGACGCCACATGCCAAGAGGCACTGAAATCCGCTCGAGAAACGCTTGGCGCTTCGCGCCGCCGATGACGAGCACCGCACTTTCATGGGCCGGGGAATCC
>JAWXCH010000151.1:0-19632 GCA_034440595.1 Planctomycetota bacterium | reverse complement strand
GTGCTAGGCGTGCTGCATACTCCTCCAGCTTGCTCCAAGCCGCCGCCAGGTCGCCCACCAAGTCCGCCAACTCTCGAGCGTGCAAATCGTAGTATGCGGTCCATGCCTGTTTGGCCGCAGGGGTCAGGGTAACAATCTCGGCCTGGGGATTGCCCTGCTCGTCAATCCTTGGTTGAAGCTGATAGAGGCGATCAAGCAGCCGACCGAATTCGACTTCTAGCTCTGGATCAACGTCCGACTCTGTCCACTGCTTCGGCATGCGAGGAGGACAGCACAGGAGCAGCCGCGCAGCCAAGCCAGATTCACGATGTTCCGTTCCCAGCGCTCGATGGAGAATTCCGGGCTGAATCCCTCCGCAGATGGAGACGCAAGCTTGCGGAACGTAGATGGTCCGGGGTTTGCCTGATTTGCGATCGACGGTAATCCCCTCGCCTAGCTGCATGCTGAGCCAGGTAGATGCGTCTCCTCCTTTGCCGCTGGAGTAGCGATCAAACGATCCCAGCCATCCGGCAAGCTCGTCGCGTGCCAATAGCAATCCACGAGGGTTCTCCAGCAACAGGGGAGCAATCGCTTCGATTGTCGTATCGCCGACGTAGAATCGCGTGGCCACCGGCGCGATCGGCGGGGTAGGTGGTTCACCAACGACCTTGCCACGAACCCAGGCAGCCTTGTCCATCTCGTACAGGACCAGGTCAGCCTCATACGCTTGCATCGCCGCAGCATGCTCTCTGAAAGCCGTTTCCTGACGAGCTTTGATCGGACGCATCACCAAGCCGAAAGCGGGACTCTTGGACGATCCGCTTTCCCCCACAATTGTGGCCCACAGGATAGATGGAACTGTCCAACTATTCTTCAGTCGAAGCCTTCTGGTATTTCCGATGGCCGCAGCCAGTACTACCAGGAGAGGCAAGGCGATATAGGTCGGATCACAGCCGATCGCTTTAGCGCCCGCCGAGACGAAAGTACTCAGTGGCTCCGGCAGGATGTGTGTCGGAAACGGAGTAAAGTAAGTCGACTCAGTTACCTTTGCAGGGAGCGGATCGGTTTGAGCGACAAGTTGCTCAATTCTGCGCAGCAGTTCTACCGGATCAGACGTGCCTTGCGCCGCGATCCACTCAACAATATCCCCCTTCTCCGGCAAGCCGGGCAATTCGACAATCCGAATCGTGGTGGCAGGATCCATTTTGCCGAGAATCTCCGCGACCTCCTCAGCAAATTCCCAGCCGGAAGAATCATTGTCCGGAAAGAACGCCACGTCCAATCCTGCTAATGGCGACCAGTCGGTCTCCTTTGCGCTCTTGGCTCCATGTACCGACGTGGTAGCCACCAGTCCGATGGCTCGAGCCGCTTCTGCCGCCTTTTCTCCTTCGCAGATGTAAACTCGCTTGGCTCCTTTCAGTTCCGGCAGGCGATAGAGTGGACGCGGCGCTGGCAATCCCTTAATAAACCAAGCTCCACCATACAGGCTGACTGGCTGAAAGTACTTCTTCCCATCGACCTTGTCCCACCGACAGACGACGCCGATCGGTTTCCCATCCGCATCATGGTAGGTCCAGTCCGCCGTTCGAGGTCCGAGCTTCCGCTCCAGTTCCCCGATCGCCTCTTCAACCTTAGCAAACGATTTAGCAGCGGAGGCCGAAACATCTGTCAACGAAACCCCCGCTTTTCGCGGGGATTTCGAGGTTCCGTTGACAGTTGACATCGCTGACGGAAACGAATCCGGCTTTTTCGCAAATAGGTCCGCTAGTTTTAGGTCAAGCTTCTTGCAGATCGCTTCTGCTGAACAACCCGCGCGACATATGAGCAGCGCCCGTCCGTCTGATCCTTCGCTGACATTCAGGCTAGGACTTCCGTCTTCATGGGCCGGACATCGAGCGATAAACTCCTTTCCCCTACGCTTGGCATCGGGGAGTTTCGATACGACTAGTTCGACAGGGGTCATAGCGAGGCACCCCCTTCCGCGCCTTTAGACTGCTGGGTTAGCCAGGCTTGCAGGTCGGCGACGGGGTACAGTACCGATCGCCGTTTACCGTTCCCGAGTCTGACGCACGGGATTTGACCATCGTGGGCCAACTGCCACAGATGGCGTTCAGAGATGTTAAGGGCTTTTGCTGCCTCACGTGGCCGCAGGGCCAGCGCCGGCTGGGGGACATTTGCCTTCATAGAAACTCCTCCTCAGTATCGCGACCGCGCCGTGGGTTTCAGTACCACTGGAGCAGCGTTCGCCTAATAGGAGTGTTTCAAAGATCCTGATTCGCTTGGTGTCAAACGACACTTGTGCGACATTTGTCGCACAACGAGAAGGCACTGCTCCGCATATTTTTTCGTGGATCCCCCGCTCATTCATCCGTGGGAAGCGTCTCGAGGCCTGGGGGGCCGACATACTTTTCTGCTAAGTGCTGGATATGCCGCGAAGCTGAATTGTAAAAGTATGCTGGCGCTCTGTGCTTGCGTTCGGAAGGCTCCCACCAATCATCGTCCAGCAATTTCTTGGCCTCTCGCATTCTTCCAAGCTTGCGTTTGAAGGCCTTACAACGTGTTGGGTGAATCTTGAGCGATTGGCTCAAGGCGGTCGCGCCCAGGAAACCTGTTGGGGCAACAGGCGCTTCATTCAGGTCAGTCGAAATAAGTGTTGACTGGTCATGCGGTGAAGGCGACTTGGGTTGCTCGGCGACTTGGACGTGATTGCCTTCGATCGATGGCAGGACGTTTTCGTTCGGCTGATCGGCTTGCTGTTGCCTACCAACCTCAGGCAGCGGCATTTCTTCACTCGAAACGGTTTGATCCGACGAACCGTTTTGCGGCTGACGGGCGTTAGCACCGATGCCGGGAGACAATTCCAGTGCTCTGCTTGCAAACCCTGCTAGTGGCATTCGGCATACTTCGTTGTAGGCCATGTCACTGTGAAGCTGGACGCGGGCCGCTAAAACTTCGATTGTCTGTTCTCGGTCACCACCAAGTACAAGCAACAATGCGTGCATTTGGTCGATCGCAGCCAGGGCAATTGATTCCTCCACACCGGGGGCAGCCATACTTGCCGCGGAAGCGTTTAAGGCGGGAGCCTTCGGATCGCGAGCCACCGGTACCTTTCCGTTCTTCACGGCGTGGATGTAGTCTCCGGCCGTTCGGACGATGTGAAAATTGTCTTTCCGTTCTGGTTGCAAGTGCCGCTGGTAGGCATCCCGCAAGTCGAAAACTGCTGGCCGAAGCAGTTCGCTGATTTGATCGACAGTCCCAACGGTGAGATCCCAAGCGAGTACATCCGTTACTCTATTTCGTACTTTCTCGGGCAGGTCGGCCAAACACGAGGCTCGTGCATAGGCCTCCTTCCACGGAATTGTAGTGACCGCTTCCTTGACAACATCATCTGGAATCCTGAGCGCTACTTGCCCCAGCTTCATTGCGGTCGCTTTATAGACTAGATCACGAGTTGATTCGAGAAAGCCAACATGCCCGCCCGGAGTATTGGGAAACTCCCGCAAGCGACTGAGCTTCGGCGTTGATGAATTGGCTTGTTTCACGATCTCCCCACTTTGCCTCGATCAATCCAGAACCAAGCATGAGCTATCAAGAACGTCGAAATCCAAGCGAGCGTTGTGGCATTGGCCCGCGGAACGCTTTCAATCACGCAAAATGGGCAGCAGCGCCTCGATTCGCTCTGCTTCCGCCAGTAACTCCTCCATGCTTTCCAGTTGGCTAATCGGGAAGTCTTCAATGGCATGTCGCAAAGCTGCTGCCTCTTGCGGAAAGTCCAATTCCTTCAATCGGTCGACTAAGACCACGGCATCACTCTGCCAGAACGAGCAGCTCTCCGGCCAGTCAATTCCATCTGGTTCCTGGATCAATTCGCCATTCTCATCTCGCGGGAACTTAAAAGTAGGGTCGTTGACCATCTTGTCGTAAATCGCGATCATTTGGTCGTGCGACTGTTTCTTGCACGCAATCCACTTGAGCCGTCCGCGCATCAATTTGCGGACCGCACTTGTCGTCGCCTGAACAAGCATGTTCCGAGAGTATTCGTTTGGAGTCGAAGGGGCCACGAATGCGTCCTGTCGAAGGGATCAATGAACTGGAATTGGGACTAAGTGCAAGGCGGTAGCGACTGGTCCGAACCGACACAACTAACTGTGCAGGTTTGCCCAGCTTCACAGCAGTTTTGGACCGACATATCGAAACGCGGTATAATGTGCTGTTCGCGCGCGCGCGGAGATAAAACAACATTCCGCTCTTCCCGCAGCATCGAAGCGCTCGATCAGCAATTCGCACCCAATTGTAGCAATTTGCTGGGTCCGGTCACAATTGGCATCGTTGCAATAGAGTCGACGGAAGGGACTCGACCGGACAGAGGTGCGATACACTTCACCTAAGATTTTTTTGAGGGGCTGTCCCTCGCCTAACACTATTGGTTTGCCCCCTTTTGTCCCCCCTATTCCGGCGTTCTTTGTCGGTTCTCGGGGATCCACCCAGCAATTACCCGGCCTGTTGGGAACTCAGTCCGGACTCGACTGGCATGTTCTTGAATTAATCTCAAATTGGTGACAACTTATAGGCATAAAGTGAGAGTGCCGCGTCGAATCTGACGCCACAAGGTGCCAAATCCTGCGGAACTTCGCCGAATAGCACTGTCTGAGATTGCAATGTACAATCGGCGATTCGAGAGGGCTGTCTCTTCCGCGGATCGCCTCTTAGATTTCAGCACACTCAATACCCGATTGGCCCTTCATTCAGTGGCCAAATCCGGGTTCGGACAGAATGGACGAGTACGGGTTCGATGTGCCGAATTCAATCCATCCGAAGTCGGGCGGCGGGATCAAGGTGACCAATTCACGGCAATTTCACAAGCTATCTATCTGCGTTTGGCCGATTCGGGTGCCTGGCAACGTGCTGGCTGAGTGGCGAATTGATGAGTGTTCAAATTTAGAGATATAGGATACGGCATTGAGCTTATTGACCGATTATCATGCCAAACTCTTTGCTTCGGAGCTGACTCGACAATGTCCGTCGGACAGCGTCGAGAAGCTTACGGCCGTGCTGTCGGATGCGCAGGTTGACCTCAATCCACACCAAATTGATGCGGCGCTGTTTGCCTTCGCCAACCCGCTCTCCCGCGGTGCGATCCTCGCCGACGAGGTCGGACTGGGCAAAACGATCGAAGCTGGGTTGCTCTTGGCGCAAATGTGGGCCGAGCGTAAGCGTCGGCTGCTGGTCATCGTGCCAGCCAATCTTCGCAAACAATGGGCGCAGGAACTGGCCGACAAGTTTTTCTTACCCTCGGCGATCCTGGAAGCCCGTACGTTCAATGAAACGGTCAAGTGCGGCAATCTCAATCCATTCAGCCAAGACGCGGTCATTATCTGCTCCTATCACTTCGCCCGCAGGATGGAACCTTACCTCCGCCAGACGGGCTGGGATCTCGTAGTGATTGACGAAGCTCATCGTCTTCGCAATGTCTATAAGCCGCAGAACAAGATCGCCAATGCGATCAGGGATGCATTACGTCCTTACAAGAAGGTGCTCCTCACGGCTACGCCGCTCCAAAACTCGCTTCTGGAGCTATACGGACTGGTCAGCATCATCGACGAATACGCTTTCGGTGACCTTGGGGCGTTTCGCGCTCGCTTCACACGGCTGGCGGAAAACGAGGACTTCCAAGAACTTAAAGAACGTCTCGCACCGATTTGCAAGCGAACGCTTCGCAAGCAAGTGCTTGAATATGTCCGCTACACCGATCGCCACGCGATCGTTCAGGAATTCGTCCCCTCCGAAGAGGAGCAGCAGCTTTACGACCTTGTCACCGAGTATTTGCAGCAAGAAACGCTCTACGCGTTACCCGCCAGCCAGCGCAAGTTGATGACGCTCATCTTGCGCAAGTTACTCGCGTCATCGACCTACGCGATTTCAGGAACGCTTGCTGGCCTCTCCATGAAATTAGAACAGGCCGAGCGAGAAGCTACATCCATCGAAATGCCCCCGGATGACCTCGGCGATAATTACGAAGAGTACGACGATCTTGTCGACGAGTGGGACGACGATGAACCGACCGATCCTGCTAAAGAGAAGCTGAAATACACGCCCGAGCAACTGGCCGAACTTCGAGCAGAACGGGACAAGCTTAAGAAGTTCCATGAACTGGCTCACTCGATTGTCCGCAACTCCAAAGGGGAAGTATTGCTCACAGCGCTCCGCCGCGGATTTGAAGCGGCTGGAGCAGCTCGGGAGCGCAAAGGGGAAACCGGTGCCAACGCAGCGGCGTTGCAAAGCAAGGCGATTATCTTCACCGAGTCGCGACGCACGCAGGAATATCTCTACCGCATCCTGCAACAGACAGAGTTCGCTGGCAAAGTCGTGCTCTTCAACGGTACGAACAGCGATCCAAACTCGAAAGGAATCTACCGCAACTGGTCGCAGCAGCACGCCGGCACCGATAAGATCAGTGGCTCTCCTGCCGCCGACATGCGGCAGGCCCTGGTTGAGCATTTCCGCGACGAAGCGCAAATCATGATCGCTACCGAAGCGGCTGCCGAGGGGATCAACCTTCAATTCTGCAATCTGGTTGTCAATTACGACCTCCCCTGGAATCCGCAGCGGATCGAGCAGCGGATCGGCCGTTGCCATCGCTATGGTCAGAAGTGCGACGTGGTCGTGGTCAATTTTCTCAACAAAAACAACGCTGCCGACCTCCGCGTCTACGAATTGCTCGCCGAGAAGTTCAAGCTGTTTGATGGCGTCTTTGGCTCAAGCGACGAAGTGCTAGGGGCCGTCGAGTCGGGTGTTGATTTTGAGAAGCGCATTGCAGCCATCTACGAGCGTTGCCGCACGCCCGAGCAGATCGCCAAAGAGTTCGACCAGTTGCAGCACGACCTTGATGCGAAGATCGCCGAAGGGAAGCGGGACGCCCGCGAAAAACTGCTTGATAACTTTGACCAGGAAGTCGTCGAGAAGGTAAAGGTCCAAACCAAGGGCTTGCTTGACCGCTTCAACGAACAACTTTGGCGGGTCACGCGGCATGTTCTCAACGACCATGCCCGCTTTGACGGCGACGAGTACAGCTTTTATCTCACCAATAACCCCTTTCCGGGCGATACGATCTACCCAGGGCCTTATCGACTTGGCCGAGCTGTTGAAGATGCCAACACGTTTCGCGTGGGGCATCCGCTTGCGCAGCGCCTTCTGGAAAAGGCCAAGACACTTGGCACGCCCACCGCGGAACTCATCTTCGACTACACCGGTACTCGAAAAAAGATTGCTGTGCTGGACGAGTTGGTCGGATCATCCGGCTGGCTCGCCGCCGAACAGCTAGCAATCGCTTCGCTTGACGCGGAAGACGTAATCCTGCTTGCCGGATTCAGCGACGCTGGGCAATCGCTCGATGCGAATCAGTGTCGCCGGCTGTTTGATCTGCCGGCGGAGGTCATCGGACCCACTACCTCGACAGACGCCATCAGCAAAAATCTTCGCGACGTGCTAGGCTTCGGGCAAAGTCGGGCCTTGGAGTCGATCTCATCACGCAACGCCCATTGGTTCGATCTGGAGATGGAGAAGCTTGACCGCTGGGCCGACGACCTCAAGGACGGCATTGAGCGAGAAATCCAGGACTTATCGACTGATATCAAGACGCTCAAGCGAGAGGCCCGTACCGTTCCATCGCTAGAGCAAAAAGTCGCCTTGCAACGCGAAGTCAAAGACAAGGAGCGGAACCTGCGCGACAAACGAAAGGCCCGCGACGAGGCTCAGGACGAAATCGAAGAGCAGAAAGAGAGCTTACTTGCTACCATCGAAGCTCGGATGGCTCAGAAGGTTGTCCGATCGCCCCTCTTCACTATTCGCTGGAGGATTGCATAAGTGCGTTTAGATGCTAGAAATACCACGTTGCCGAAGCGGCCCTCTGGGGAGGGGGTCTGCTACCGCCATGCTAGCATTTCGTTAAAGCGTTACGTAGCCGGCACAACCAGCGCACTCTATCGCTTTTTGCAGCAGGAAACCGATTCCTGGCTTTGTTTTCTTCTTGATTTCGGCCACTTCTTCCGATATCCTTCTAGTAACACACTCGCCGCACCGCTCCCCGCAAGGGTGATGTGCATCAAGGGCGAGTTTTTTTATGCGCCCTCTCTGATTGCATCGCTGCCGGGCCATTTCTGGCCTTCATCTAGGCCGATCCAATTGCGAGCTAATCAGTTTGATCGGCGAAATAGCTTCAGTGCGGGGGGTAGCGGTTCATGAGCACTGGTCCAACACCAATTCCCTACAACAAGCCCTGGTTATCTTATGCTGACCAGCTCGCACTACTAGAGAGTCGCGGTATTGCGGTCAACGATCGATCCGCAGCCGAAGCGTTTCTGGCTCACGTCAACTATTACCGCATCAGCGGCTATTGCCTCGCTTTTGAAACGAATCGGCACGTCTACCCGAAAGGGGTGACCTTCGAGCAAATACGCCAAGCTTACGACTTCGATCGTGACTTGCGCGACCTGGTTACCGAAGCGCTTGAAGTCATGGAAGTCGACTTCCGTGCAGCGATCGCCTACCACTTTGGGAAAGCCTACGGAGCCTTTGGACACCTCGATTCAAATAACTTTTTCGCGCGATTCGACCACGATGAATGGCTCGACAAGTTGCGAATCGAAGCTAACCGCTCAAGTGAACTCTTTGTCACTCACTTCCAGCGGAACTATCAGGAGTTCCCAGATCTGCCGGTATGGATTGCCTCTGAAATCATGTCCTTCGGTTGCTTATCGCACATGTACCGTGGCATGAACAAAAATGACCAACGGCAAATTGCTAGACGCTACCGCTTTCAGCCGCATACCTTGGTGAAGGTGCTTCATCACTTTGTTTATATTCGCAACCTGTGCGCACATCACTCGCGACTATGGGATCGAGTCTGGTCGATTAAGCCCGAACTGCCTTTTGGTCCAGCGTGGAAGGCGATCAATAACGGTCGCATGTTTGCTACCGTGCTATTGCTCTATGAAATGATGCGACAGGCACCATCTGTTGCTCCGTTTGACGCAGCATGGAAAGCCAGATTGTTTCAGAGGCTGGATTCACTCCCTGCCGTCAGCGATCCACTCGCGACAATGGGCCTGACCAGCCACTGGCAAATGCATCCGGTTTGGAAATCCTAAAAGTTTAATTGAGGGCAGAAAGAATACCATGGCCAAGAAAACTAAACTTGAACTCACCTGGATCGGCAAGGACGAGCGACCACGGCTGGAGCCGCGAGTCCTGGTCGAGGATACCGCGAAGTCGTATCACGCCCCCCAAAGGGTGAGCGAGAACGACATTTTCGATAACCGGCTGATCTTTGGGGACAACCTGCTGGCGCTGAAGGCGCTGGAGCAGGAATTTTCTGGCAAAATCAAGTGCATCTATATCGACCCGCCGTACAACACGGGTTCAGCCTTCGAGCACTATGACGATGGGATTGAGCATTCGATATGGCTTTCAATGATGCGGCAACGCATCGAAATTCTGCGTGCGCTGCTTGCCGTAAATGGTTCACTATGGGTAAGTATTGACGACAACGAGATGCCATATCTCCGATTGGTTCTCGACGAAGTATTTGGACGGTCCAACTTTGTGGCCCAATGCATCTGGCAGAAGACGTTTTCCCCGAACAGCACTGCAAAGCACTTATCCGACATGCACGACTACATTGTCGTCTACGCAAAGAATAAAGATAGCTTTAAACGCAACCTATTGCCGCGTACGGCTGAAAATGATCGCAGCTACCGCAATCAGGACGATGATCCCCGCGGACCGTGGACGTCTAGTGATCTTTCAGCAAGGAATTACTACAGCCTCGGAACGTATTCTGTCACATCACCCACTGGCAATATTATCGACGGACCGCCAACAGGACGTTACTGGACTATAAACAAGGACCGGTTTAGGGAGTTGGACAATGACAATCGCATATGGTGGGGCGTGCGAGGCACTAATCAACCCCGGTTAAAGCGATTCTTATCTGAGGTCATGGAAGGCACAGTTCCCACTACCTTGTGGCTGCACCAAGAGGTCGGACATACTCAAGCGGCAAAACAGGAAGTGATGGCAGTTCTTCCTGGCGGAACCGAAGTGTTTCAGACCCCGAAGCCAGAGAAGCTTCTTCATCGCATTCTTCATATAGCGTCCGATAAAGGTGACTGGGTGCTTGATTCTTTCGGAGGATCGGGAACAACGGGTGCTGTTGCTCACAAGATGGGCCGTAAGTGGATCATGGTGGAGCTAGGTGAGCACTGCCATACGCACATCATCCCGCGGCTCAAAAAGGTCATTGAGGGCGAAGACCCTGGTGGCGTCACAGAAGCGACTGGCTGGAACGGTGGGGGTGGTTTCCGCTACTACTCGCTAGCACCGTCGCTGTTGCAAAAGGACAACTTCGGCAATTGGGTCATCAATCGCGAATACAACGCGGAACTCCTTGCCCAGGCGGTCTGCAAGATCGAAGGGTTTACCTACTCTCCGAGCGACCAGCACTACTGGCAGCAGGGACACTCGACCGAGCGAGACTATATCTACGTCACAACGCAGACGCTGACGCGACAGCAGATCGACGCCCTGGCCGAAGAAATTGGCCCGAATCGCTCGTTGGTGGTGTACTGCCGGGCATTCAAGGTCAAGAACGTCGAAGTCTCCAATCTGACGCTCAAAAAGATTCCCAAGGCAGTCCTTACTAAGTGCGAGTGGGGACACGACGACTACAGCCTGGAGATCAGGAACCTGCCGGCAGCCGATCCTCGGCCTGACGCAGAAGGCAGCGGATCGCCTTCTCCCAAAAGCCGCCGTGCCCGTAAGAAGGCAGCCGATCATCCCACACTCTTCGCCATGGAAGGAACAGAGCAGTGAGCATTCAACACGTCAACGCAATTTCCAACCGCCTAAGTCTGCGACCACCTCAGAAGAGCTCGCTCGAAATCCTGGCCCGGTTATGCGAAATCGTCGATTTTCAGAAATCGACCGACGCGGCCGCAGCCTTAGATACAATCCGTAGCGAGTACAGCCACGTTGAGGATTTTGAGCGGGAGTTTCCTTCGCTCTGCTTTGCTCTCGCAACCGGCGTCGGCAAAACGCGGCTAATGGGGGCATTCATCTCCTACCTGCACCGGGCAGAGCACATCGACAACTTCTTCGTCCTGGCACCGAATCTTACGATCTACAATAAGCTGATCGCCGACTTCACACCCGGCACGCCAAAGTACGTGTTTCAAGGGATTGCCGAGTTCGCAACGACCCCGCCGGAGATTGTCACTGGCGACAACTACGAAAGCGGTCGTGGTGTCAGAAGTGGCCGGCTATTTACCGACCAGGTCAATATTAACATCTTTAATATCGCAAAGATCACTGCCGAAGTCCGTGGCGGCGCTGCTCCCCGGATCAAGCGGCTGAGCGAGTACATTGGCGAAAGCTACTTCGATTATTTATCGAAGCTTGATGATCTGGTGCTATTGATGGACGAGTCGCACCGCTACCGTGCTTCGGCTGGTGTCAAGGCGATCAACGAGCTCAAGCCAATCCTTGGCTTAGAATTGACTGCGACCCCTCAAATCATGAGCGGGCAGCGGGCCACCCCATTCAAGAACGTCATTTTCAGCTATCCGCTGTCATCGGCCCTCGACGATGGTTTTGTAAAGTCCCCCTGCGTTGCCACGCGCGAAAACTTCAACGTCAACAACTACGACGAAGCTGGCCTAGAGCGGCTGAAGCTAGAAGACGGTATCCATATTCACGAGGAGACCAAAGTCCAACTGGAGGTCTTTGCCCGTGAGCGAGGGGTCCACCGCGTTAAACCGTTCATGCTTGTTGTGGCACAAGATACGGAACACGCCAGTCGTCTGAAGTCAATCGTCGAAGGAGATGATTTTTTTACGGGCCAATATCGAGGCAAGGTAGCCGAGGTCCACTCCAATCAACGTGGCGAAGAGAAGGACGAGAATGTTCAGAAACTGCTCGCGATCGAAAACTCCGAAGACCCGACCGAGATTGTGATCCACGTCGACCAGCTCAAGGAAGGCTGGGACGTGACCAACCTTTACACCATCGTCCCGCTGCGCGCTTTTAACTCGCGGACGCTAATCGAGCAGGCCATCGGGCGTGGTCTGCGACTTCCCTATGGCAAACGGGTGGGCGTGGACGCGGTTGACCGACTGACGATTGTCGCTCACGACAAGTTTCAGGACATCATTGACGAGGCGAACCGAGGTGACTCGATTCTGAAGGTCGGTTTAGTTGTGATTGGCAGAGACATTCCCGAAAAACCTTCCAAGGCTTACGAAGTCAAGACGACCCTGGAAGAACGACTATTCGGGCCGACGCCGCCGGCTGATGGTGAGAAGCCCCTTTCCACTGCCGTTCAAAAACCACTGTTCGATACGGACGGAGAACGTCGAGCAGCGAAAGCGACTTTGGACGCATTGCCGGCGTTCGAGAAACTGCGGAGGGCGGGCGATTTACGTTCCCCCGAAGTGCAGCAGAAGCTTGTGGAACAGGTCAAAGAGGTGCTGAAGCCCGTCCAGGGTGAACTCCCGACAATGGCTCAAGAGGTCGACGTTAAGGCCGTGGTCGCGAAGACCGTCGAGCAGTTCATCGAAATGACGATTGAGATTCCCCGTATCGTGGTGCTTCCCTCGGCGGATGCGACTTATGGCTTTCACGATTTTGATCTCGATTGCCGCAATGTACGATTGCAGCCGGTCTCGCAGGACATCCTGATTCAAAACTTGCAGAGCAGCGAGCGGTACAAGTTACAGGATTCTGGACGAGTTGCTTCCGAACAAAAGCTGGAAGACTATCTTGTGCGTGGGCTGATCGACTTTGACGACATTAGCTACGACGACCATGCCGAGCAGCTCTACAAGTTAGCCGGACAATTGATTACCCACCTTCGTTCCTATCTGGCCAACGAAGAAGAGGTGATCAATGTCGTTATTTCACACACTCGTCAGCTTGTCGATTTGATCCATGCCCAGTTACAGGAGCATTATTTCGAGACGGCGACTTCGTCTGAAGTGAAGGTAACCAAAGGTTTCCGTACGCTACGATCTGCGAACTTTCTGGCCGATGCCGACGAAATGGCACGACCCTTCCGTCAGCCGGTGGAGGAGCGTCGCTTCATCCGCGGCATGGTGTTCGGCGGCTTTGCCAAGTGTCTGTATCCGAAGCAAAAATTTGATTCGGATCCCGAACGCCGCTTTTCCGTCATCCTGGAAAATGACGGGGAAGTGCGGAAGTGGCTCAAGCCAGGCAAGGGAGTATTCAACATCAGTTACCGCTCCGGCGTCGATGAAGGCGAGTACGAGCCTGACTTCGTTGTTGAAACGAAGACTGGCAAGTACCTTTGCGAACCGAAGAAGAAGGACGCGATGGAGGATCCGGTAGTGATCGCCAAGGCCGAGGCAGCCTCCGCTTGGTGTCACAATGCCACCGAAGCTATGGGTACGCCGTGGAAGTATTTGCTGATCCCACACGACATGATTGATGAGTCGAAGACCTTGGCCGGGCTGGTAGGAGCCTATGAATATCAGCCGATGCAGCGAAAGGATGGGGCTTGAGCGATCTGACCATTGCTTGTCCGAACTTCGTCGTCGAAAAGCACGTCATGTTCTCGTTCCATCCAACATCTACCACCATTGCCTCGTTTGGCGACAAAGGAGATTGATTGCATGACCATTCATATGTCGGCTCGTGTCGCATGGCACATGGACGGGTGGAATGGCCATATCTGCCAGAATCCTGCCGCAAACACCTATTGTGTGGGTCCGCACTCATACCCGGGCGAAATGATCGCTGAACGGCGCGATTTGCCATTGGAAGTCGCTGATGCGGGCAAGTGCTGTACGAAGATCGGCCACATCCCAGCGTGCTGTTACAGCATCAACGCCTTCGGGAAAGAGACAATCAAGGCCTTTTCCGAGCCACCGAATTTCTTCAAAGACGATACCCGCCGGGCAGAATGGGAACTGCCTCCCGCCACGGTCAGTGTATGGCCTTACGAAGTAATGTATGGCGACGACGTAAAGGACGGCGATAAATACGACTACCAACAGCGTCTGGAAAATGCGCACCAGTATTTTAGCCAGTTCAAGCTGAATTCAAGCTTAATCATTTACTACGCGAACTACAGTAATCCACTAAATCAAGACGAACGACGCTATGCGATCGTCGGACTTTCTCGTATCAAGAGAATTGGTGATATTCGATACTTCGAGAATTGCTCGGAGCGAGTAAGGGAAAAATACGCAGGCGGCTTTATCTGGCAATGCGATGTCACGTCGCACTATCCTGACCAAGGGGTGCGACTGCCGTACCACCGGTATCTCGACAAGCCAGAGATTCTAGAACGATTCGCATTCTATCCCGATAACGCTCAACGCTTCAAATACGCCACACGCGAACTTACCGACGACGACGCCCTGGAGGTCGTGGAGCGATTTCTGGAAATTGCTGGGACACTTCATGAGCTAGGGGATACCAGCGAAGATTGGCCTGCTCGCATCAAATGGCTCAACACGCTGATTGCCGAACTATGGCAACATCGTGGACTGTACCCCGGCATGCCGCATGTTATGTCTGTACTGGGGTTGGAACAGGCGATTCCTTTTTGGAAGAAGCAGGTCTTAGCCGGCACTGAGAAAGAGACCCACGATGTGATCATGCGGTTTGTGCAAGGCAAGTTGAAATCTATTCCTGGCCTCCAGCTTGACGACAACCAAGTCAAGATCGTCCACAAGAAGTGGAAGCTCAAAGAGGACAACGAGCAAACACTGTTGCGGGACGTGCTTCCCAGGTTTGAGCTTGCGGCGGATCAGATCGAGGCGATTCTCAATGCCGACCGTTCGCAGAACGGCATTTATTCCACGCTCGAGGCGATTGCGGAGAATCCCTACATCGTCGCCGAAGAATACACCGGCAACGACCCCGATGACCACATTTCATTCAATCGAATTGATCACGGAGTCTTCCCTTCGCCGGACCTCGGCGGGGAGCCACTGGCAGACAAAGACGACGGCCGCAGACTGCGAGGGTTGTGCATTGATCGCTTCCACCGAGAGCAGAAGCATACGTTTCTTGCCGCAGACACGCTGATACATGACATCAACCACAAGCTCAGTTTTCAACCTGACTGGAAGCGACAGCAGTTTATCGAGAACTACTTCGCCGTCGAGGAAGAGCTGCTAACAAAGGCGTTGGTATTCCGCGAGCTTAACGGTCGCAAATATGTCTACCAGAAGCGAGTCCACGACGACGAGCGGTGGGTTGAACGCTACGTGCGGCAGTTGGCAAGTCGGGCCGACATCAAGCTGCGCTCTGCGGTCACTGCCGCGACATGGCGAACATTCTTAACCGATAGCGACAGTGTCCTGAATAAGAAGTCCCCGCAGGAGTACGCGAACGCAATTGAGGGGCAAATTGAAGTTTGCCAAAAAGTCTTCTTGCGGCCAGTATCCGTCATCTGCGGTGCGGCCGGTACAGGCAAAACACGAGTCATCGACGCGATTATCAAGGCCATTGAGAAAGGGCATGGCACCGGCACTTCATTTCAACTCTTGGCCCCCACTGGCAAGGCCGCGGATCGAATTCGGGAGCTGACGAAGAAACCGGCCACCACGGTTCACTCATTCCTGGCTAGCCAAGGGTGGCTGAATACCAACCGAACACTCAGGCTAGAAGGTGGAAAGCAGGAAGACAAATTTCAGACGTACATCATCGACGAAGCGTCGATGCTCAATCTTGAAGTCGCCGCTGCGCTCTTTCGTGCGATCGATTGGACATCGGTACAACGGCTCATATTTGTAGGCGACCCCAACCAATTGCCGCCCATAGGCGTTGGTAAGGTCTTCGCAGACATTATTAACTGGATGGGGAGCGAGCAACCGGATAGTGTTGCCGAACTTACCACGAACATTCGGCAAATGGAGAATCGGATCGAGGGTCATGGCACAGGTATTCTTGATCTGGCATCGCTGTACGTTCGGGAGACTGTCGAGGATGACAACGAAGAACGCAAGGCCGAAGCAGAAGCCCTTCTCCAAAAAGTACAGGAAGGTGGTGATGTCGATACGGATCTGCGTATTACCTATTGGAACACGGCAGAGGAACTTGCCAAACAAATCGAGCAGCAGTTCATCTCCGACATCGAAGCCGATAGCAAACTCTCGTTCAATGTAGACAAACCTTATGAGGCATGGGGTAAGGCGTGCGAAGGCAAGGACGGAGTCAAGCGTCCTGAATATCTGCAAGTCATATCCCCCTATCGCGGCGATCTGTATGGGACCGACCACCTCAATACCGTGATCCAGAGGCTTCTGCAACCCTACGCGCGCAAGGCACCCGGTCAGAGCGTTCGAGCACTCGACGGCATCATGCTGTCAGACAAGGTGATTCAGACACGCAATCGCACGAAGTCTGATCCTGTGTGGGCCTATAGCTTTGAATCGAAGCAGAATGAGTCAGTGCAGGTCTTTAACGGCGAACTCGGATTCGTGCGTGCCCACCCGTTCGACAAGGATAAGTTGGGATGGAAGGGATTCCGGCTAGAGCGATTTAACGTGTCGTTTGCAAGGAAAGAGAATCTGTTGGTGGGCTATGGCAACAAGCTAGGCAAGAAGCCAAACGGAAACTGGTTGCCACAGCAAAAGGTCGAAGACAACCTCGAATTGGCCTACGCCATCTCGGTACACAAAGCACAAGGTAGCGAGTTCGAGCGGGTTTATTTTATCGTTCCGAAGCACAAGGCAGCCTTGTTGTCTCCAGAGCTATTCTACACTGGCATGACGAGGGGGAGGCGGCATTGCACCTTGTTCATTCAGGAGGACGTATCGCCTCTGCTATCAATGCGACGCCCTGAAAGATCCCACCTCCTCACAATCAACTCGTCGTTGTTCGCGTTCAAGCCACTGGCCGATGCCTTACTCAGTATGGGATCTTGGTACGAGGAGGGAAAAATCCACGAAACTCTTGCCGCGGAAATGGTGCGATCCAAGTCGGAAGTCATAATCGCCAACATGCTCTTCGAGCGAGGCATCAAGTTTCGGTACGAAGTCCGGCTGTCGGCACCGGACGGCACATTCTATCTCCCAGACTTTACAGTCCGTTGGAACGGCGAGGATTGGTATTGGGAGCATTGGGGTCGCATGGACGAGGAAAAGTATCGCAAGCATCGGGAAGAGAAAGTCGCGTGGTACAAGAAGAACTTTTCAGAGCGGCTGATTGAGACATTTGAGAGTGGCACGCTCAGTGTCGAAGCTGATCGGCTCATCACGCAATATTTCTCGTAACAAGAACTATATCAATTTGGCCTTCGTATCATGGCTGATTTCGTCGAAGGCAAACGATACGCGCGCAACATGATTCGCGCTGACTTGTTTTCAAGGCAAGGCAAGCTTGCCCAATTTAAACAGAAAAAAAAATTTGGGAATTCAGGGAAGGACTATATCAGGGTACCCGATCGGCGCGCCCCGGGGGGTCTGGTTAGGATCTGGCAATCCGTTGGGGCCCCCCTAGAACCGTCTGAAAAACAGAAACCAAATTTCAGCCGTCTGATCGCGCCGTCGCTGCCCGTTCCTGCCTGCGACTCTACTTCAGGAGAAGCTACCGGTCGCGACGTTGGCACTGAGTCCAGGTGAGGGCGACGATTGCTCAATCGGGATGGCGTGAGATCCTACTGCAATCGAAGGACGCCGCGGATCCGCAGATGACTCCCTCCGCATAGAACTCTCGAGGCGCTGTCCTGGCTGGTGAAATGTTTCACCCTCAGTGGCGCGCTGGAGTTGCTGCTAGATCGGTTACGTTGACATGTTGACGCGTTGACGTTGAACAGACCGCGGCGCGGATAGGAGGTCGCCAATCTTGTTGCGAGGTCGAACGACCTGGCGATCGTCGCGACCGATTGACTGCGGTCGGAGCCTGATCGAAGTTCCGTTTGAAGCCCGCGATCCAAGCGATCGTAGACTTCCTTCCCGAGTAGCGTCCCCCGGAGCATCCAGCGGAAATCGCCTCAGTCGCGTTCTAGCGGCCTGTTGCCCGATAGGACTCAGTACTCAACCAGCAGGTCAGCGACGCCACAGACGCGTTCCTATTGCATCTTTCTTCGACTTACTGGTCTCAATCGGGTGTTCGTCCCACGACAAGCTGTTATATCCGCCGTTCGGGACATCTGGATCGCTTGGCCTTTTCAACAGATCGCAGACCGATTGAATACAGACATCCAAAGGTAGCCGTTACAATTGTGGGAATATTGGGAGCGCGTTTGGTACTCATCGGATCCATTCGCTCGGTCACGATCCGCTCGCGCGGACCATTGCCAGGATGCCGGCCTTGATCGCCGCGGGCAGTCTCGGCCACGCTTCGACTACCGATTGCAAGTCAGAATCCAGACGAACTGCTTCGGATTCTGCTTCGCTTTGTTTTGGCGATTCTGGTAAAGTATTGCCATCACAACTACTTACGCAATCCGATTCGAATCCCACCCCATCCGATTTTTTATTTCAGTTCAATAGGAGACACGGATGGCAACGTTTATTTCGACGATCAAGTTCACCCCGGAAGGGATCAAGGGGATCGACCGGAGCACCAAGCGGGCTGCCGAGTTAAAGGCCTTTGCCAAGAAGCTGAAGGTCAAGGTGAAGGATGTCTATTGGACGATGGGAGAGCATGACGGCGCGCTGATCTTTGAAGCAGCCGATGACGAGACAGCCACGACGCTGCTTTTGCACCTGGAAGCGGAAGGTTGCGTGCATACATCTACTGCTCGGGCCTTCACCGCCGCCGAGATGGATAAGATTGTGGCGAAAGTTCACGCAGGGTAAGACTCGAACTTGCCGGCGCGGTATGTCTCATCGCAAATGGTCGAAGGATGTTAGCCGCGACGCGCTAGCGGAGCGCGTGAGTCGCAACGGCAATTGGCACAAAAGCTATACGGCATGGGGACCATGCCTGCTACGTTATTGCTCTTTCGGCGGAGCGAAAGGCAACGGAGCGCATCCTCACCCGCGGCGCGCACAGGTATCTACACATCATTGCTTGCTGGGAATGACCGCAACTACACCGAAGGTGTTGCATACCAAAGCCCCAGGTCGCGCAGCGCACCTGGGGTTAATGTTCCCACCCGGCCGGTTACCACGAAGTGGTTACACTCATTGCTGGGTCGCAGCAATAAGCCATCTCGGCAAATTGTTTAACCGCTTCGCGGTAACCGATTGATTTCTTTACTAACCTAGGGTGCGCTGCTGCGCAGCGGACCCTAGGCTTCGGGATGGAACGCCTTCGGCGTACTTCGCGATATCGCATTGTTGGTTTATGCGCTCCGTTATCGCATTGCGACTAGCGCGATGGGGCGGTGGCCGGCGCTCCGGGGGTCGTGACTCCTGTCGGACCAATAAGTTCTGGTGGTAATCCGGGGGCAAACGCCGGTGGTGGTGTTGCTGGCGATCCGGGTGGGGACAATTTTGGTGGTTGTGAAGGAGAACCAAAGGCAGGGATGCCCGATGGGAAGGCTATGTTAGATGAAACATCCGGAAGTTTGCTTTCCGCGGGCTGGGCCTGTAAAGTCTTTTGTGTCAGGCGAGCAGGGTACGTTATTTGCTAATGTTTTCCGGCATCCGTTCCTCGAATAGGATGGCGAAGTGATTGAGG
>JAWXCH010000150.1:0-4935 GCA_034440595.1 Planctomycetota bacterium | reverse complement strand
GCGATATCGACGTGCTGCTGCGGTTCGAGATCGTAGATACCGGCATCGGCATCCCGGAAAACCGACTGGAGAGCCTGTTCGAAAAGTTCACCCAGGCCGACTCCACGACCACGCGTCGCTTCGGCGGCACCGGCCTGGGTTTGGCGGTCTGCAGGCAACTGGTGGAGCTGATGGGCGGCGAGATCGGCGCGCGCAGCGAGGAGGGCGAAGGCTCGACATTCTGGTTCAGCTTGCGGCTGCCGCTGCAGTTGGAAACACCGCTGATCTTGCAAGCGGTTGATCTGGCGGGTACGCGCATTTTGATTGTTGACGACAACGCGGTGAATCGGCGTGTCCTGCACGAGCAGATCATCAGCTGGAAAATGCGCAATGGCAGTTGTTCGTCTGCAGCTGAGGCGCTGCAGACATTGCGTGCCGCGCATGCCGCGGGCGATCCCTACCAAATCGCGATTCTCGATTACCAGATGCCGGACATGGACGGCATGATGCTCGGCACTGCGATCAAATCCGACCCGACACTGTGCAAAATCCAATTAGTGATGCTGACCTCGTTGGGACGGCGCGGCGATGCGGCGCATCTTAAGGAGATCGGCTTCGCGGCCTACCTGGTCAAACCCGCGCGCCAGTCCGAATTGCTCACCACACTGACGAGTGTATGGGCTGCGCATATCCACCAGCAGCCTGTCGATCTGCTGACACATCGCCCAATCGCGGACGACCGGCCGATCTCACTGGGTGATCCCGTTGAGCAGCCACATTTCAACACGCGTGTCTTGCTGGCGGAAGACAACACGACCAATCAGATCGTAGCCTCCATGATGTTGCGTGCGTTGGGGTGCGAGGTCGATGTAGCGGTCAATGGCCGGCAAGCCGTCGAGAAGCTGGAAACCACTCACTACGATGTCGTGTTCATGGATTGCGAAATGGCGGAGATGGACGGTTTCGAAGCTACCGCCGCGATCCGCCTGCGGCAGGATGACAAGGCACGTGTACCCATCGTGGCGGTTACCGCGCAAGCTATGCAGGGCGACCGCGAGCGCTGTCTGCGCGCCGGCATGAATGGCTATTTGAGCAAGCCGGTCAAAGTGGAAGATTTTGCAGCTCAATTGCGACGTTGGGTGCCGCAGCACTCGGATGATAGCAATGCTGATCACGCTGCACTGACGGGCCACATCCCAGTCATTGTCACGGCGCCAGCGCTGGCTCCTGCCTTGAATGAGGATGTTTTCACGCGCTTGCGAGAACTCAGTTCGACCACTGAGCCGGCTCTGTTGCAGCAGATCTTCAACTCTTTTCATGAGGATTCCGTTGAGCGGATTTTGACGCTGCGCCGTGCAGTGGAGGTTGGCGATGCTGTTTCGGTAAACAAAGTGGCGCACGCGCTCAACGGCGCAGCGCTCAACGTGGGTGCCCAGTCAATGGCGAACATCAGCGCGCGACTGGAAGCCATGGCCTCGGCGGACTTGCCGGACGGGGCGTTAAAGCTGATCGAGCAACTGCAAGTGGAATTCGCGCGCGTGACCGAGGAGATTGTCGCGCACGGGATTTGCATAGGCTAGACACCGCAGGCCACACCATGAAACTGCTGATTGCCGAAGACGACACCACGACGCGCTTGGTACTGGGCGCGACCTTGCGCAGGTTGGGTCACAGCGTGACCGCGGTAGCAACCGGACTGCAGGCATGGGAGGCATGGCAGCAAGATGAATATGCCTTGCTGATCTCGGACTGGATGATGCCGGAGATGGACGGGCTGGCACTGTGCCGCAAGATTCGCGCCGAACCCTGTGCTCACTATACTTATCTTATTTTACTGACTTCGCTGGACGGCAAAGGCAATTATCTGGACGGCATGGATTCGGGTGCTGACGATATGATCACCAAACCGTTCGACGAGAAGCTGTTGGAAGCTCGTTTGCGTGTTGCCGAACGCATGCTCGCGTTGCACGAAGCGCTGCGTATTGAAGCCATCGCCGTGCAGCAGCGCAACGCCGAGTTGGAGGCACTCAATTTGAGGCTGGCGGGCACGCAGAGCAAGCTATTGCAGGCGGAAAAAATGGCGTCGGTCGGTCTGCTGGCCGCAGGTGTCGCCCATGAAATAAATAACCCGATCGGATTTGTGCATTCCAATTTGGGTTCGCTCAAACGTTACGTAGAAGAAATCTTCAGTGTGCTCGGCGTGTACGAGAGTCTGGAACACGTGTTGCCTGTAGAAAATCCACAAATAAAGGAGTTGCGGGCACTCAGGCAACGCGTCGAACTCGACTACCTACGTAACGATACCGTCGAGCTTCTGGCTGAAACGTTGAACGGCGTGTCTCGGGTGAAGAAGATTGTTCAGGATCTGCAGGACTTCACCCAAAGCGATGAGACGCATTGGCAGCGCGTTGGTCTGCAGGAGAGTCTCGATAGCGCGATTAACATGATCGCGCACGAGATCCAGTGCAAAGCTGATCTGATCAAAGACTACGGAACTGTGCCACCGGTCCAATGCTTGCCGGTCCAGCTCAATCAAGTATTCATGAACTTGCTGATGAACGCCGTGCAGTCGATCGACGGGCGCGGCACCATCAACGTCCGCACCGGATGCGAGAACGACACCGCGTGGATCACGATCAGTGACAGCGGTTGCGGGATTGCACCGGCCAATCTGCAGCGCATCTTCGACCCATTTTTCACTACAAAGCCAGTAGGAGTCGGCACCGGACTGGGGCTCTGGATGACCTACACCATCGTCGAGAAACACGCTGGTTCGATTGAAGTCGAGAGCGAGTTGGGGCGAGGCTCCACATTCACGATTCGTCTACCGTTCAATCGAGGGAGCATGGACCTCCGCGGCGAGGCGCAGTGCTGACATGACACGGCACTCGCTGGGGATCGCCTCGCGGAGTCGGGTGTCGGCCGGACTTGTTTCGTAGACTTGGCGGGATGCCCGAGTCGTCATTTGACCCGGCGCCCTACGGTGGCTGGGGTAAACTCCGACCATTGGCGGCAGCGGCCGCTTCGTTGCTATTCGGCTGCATTTCGGGCACCTCAACAAATCCCAATTGCCTATTCATCGCCGCTCTGCCACGCGGAAATCATCATGTCTGATGCCGAATATTTCCGATCAATATGCCGGGATTCGTCGCACTGGGTCGGACTGATTCGAGACCTGCGAAGTCCTAAACGCCATGGCGAAACCATGCGGATGCTCTACCAATTGGAAACGGATGGTTGGGGCCCACTTTTTCCCCTGCATCATCTCGCGGAGCTGCTCCAACACGGCAACGAGCAAAAGGCCACCCAGCGACTGCTGACGCTGCGTACCGCCCGAACGTTGGACACTATCCGAGGGTTGTCCGAATTCGGCGTCGGCAGCGTGGGTGATGCCTTAGGGCGCGGACTTTGTGCTGTTACCAATACCCGTAGAGCGAACGCTGACGAGGTGGTGAAAAAGTGCCAAGCGGGCATTGTTCAACCCGTTTCGGCCGAGGACATTTGCGCCACCTGCTTGCCGCGGCTTTCAGACGTTCGGCAACGCTGGTCCGCACGGGCGCAACGAAGCCGCGAAATCTCGATGTTTTCCCGAGCGAAGATTCTCGATCAATCGAAGGCTCCTTTCAATCAAAATGGCAAAGCCCTTTCTCCCGAAGAGGTGCGTGCTCACCTGAAAGCCCTGGAGCCGAAATTGGAGGAGAAGTTATCCGTCCGACGAGATCCTCGCGCTTCCGACGCTGAGGTAGCATCGGCAGCGACTCAATTTGTTGAGAGTCTGGCGGCCAGTGCTGGCGATATTGCACAAAGTGCGGCGCCGGACGACGCCATGCGGCCGTTGCGCAATCTTACTCAAGCTGGCGCTGCCGAGTGCCGAGCTGTTGGAGCTCTTCAGGTATTTATGCGCTTTCTGCACAACGTAGCAATAATTCTCCTGCATGGTAATGCTTTATCGGTGGCGCTATCGATGTTGCGTCAAGATAAATTCCCAACCTGGATTGTCCATCGTGCGGTTATCCGGCATCGCCTCATTTTGCCCAAGTTCAATCTATCCAAAGTCGCTTAGCGGGGTGTCCGGGAAATCGGGCGAGATCACCGTCGTTGCTAGGTCACAAGCCCCGAATTTGCCACAACTTCGCTTCAATTTCATCGCCAGACTCTGCCATCAGTCCCATCGAAAACTGCGACCGCGCTATGCTGTGTTCTGGTAATTTTACGGTACGGATTCAGGGGGTTATCTAGCTGTAACGAGGGATGGGCAAGGGTTCGCTAGAAACAATGCGACGACCAATTGAAGCGGGACAAATTTCGGAGATGGAGAAGGGTCCGAAGTATCGGAGTTTGTCGGTCGTCACGCTCGAGACGTCATGTTGTTTTAGTTTTGTTGACTTGTTTCGAAATGGCGGGGATGGGCAAGAATGGCCGCATATTCTGGTGAATCATGCGTGAGTGAGCTATGGCGCTCCCTCGCTGGGATTGCGCTGGTGCTCGTGGGCGCAGCCGGGCTGATTGGATCGCTGCTCGACATTCCCTTGCTGCTGACTATCCGACCGGGGTGGGGCAGCATGAAGGCCAATACCGCCCTTGGCTTTTTGTTGTCCGGGGCGGCGCTCTGGCAAGTGCAGCGTCCGGCATCGGCCGGATTGGCGATGAAGCTGGGGCGGGCGTGCGCTAGCGCGGCCGCATTGATCGGCCTGTTCACCTTGATTGAATATGCCGCAGGCTTGAATTCGGGCATCGACAATCTGCTCTTTGCCGATTCAGTGAGGACGGCCCGGACGCCGAGTCCCGGGCGCATCCCTCCGAACACTGCAGCAGCAATGCTATTTGGCAACGCAGCCTTGCTCATGCTTGCCAGTGCTACCGATCGAAGCAATCGCCTTACCGCCGCCGGTACCTTGGCGATCCTCACGCTGCTGCTGGGCTTGTATGGCGCCGCTGGCTACGTCGGCGGCGTCT
>JAWXCH010000149.1:0-8862 GCA_034440595.1 Planctomycetota bacterium | reverse complement strand
CTACGAGTGTGTAGCCCAGGTAACGAGCCAGATACGCATCTTCAAAGTAGGCGGGATTTTTGGGACCAGGACTGAGTAGTACGATTCGCGGTGCGGTAGACGAACGAGGCGAGAGGCCAGACATGGTCTCTCGCACAGCCAGAAAAAACGAGGCGATTCGCTGGACTTCGCAGTTGCTGTAGATCTGCGGCATCATCCGAGAAATGACAATTCGATTTTCGACCGCGTAACCAGCACCCGAGGGCGCCTGTGTGCGATCCGCCAGCACCGACCACTGACCGTTTGACGAGCGAGCCAAATGGGCCGCATAAAGATGCAAAAAACAATTCTTTGGGACTGGCCAGCCGTGGCAGGACCGCAAGAAACCGGGATTGGCAAACACCAACTCCGGCGGCAAAATCCCCTCCGTCATCAGATGCTGCGAACCATAAATATCCAGCAGCGTCAGGTTCAAAAGCCGGGCACGCTGGACCAGCGAATCCGACAGCGCCTGCCACTCGGAAGACGGGAGCAGCACCGGAAAAGCGTCCAGCTCCCAGGGGCGGTCCATGCCTTGTGGATCGCCATGGACGTTATAGGTGACACCATTTTCCCGAATGAGCCGTTTGGCCTGTTCCCACCGGCGAGTCAACTCGTCTCGGCCAAGTTGCTTGATTTGCTCGGCAAAGCGTTGCCAGTGCGGGCGTACAACTCCTGGCGAGGCAAACATCTCATCAAAGACATTGGCCGGCGGCAAATAGCCGTTGAGAAGGTCGTCGTCGACGGTACCTTCAGTGCGGGAAGTTAGTGCCACGCTCATTTAGCAAAGTAGCGAGAAGTGGGTCCGCCTAGTTTACTCACGCTCCGTCGTAGCTTAACAATTACATGGCATAGCTCACAATGGCATCTGGCGTTTGAAGCTGCGATTCATTCAATCTCCAACAACATTTCGCCTTGTCTTGTGGTGATTAGCAATCGGAAATACATCACCGCGGCACGCCACCATTTTAGTCCGCCTTCTACATTGTCCTCAGATCGAGCGTCAATGGAAAACTGCAGTTGCAAATATCCGGCGGCACTTCGATCGGGCCACCGCGGTGCCCAAGCTTAAAGAACCGACTGGAGCGACGACTGTCCGCAGCATTGGCATTGACTGGAAAATCATCGTAGCTTCGACCACCAGGGTGCGAAACATGCCAGCTACAGCCGCCGATCGACCGGCTGGACCAGCGATCCACCAGATCAAACACCAGCGGGCAATGCACGCCAATCGTTGGGTGCAAGCAGTGGGGAGGTTGCCAGGCACGGTAACGCACACCGGCAACGAACTCTCCTTCAGTGCCCGTCGGATGAAGCGGAACGCGATGCCCGTTGCAAGTAACCACATGCCGAGGATCGGTCATGCCGCGAACTTTGACTTGCAGACGCTCGATCGACGAGTCGACGTATCGTGCCGTGCCGCCAGCGCCAGGCTCTTCTCCCAGCACATGCCACGGCTCCAACGCATTGCGCAGCTCAATCTGAACGCCGTCGTAATTCACTTCGCCATAGACGGGAAATCTAAATTCAAAGTGCGGGGCAAACCACTCTGTCTGCATTGGATATCCGGCCCGTTGCAAATCAGCGACCACGTCCTGCAAGTCCTGACCGACAAAATGCGGCAGCATAAAACGGTCGTGCAGCGAAGTTCCCCAACGCACCAAAGGCTGCGTGTAGGGCTGCTTCCAGAATTCGCCGACCAGTGCGCGCAGCAATAGTTGCTGCGTGAGGCTCATTTGCGCATGCGGTGGCATTTCAAAGGCACGCATCTCCACCAGGCCCAGTCGGCCGGTCGGAGTATCTGGCGAGTACAGCTTGTCGATGCAGAACTCGGTGCGGTGTGTATTCCCGGTCACATCGGTCAGCAAATTGCGAAACAGCCGATCCACCAACCACGGCGATACATTCCCAAAGTTCGGGATCTGCTTAAACGCCAGTTCCAATTCATACAGGCTATCATGTCGCGCTTCATCTATGCGCGGCGACTGACTGGTCGGCCCGATAAACATCCCCGAAAACAAATACGATAGCGACGGATGATTGTTCCAATAGGCCAACAAACTGCGCAACAAATCAGGCCGGCGCAAGAACGGGCTTTCACTTGGCGTGGCACCACCTAGCACAATGTGGTTTCCGCCCCCTGTGCCCGTGTGCTTACCGTCTTGCATGAACTTCTCAGAACCAAGCCGCGAGACATGGGCGTCTTCGTACAGGCCGGTGGTGTTTTTGACCAGCTCGTCCCAGCTATGCGCCGGCTGCAGGTTCACTTCGATTACGCCCGGGTCAGGCGTGACCTTGAGGTGGTTGATGCGGTAGTCGTGCGGAGGCGGGTACCCTTCCAGAACAATCGGCATCTCCAAACTCGCAGCCG
Source organism: Planctomycetota bacterium (assembly GCA_034440595.1). GTDB lineage: Bacteria > Planctomycetota > Planctomycetia > Pirellulales > JALHPA01 > JAWXCH01. Next base: position 6,473 of record JAWXCH010000149.1, on the reverse strand, counting down.
TTTCCTCAATGGCCGTAATCAAATCCAGAAAATCTTCCAGATACCGGGCAGGGGGGAGGAATATGTAGAGGTGTCCATTCCGCGCCTCAATACAGAGCGCCGTGCGGATGACTCCTTGTGCAGATCGCCCGACCTGCAATTCTTCCATGGTCCGGGTCGTTGCTTGCGCTGGCTCTAATGTGGCAATGCCAGAAACTGCGGCGGCAGTTCCCAGCGGTCGGTGCCGCGACAACCCAGGTCCGCCACCACCGCCCGAACCGTCCGCTCCATTTTCAAAGCCGTGATAATGCGTTGCGCTGTGAGGTCCACCTTCCGCGGCCCCGTTGCCATTGGAACCGGTTCGCCAGAACATCTGCAGCGGATTGTTTCGCGGAACGGGTAACGGAGGGAGCGGCATCGTGGGATCGATCGGCAGGATCGGGTCCAGATCGCTCGTCTTCGACCAAGGCAGCGAATCGAGCGGCAGGCGATAGCCCATCGGTGAGTCACCGGGGAGCAAAAACATGTGCTCGCTCCGGAAATGCCACGGCCCGGAGATCCAGCGCGGTCCATCGGCCGCCATCTTGCGATCTAGTGGCAATGCATAACCAACCGTAGATCGCAGTCCCTTTTCAAAGACGCGTGAGAGTCGCTCACGTTCAAATGGGTCGTCGACCTTGGAATCCAATGGATCGACATTGGCCGGCAACTTTCGCTCGCGCATCAGATAGTGCCACGGATCTTCGTATCCTGGCAAGATATTACTCAGTTCGACGCCCAGCCGATTAGCCAGCGCCGTCATAAACACATCCGCATCAGCACGATGATGCTTGTAATCAATTCGCTCATCGGCAAACAATTCTGGATTATTCCAGATGGGAACACCGTCGCGGCGCCAGTAACAGCCCAGCGCCCAGCGTGGAAGCTGCTCGCCTGGGTACCATTTTCCCTGGCCAAAGTGCAACAAACCACCATTCGCAAAACGGGTTCTCAGGCGGCGAATCAGATCACCGGCCGAAGCTCGCTTGGTGGGGCTATCGGCCGCAGTGCTCCATTCTTCACCTTCCATGTCGTCGATGGAAACAAATGTCGGCTCACCCCCCATCGTCAGCCGCACCGAATTCGCTTCCAGGTCGGCATCGATCTTATGTCCCAGTGCCTCAATGGCCGCCCATTGCTGATCGGTGTATGGCTTCGTGACGCGAGGATCTTCGTGAATCCGCGTCACAGTCATGGTGACATCGAATTGCGCTTCGGCTGGTTCCGTAGCACCTGTGACCGGTGCCGCACTGGATGGCTCAGGGCTGCAAGCAAGTGGAATATGCCCCTCACCAGCGAACAAGCCTGAGGTTGGATCGAGGCCGACCCAGCCGGCACCCGGCAGGTACACTTCGGTCCAAGCGTGCAGATCGGTGAAGTCGGCTTCTGGACCAGATGGCCCGTCGAGCGATTTCACATCGGCGGTCAACTGGATCAGGTATCCAGAAACAAACCGCGCAGCCAATCCGAGATTCCGCAGTGCCTGTACTAGTAGCCAGGCAGAGTCGCGACAAGAACCACTGCGCAGTTCCAATGTTTGCTCGGCATGTTGCACGCCACTTTCCATCCGGATCAGATACCTGATCTCTTGCTGCAACCGCTGATTGATCATCACCAGAAAATCGATCGTCCGCATCTCGGTCCGATCGATCGTGGATAAAAACTCGGAGAGCTTTGGTCCAACCGGCTCGGTCTCCAAAAACGGCTTCAGTTCATGCGCCAGCGCGGCGTCGTAAGTAAATGGAAATCGCTCCGCGTTCGGTTCCAGAAAGAAATCGAACGGATTGATGACCGTCATGTCGGCCACCAAATTCACATCGATATCCAGGATGTTGGACTTTTCCAAGAACACCAAACGTGCCAGATAGTTCCCCTGCGGATCTTGCTGCCAGTTTAGAAAATGACTATCCGGCTCGACCTTGATCGAGTAACTGACGATCGGTGTACGACAATGCGGGGCCGGACGCAGGCGAACGACCTGAGGGTGCAATGTAATGGGCCGGTCGTACTTGTAAGTCGTCCGGTGATGAAGTGCAACGCGAATCGCCATGGCGGATCTCTAATCGTGGTCTGATGATGTCAAAGGTGGGAACGTGCGGCTAGCGCGCATGCTGAGTCTGAGTCTGGGACATATTATTTCCGCCAGAAAACTGTCCGTTCGTCAGGCTCGAAACAGGGCGCGGTGTGAGAAACGTCTCGGCAACGGCCTCGCCAACTGCGTTAATCTTAGTTTGAAAACGGTCGATGAACTCGTGCAATCCCCCTTCAATAATTTCGTTGATGTCGGCATAGTCCAACTCCGATCGGAGCCGACCAAGCTTTTGCTCGGCCGCATTGCGGAATGTGCCGGGTGTACTGCCTGTAATGGCCAGCAACGAGTCCTCGGCATTGATCAAACAAAATCGCATGGCGCGGGGAAATTCACGGTCCAAGATCAAAAAATCCGCGACATTGGCCGGTGTAATGCGGCCGTGCGACTTGCGGTACATCTCCAAGGCACTGGCGCTTTTCAGCAATGCGGCCCATTGAATGGTGTCAACTGGCGTCCCTATCTCAGCCGCCGAAGGTAAGAGCAAGTAGTATTTTACATCTAAAATACGCGAGGTCTTATCAGCACGTTCCAGCAACCGAGCTAGGCGTGCAAAGTGCCAGGCCTCACCACGTGACATAGTAGCATCACGTACACCTTGCAACAGGTGGCTATTCAGTTTCACCTGAGTAAAAAAGTCGAGCGGCGATTCAATCGCGGTGCGACTGGCCGCGGCAGCTCGAACCATCAAATAGAACTTGTTCAACTCCTCCCACATGCTGGACGAAATCATCTCGCGCACGGTGCGTGCATTCTCACGGGCGCTGCGCAAACATGACAGGATCGAATTGGGGTTCTGCTCGTCGAACGACAAAAACTCGATGACCTTCTTTTCATCCGGTTCGCCGTAGCGATCCACGAACAGTTCTTGATCTCCGGTGGTGAAAATCAATGGTGCCCATTGATTACCCAGCTCACTTCCGAGATCCAATGAAAGGTATAGGTTGACTTCAATGAACCGCGCAACGTTCTCGGCACGTTCTGAGTACCGACTCATCCAGTAGATCGAATCCGCCACTCGACTGAGCATAGACTTGCCTGTCTTTCTAATTACCGTTTGACGATCCAAGTATCCTTGCTGCCACCACCTTGCGACGAATTCACGACCAGAGAACCCTTCTTCAACGCGACGCGAGTCAATCCACCCGGCAATACATAAATGTCCTTGCCGTACAGAATATACGGTCGCAAATCGACATGCCGACCTTCCAGCCGATCTTGCACCATCGTCGGAACCCGTGACAGGTCGAGCATCGGCTGCGCGATATAATTTCGCGGGTTAGCTTGAATCAACTCTTTATACCGCTCGTGCTCGGCAGTAGTTGCCTTGGGGCCAAGCATAATGCCGTAACCGCCGGACTCGTTGGTGGGCTTGATCACCAACTTGTCGATGTTTTCCAGCACATGTTGACACTGCTTGGGATCGCCGCAAACAAAAGACGGCACATTCGGCAGCAGGATCTCTTCGTTGAGATAGTACTTAATAATCTGCGGAACATAAGCGTAGACCGCCTTGTCATCGGCAATTCCGGTACCCGGCGCGTTTGCCAGCGCTACGCGACCGGCTCGGTAGGCATCCATAATGCCGGGCACACCCAGTGTGCTATCGGCGCGGAATGTCAGCGGATCCAAAAAGTCATCGTCAATCCGGCGGTAGATCACATCAACCCGCTCCAGCCCGGTTGTGGTCCGCATGTATACGTAACCGTTGTCGACCAGCAGGTCCGAGCCTTGCACCAGCTCGACACCCATCTGCTGAGCCAGAAAGCAATGCTCAAAATAGGCCGAGTTGTACACACCGGGCGTCAACACCACTACGGTCGGATCGCGGACACCTTCTGGCGCAATGAACTGCAACATCTCCAGCAGCTTCTCTGGATAGTCTTCAACCGGCGAGATGCGCACTCCACCAAAAATCTGCGGAAAGGTCCGCTTCATCACTTCGCGGTTTTCCAGTACGTACGAGACACCAGACGGGCAGCGCAGGTTATCTTCCAGAACGTATATCTGCCCATCGCCCCCTCGTACCAGATCGGTTCCGGTGATGTGACACCAGATTCCCTTCGATGGTTTCAGGCCAGCGCATTTATCCAAGTAGCATTTGCCTGAATTGATCAACCATTCAGGTACTACATCGTCTTTGATGATTTTCCGCTCGTTGTAGCAATCATCGATAAATAGATTCAGCGCATGTATGCGTTGCTTCAAACCGCGTTCAACCAAATCCCACTCGGTCGACTCAATAATTCGCGGCACAATGTCAAATGGCCAGATCTTCTCTGTACCGGCTTCGTGACCGTACACGTTGAACGTGATTCCCATGTTCAGAAACGCGACATCGGCAGCGCGCTGACGCCGCTGCAGTTCGCCAATCGACATCGCCTCTAGTCGCTGCGACAACAACAGCGCACTGGGACGCGGCTGTCCATCGGCTTCGTACATCTCGTCGTAAAAGCCTTCGGTCTGATAACTATCAAAGTTCATCCGGATATCACCTTCTGTCAGGCCCTGAGCGGCCGCTGGAAGTCGGCTACCGTCTGAGCCGATAAACTGCTCCAGGCGATCTTTGACCCCGGTGGAACCGTTTTTTTCACTCATCGTTGTTCAACCTCCTAGGTAGGCCTCGGCTGTATCTTAGCCCTTTGAGGAAACTGTCACCAACCGAACTTCAATAATCCAACCTTCCGCGTTTGCGTAAAAGCGCGGCAGCGCAGGGTCAATCCTTGTGCAAAGCGGCCCGCTTTGCTAACTTTCCGCTGAGACTTGCGTTCAGACGCGGCTAAACGCAAACTTCATGCCATGAACCACATTCCGGCGAATCAGGCGATTTTCAAAGCGACATGCAGCAACTGGCCCAAAAAATTGCCGCCGCCTGTGATTTTTTAACTCCGCATTGGGACTGTGCCCCACGGGTTGGAATAATCCTCGGCACCGGGCTAGGATCCTTTGCCGACGAAATCACGGTTCATAAGTGCTTTCCCGCCGCGGATATCCCGCATTTCCCCAAGGCCACCGCCGATGGCCACCGTGGAAATCTGATCTGTGGAGAAATCCAAGGCGTACCGGTCATTACGATGGAGGGTCGCTTCCACGCTTATGAGGGGTACTCGCCTGCCGAAATCACTCTCCCCGTGCGAGTCATGAAGGCACTGGGCGTTGAGCTACTTATCATCTCGAATGCCAGTGGAGGGATGAATCCGTCCTACGAGTCCGGCGATATCCTGGTGATTGAGGACCATATCAATCTTTCGGCGCTGAACCCGTTGATTGGCGTCAACGACGAAACGCTTGGCCCGCGATTTCCCGATATGTCGCGGGCCTATTGTCCCAAGCTGGTATCCAGCGCACTAGCAATCGCGCGACAGGAAAACTTTGCGGCACATCGCGGAGTTTACGTTGGGCTGACCGGCCCGAATTACGAAACGCGGGCCGAGTACCGCTTTTTGCGTAGAATTGGTGCGGATGCCGTCGGCATGTCCACCGTGCATGAGGCAATCGTGGCTGCACACTGCGGAATGCGTGTGCTAGCGCTTTCGGTGATTACCAATATATGCTTGCCCGATTTGCTGACTCCAACTAGTCACGAGTTGGTCATGCAGGCCGCCCATCAGAGCGAGCCGAAGATGCGTAAGATTGTGTTAGGCGTCCTGGCCCATGAAGCAGCGGCCAACGCCAGCAATCAAAAGCCTCAGGCAGCAATGCCGGCGTAGTCAGTCGTACCGCCAGAGGCACCAACCAGTTTTAAAAATCACATCACAAAACCTTAATTGAGGAGCTACTCATGTTGACCCGATCCGCCGAAGCTGTCTGGGAAGGGGATCTGCCCAAGGGGAAGGGAACCGTAAAACTCGGCAGCGGAGCATTCGAGGGGCAATACTCGTTCAACTCACGCTTTGAAAATGGCAAAGGGACCAACCCCGAAGAATTGATCGCGGCCGCTCATTCCGCCTGTTTTTCAATGGCGCTGTCCCATGCCCTCAGCGAAGCGGGCCACGTCCCAACACGTGTCCACACCCAGGCCATCGTGAGTCTGGCCAAATCCGAAGGTGGATTTTCGATCCCCAAAATCGAGCTAAAGACCGATGCGGTCATTCCGGGCATCGACGACGCGACCTTTCAAAAAATCGCCGAGGAAGCCAAGAAGAACTGCCCGGTCTCAAAAGTCCTCAGCGGTGCCGAAATCGTCCTCACCGCCAAATTGCTCGCGGCATAGTGCCTCCTAAAGCTTCAACCTGCCACCTAACCCCCTGTCTGCATAGCAGTTTGCGAAAAGAATCCGTCGCGATTAGACCGGATTCTGCTTGTCTGGATGGCTAAAACTAGTGAGAATTGAGATAGCGCCCGCCTTGCGGCTTGGTAGCGTGTT
>JAWXCH010000148.1:0-7377 GCA_034440595.1 Planctomycetota bacterium | reverse complement strand
TCCACGCGACAAAACCACTCAGTGCTAGTATCACGCCCGCAAATACACAGTCTTTCGCAAATTAGAAAATTCGGTCTTTGTAAAAACACCGATCCCGGATAGACTTTGCAAAGTTTACAAGTCATTCGGTGGCTAGTCAGTCTTTTTGACCGACGAGCAAGAAAAAAATTCGCGGCAGTTTTTCCGAGGATTTGTGATCAAAAGGGGCCATGCCGACTGACCTGGAAGACACCGCTGGCCCGTGATTTGCATCCCCCGCCCTCAGCATCGATCGCACGGAATCGCGATCGGATCCGTTGTCCCAACTTCAACGTGGAGAAAGAGCATGGAAGCTCGCATCTGTCGATTTGTCATTCTTGCGACAGTTCTGACCTCGCTGGGAGCCGGCTTTAAGACGCCGAACTTCGTGGTCGAAGCTCCGACCCCCGAATTGGCCGAGCGAATTGGTATCGCCGCCGAACGATACCGTAAGCAACTGGCCATCGAATGGCTAGGTAAACCACTTCGCGATTGGTCGCAGCCCTGCCCGATCAGTGCGAGCGTCGCCCCGCACCTGGGTGCCGGTGGCGAGACCAGCTTTCTCTTCGATCGCGGTGAAGTGTACGGCTGGAAGATGAAGATTTTTGGTTCGGAAGCGCGCGTGCTAGATTCGGTCCTGCCGCATGAAGTGACGCACACGATCTTTGCCACGCACTTTCGCCAGCCGTTACCACGCTGGGCCGACGAAGGGGCCTGCACCACCGTCGAACACGTTAGCGAAAAATCCAAACAGCACAACCTACTGATCAATTTCTTGCAGACCAACCGCGGCATCGCGTTTGGCCAGATGTTTGCCATGCGGGAGTACCCGGCCGATGTTCTGCCGCTGTACGCCCAAGGGTTTTCGCTGGCACGGTACTTGATCGATCAGGGTGGCAAACGCAAATTCGTCGAGTACATCGGCGCGGGGCTGGAACGTGAACAATGGGCTGCCGTCACCAAAAAGTACTATGGCCACGCCAATTTGGCCGATTTGCAAACCACGTGGCTAAACTGGGTCAAGCAAGGCAGCCCGTTGCAGACTGCTCCTGGCGGCGATGTCCTACTCGCATCGGACACACGTCGTGAAGTACGTCCAAAATCGGACCTGATCTATCGCGCACAGAACGGTGAGGACTCGTCCGTCGACGTTACATCGACTCCGTTGGCCCGCAATCCGGCCGGTCGGCAGCGCATTGAGGCTGCGGATGCAGACAGTTTTGCTGCGGCCTCTGGTCGATCATCGGATACGTCAAAAGCCTCGGCGTTTGATCGCCAGCGAGATTGGGGTGCCAGTCGCGATCTTGAGCTGGCGTCGACAAATTCTCGCGGCGACTCCGACAATCGGCTGGCGATGAACGATCGCTCCGCCGCCAATGGCACAAGCACGACACGCCGCACGTCAGTCTATGATCGTGGAATCGAGCCGTCGAGCAGTTCAGCCCAGCGGCCATTAACCGCGGGTAGCCGCGCAGAGGGTGCTTCGGGCAGTCCTCCTGCCGAGCGGTCGCGATCCGCCAATAGCGTCACATCCGTATCCGACTCGCGCCGTGTGGTCCTGGAATGGAACCGCGATCACGATCCGCTGGATGTCACGTGGTAGACTCTGTTGCCTTTCACTCCGTGAAAGAGCACCTGCGCCGCAGCACGAGGTTGAAGGATGTTAGCCGCGACGCGCTAGCGGAGCGCGTGGAATTGGAGTTCGCTCCAATTTTACCGTGTGCGACGTTGAGCACTCTTTCGCGGAGCGAAAGGCGACTGTGTGCGACACTCTGATCTCAGGTATAGAATGCCCGCGTCAGGTGGAAGAACACTGGCGCGGCAAAGCAGATGCTATCGATCCGGTCCAGCACGCCGCTATGTCCTTCGACTAGCGTGCCGTAATCCTTCACACCGCGGTCGCGCTTGATGGCCGACATGGTCATGCCGCCGGCAAATCCCATGATGCTGATGATCATCGACATCAGCGCGGCGACCCACGGTTCAAACGGGGTGGCCCACCAGAGCGCCGCCCCGGCCAGCGTGCTGCAACCGACGCCCCCTAAGAAGCCCTCCCAGGTGCGGTTGTGGCTAATCGCCGGCGCGATGACGCGCTTGCCGAGTAGCTTGCTCCATAAGAACTGCATCGCCTCGCCGATTTGCACAATCAGCACCAGAAAGAACAACAGCAGCATGTTGTTCCCTACCCAGGCTTTCACCTCCTCGCCATCGTGAACCATTAGTTTCAGTTTCAGCAGTGCCGGGGCGTGGCTAAGACTGTACACGCAGATCAGTAGTCCGGCTTGGATCTTTGCCGTCCGTTCCAAAAATCGTTTGTAGTCTCCCGAGAATGCCACGCGCGCTTGGATGAACAAGAACGCATACACCGGGATAAACACCGTGAACAATCCGTACTGATCGAAGCCGACCAAAAAGTACTGAGCGGGCGTGAAGACGGCAAACACCCAGAACAGTGCGCGGTGATCTCCCATACGCGTCGGCGTGAGTGTGATGAATTCGCGCAGTCCCCAGAATGAGATAAAGCCAAACAGCGCAAACGTCACGCCGTTGCCGATCCAAAAAGCGGTGGCCAGTACCGAGCACATCAACCACCAGGCCTTCAGCCGCTGGTTGAAGACGCGCACCGCGGCGGCGTTCAACCCGCTGTCAGGATGCCGATTGAGAAACTGGCTCACACCGGTGGCCGAGGCGAGAATCGCCAGCACACCACCGACCAAAGCCATTGTTTTCCAATCGTCCATCGCACGCCTGATTAACCGTTGTCCAACAAGTTCAAATCCCGCCGGATCGTTTTTCGGGGAAAACAGCCAGCAGAATTACTGCCGAGAATATAACTGCTGGCGGGTCGACTTGCACCCTGGCAGGGGGAATCTGGCGGTATTTATTGCCGCAGGGCCGTTTACAGTTCCTTCAGCCGCTTGACGGCTTCTCGGGCACGCCGCAAAAAGTCGACTTTTGGCTCCCCCTTCTCCAGCCACAGCGGAGGGCCAAACGTAATGCAACTGAGCAGCGGCACGGGCAGAAATTCGCCGCGCGGCAGAACCCGATTCAGGTTGTCGATATAGACCGGCACCAGTTCCAGGTCGGGACGTTTCTTGCCGAGGTAGTATAGCCCGCTCTTGAACTCATCCATCTCGGTCGTGGTGTTGCGGCTCCCCTCGGGGAACACGATCAGTGATTTCGTATCGCCGATCTCGCGGATCATCACATCCACCGGGCTTTGATGGACCTTGATCTCCTTGCGATCGATCAGCAATGCGTCAAAGACGTTGCGTGCCAGATAACGCCGCACGCGACCACGATCCCAGTAGTCCTTGGCGGCGACTGGCCGTGTCAACGCTCGCACATTCGGTGGCAATGCCGACCAGACCACCAGCGCATCGAGGTGGCTGGTGTGATTGGCAAAATAGACCCGTTGGCACGTATCCGGCTGGCAGTCGATCCAGCGCACGCTGGCCCCGCTTAGCACGCGCGCAATCGCCGCCAGTAGGGTGCCGGTCATATGTTGCAATGGGCCACGAGTATCATCAACTGTCCGTGACACGCCCAGGCCGAGATGCTGAGCCCACGAAATGCCAGGTAAGGTGAGTTCCATATTATCGTTATTTCTGGTGAGGTGCGGAAGGGCCGTGGTTTAAAACGGCGTTTTCCGCATTTTTAAGGTCAAAAAAGGAGGTCAGACACACAACTTGCCGACCGGTCAGAGCCTTCGCGGCAGGAGGTTGCACAGCCTATGAGTGCCCCCGGCTGGCCGCCGCGTCACGCAGCCGGGAAGATTTCCGGTTAGAATCGCCTAAGAAGGCACGGAATAACCGTTAGAGATGGAACAGTGTAGGGTTTGTGCAACGCACAGCTTACTCGTTGGAGGCTATCTGTCGTTTCGCACAATTCTGGAAACAAGATTGCAATTCGATTGACCGGTGCGTGGAACGAACCAGGAACCGCTTTTGACGATCTATTGCGAAAATTGGTCGCACGATTTTAGCCGCGACGCGCCAGCGGAGCGCGACAGTCGCATTTCGCTCCGCCGAAATTGCGCCTTATTTGCTCTGCTATTCACCTGCTCCACTCTACTGGCGCAGTGGGCCGCAAGTGGGGCGTGAATACGGCGATGTCATCCGCGTCTTCGGTCTCTTCGTTGACGGTGCCTTCGTAGCCATCGCTGTCCTTCTTATCGCGGCCAACAGAATAGAGCAGCACGCCGTCGCCCTTCGTGCGATAGACGAGCGGTTTACCCGAGAATCGATCCGAAGGAATTTCTTTGATGTACTTGGGTACAAGCTGCGCGAGCTTCTCGGGATACTTGCCGAGGTCCTTTTGATACAATGCCAGGGCGATGGATAGTTCGCGGAGGTCGGAATAGATTTGAAATCGAATTCCTGCATTGTCGGCGGCACCGATGGCCGGCAAGAAAAGGCCATGCACTATACGCGACATCATTCTAGAACGCCCTTTTTCTGTTAATAGCGTCAAAAACAGTTTGGGCTTATTTGCTACGATGGCGCTGTATTCGGCCGATTCGCTTTTTACGTCGTTGTCAAATTGATCCCAGGCGGCCTTGCGAGTTTCGTAATCCGGGATGCGCTGGATCTCCATCATCCGGTCATACTGCTTGTTCGCCAGCTTTAGCACCATGTCAAAATCAAAGAGGAATCGGCGCGTTCGATAGCCAACTTGCATTTGAGCACGTTCCTCGTCAGTTGCAATTTCATCCTTGTCCTCATCTCCTCCTGACAAGGCCGCTAGATCGCCGACAACGGCCCATGAGCCATTGTAAGCAACGGCACAGATGGCGCTCAGCCCGGTGTATCGCTCTCCGATATCGATCGACCTCATCGGAGATGTCGCCATTGGATGCTGCCTGTAAAATTCACGGAGTTGCCGCAATTGTTCCTTGGTTGCCTTTGGGTGAAATACCACCGAGTTGAATGCTGGCAAGCTCATTCCGTCGCTCGACAGGCCGACCAACCATTCAACCAATGTCGCTGGGTCTTTGTAATAGCTAGCGATCCGGCGCATGGATTTCAAGTCATTGATCGCATCGTCCAGTCGCCCTTCGCCCACAGCAAGCTGCCCCCGAGCAATGAGAATTTTGGGAACCGTTCGAGCAAAAGGTTCAATAAAGGGAAGTAAGGTGTGAATGAGCGATTCGCCCGGCCGGTCGGTAACTGTCGGTGTGAAAAACTTTGTCCGACCCGCCAGTTGATCCAACTTCGCCAGCGCCGGTCCTTGCGCTTTCAGCCACGCCGCCATGTGCGGGTTGTCTTTGGTAACCCACGGTTTTTCCATCGCCTCCTCCAGCAGGAGATCTCGCCAGTGGATGCGTAACGATTCTTCATCGGGCAATTTACCGTCTTCAAGAATCGGCCTATCGGGATCCTGTTTAATTAGCTCCAGCAGCTTCTCAATCGGGATGGATTCATAGTATTCTTCCCAGAGTTGCAAGTACTCCCCTTTCTCCGGCAATGGATCGACCCCGAGCAAGCGGTAGCCCTCCTTGGCAAGCTTGCCATCCGTCTCTCCAATGCCAAACACGTTCCGCGGGCCAACTACATTTAGCAGTACAACCGCCGCATTGTTCTGTGGCGTGACCCCTTTGCTGAACTCCTTGTTCATCGCGCCGAGGTAGTCGGGGTAGCCGCTTGGCAGTAGCGGTTCGGTAACAACCGTCGTGTCCTTGCCGATCGTGACCAGAACCTTCTCGGGCCTAGGCTTCTTTGTCCCCTTCTTTGCATTTGCAGCAAGAGACTTTTGTGCAGTAGTGACACCTCTCTCAATGGCGATTGGTTGCTTTTCACTCGCAGGTTCATCGGCGAAGCCAGAGTACGACGATGCGGCCAATAGCGAGGCAGCGAAGATCGCAGCAATCGTTAGGACTGACTGCTTCGATTGTCGTGTCACCGGCCACGCTCTCAGTTTTTTGTGTCTATGCATGATTCGACTCAGTGCCGCTTATGATCAAATTCTACTATTATTCGCGAACGCTACTTTGACTCAAGAGGTGGACTCTCCGCATCCTTCTCGCCTTCCGCCCCCTTCGGCTTCACGGGCCGCATATTCGGCGTGAAGATGGCGATGTCGTCTGCGTCGTTATTTCCGTCGTTGTAGCCGCCGCTGTCTATTCCATCGTGGCTGGCAGTATAAAGCAGCACCCCATCTCCAGTGGAGCGATAGCCAAGTGGTCGACTATTCAGCCGGTCAGGCGGGATCTCCTTCACATACTTGGGAACCAACTGCTCCAACTTCGCCGGAAACTTGCCATGCTCTTTTTGATACAGCACTAGAGCAAGTCCGAGTTCAACCAAATCATTCTGCACTTTTGAGCGGACGACGGCCTTGTTTACTGCGCTGAGGGCCGGGGAGAATAACACTTCCAGCACCTGCGACAAAAGTGTGGAACGTCCCTCGCGGGTCACGACCCTTGCTAAGTACCTAAATGGGTGTTTCTCGGAAGGAGTAGCTTCTTTTGACACGCGATTAACGTATTCGTCAAATTCGTCCCATGCCTCGATCCGCTTTCCATCGTCCTCAATTTTCTGCATTTCGACCATGCGGTCGTAAACGGCATTGCCATTCTTCATGACAGTATCAAAATTCCAAAGCAATCTTCGCCCCAACAGACGCAGCGAAGAGGGTTCTGTCGGTTCGACCCACTTTTTCGATTCATCTGTAAAAACGTCAATCTCACCAGACCTCGCCATATTGCAGATGCTGCTAAGCATGAAAAATCGCTCTCCAATATTGAAAGGCTTGACCGCGTTATACGAACAAATATGCCGTTGGCGAAAAGACCGCATTCGCTGCAATTGAGTTTGTGTGACTGCGGGATGAAAAATAATTGAGTAAGCGGATTCTTGCGTGAGTCCATTGCAGGCAATACCAATCAATAGATGAATCACGGTCGGCGAATCCGCTAGGTATCCGCTGATGAGATAGCTAGTCTCCCAATCGGATATTGCGTCGTCCAGCCGTCCTTCGCCAATCGCCAGCATTGTGCGCGCCTTGAGCAATTGTGGAATCTTCCGAATTGGTCCGTGTACCAATGCATCATTTGCCTCATACAGTGGACCCCCCGGCTGCTCATGAACTTGCGGTGAATAAAACTTCGGCCGTTTGGACAGCTCGTTTAGCTTCGCCAGTGCCGGCGCTTGTGCTTTTAGCCAAGCTGCAACGTGAGGATTGTCTTTAACAATCCACGGTCTCTCCATTGCTTCATCTAGCAGTCGCTCGCACCAGTATGCACGAATTTCAAGCTCCTCGGGTGCGCTGCCATCCTCCACCGCAAAACTAGCGAGGTCTTCTTCAGCCAGCGGCGGCAACTTGTTCGTTGGGATCGACTCGAAGTACTCGTCCCACGAC
>JAWXCH010000147.1:0-17715 GCA_034440595.1 Planctomycetota bacterium | reverse complement strand
GGGTGGTGGCATGGGCGGCATGGGTGGAATGGGCGGTGGCATGGGTGGCATGGGTGGCATGGGCGGTGGCATGGGCGGTGGAATGGGCGGTGGAATGTTCAATCTGCCGGATGCTCTGCAGGCGGAAGAAGCGACCGACGAACTTGTCCTGCCAGCACCTCAGGCCAATGGCACGGTGGCTTTTGCCGTTCCAGACGACCTCCGACTGACCAAGCCAGCTTCCGTAACTAAGCAGCCTGCTGCAAAAAGGGTCGCTTCCATTCCGGGTGGCCCGGCTGCTGTTTCCGATGTTTCCGATCGTACGCTGAATGCCAACGACAAGCCTGCCGCTTCGACCACCAAGGTTGATGATCAAGGAACGCTGTTCGGTGCACCCGTTGAAGAGCCTGCCAAGCAGAATGCTTTTCGCATCGAGTTGACCATTCCAGCCAATGTCGATAGCGATGCGGCCTGGGATAGCTATTTTGCTAACCTGCATAAGCAGACGGGCATCGATCTAATTACTGATGACCGTGCCCGGATTACAAAGGTTTTAGAGTTGAACGCTGCCGTCCGCGAGGCTGCCAGACAGTTGATGGCCAAACACAAGTTTGACCAGGTCAGTGCGATGTTGCGAGCGGCGTTGCGCAACGATTACGCTCAGCCGTGGATGTACGAAGCGATCGGTTTGGCCATGCAGGCTGGCAATCAGCCGAAGGAAGAGATCGAACGGGCACTGATGTCGGCGGTCGATTTTGCCAAGGGTCCAAACGAGCTGATGCATGTCGGTCTGTACATGAGCCGTATCGGCCTGGAAAAACGTGCTCTGAAGCTGTTCCGTCAGGCGGCGACGGTGGATCCGAACCGGCATGAACCGTACATGCACGGGATGCTGCTGGCCGAAAAACTGAACGATTTGGATGCTTTGCAATGGGCCTGCACGGGTGTACTCAGTCGCCCTTGGGCAAAAGAAAAAATCACAGTCTTTGATACGGCTCAGCACCTGGCAACGGCAACGATTCAACGGCTTCGCCAGAACAAACAGCCGGAGGAAGCCAAGAAGTTTGAAGCGGCAATGCAGAAAGCGCTGTCTCGCGATCTGGTCGTTCGTGTTTCCTGGACTGGCGAGGCAGACATTGATTTGATCGTGGAAGAACCAGGCGGAACGGTCTGCTCGCTAAGAACTCCGCGGACAATGTCCGGTGGCGTGATGCTAGGTAGCAATTCCGCCAATAAGGGGGCCGCCAGCCTTGGCTACAGCGAGGACTACAGTGTACCGGTGGGATTTTCGGGCGAGTATAAGATCCTGATCCGCCGGGTGTGGGGCAAAGTCACCGCCGGTAAAGTGACTGTCGATATTTATTCGCACTACGGAACCGATCAGCAGAAACGTATTCGCCGCCAGATCCCACTGGGTGATACGGACGCGCTGGTGAAGTACACCTTGCAGGATGGACGCCGGCAAGAGCCTCTGGAGCAGGTACAGTTGGCGGTTGCCGCTGCGGGCCAGCAGGAAATCAGCCGCGCCATTCTGGCGCAGCAAATCGGTGGAATTTCGGATAATGGATCGATCGCGGACCTGGCCAGAGACCGGGCGCTACTCGGCCGCAATCTGCCTTTCTCTGGCGGTGCTGTCGGTTACCAGCCGGTGATCAGCACCTTGCCGGAAGGAACGAACATGTCGGCCGTGGCGGTCGTTTCTGCCGATCGACGCTACGTCCGTATTACGCCAACTCCGTTGTTCTCGACTATCCCTGAAGTCAGCACGTTCAACTTTGCAAATGGCGACACCGGCACTGATACCGGTGGTGGTACCGGTAATAACCAACCTGGTGGATTCTAGTTTTGTCGCGATCTCGATCGATACTTGAAACATTCAGGGCCGGGAAATTTCCTGGCCCTTGATTTTTGGTGAGTGGGAATGTCTCGATGGAACAACACTTGGCTTTGGAATGAAACGCCCTCGGCGTACACTGGCGGAGCCAGTGGCACACAGTCTGTTCACTCCGCCCCTTCTTGGCCATCGTCCAAGCCAAGGCGTTTCATTTTCTTGTAGAGCGTGGTGCGATTGATGCCCAAAAGGGTTGCCGTGGCATGCCGGTTCCAGTGATTGCTCTCCAGAACAGAGAGAATGATCTGCCGTTCGGGGCCTTCTAGTGCCTGCTTCAGTGTCTGGCCATCTGTCGTTTGAGTATTCGAAGGGGCCACATTGCGGATTGCTGGCGGAAGATCCTCCAGTTGCACCATGTCCCCTTTGCCAAGTAGCACTCCACGTTCCACGACATTTTGCAACTCGCGCACATTGCCGGGCCAGCGATAGCGTTGCATGGCGGTGAGCGCGTCGGCAGCGAAACCACGTACGGCTTTGCCGGTATCATCGCAGACCCGCTTCAGAAAATGTGCCGCGAGCAGCGGGATATCGCTCAACCGTTCGCGCAGGGAAGGCAGTTCAATGTTGATGACGTTGATGCGGTAATACAGATCCTGGCGGAACCGACCGGCCGCGACGGCCTCGCTCAGTTCCTCGTTGGTGGCCAGGATGACGCGCGTATCGACGCGGTGCGTCTTGGTCCCGCCAACCTGCTCAAATTCCAGTTCCTGCAGGACACGCAGCAGCTTGACCTGCATGGCCGGGCTGGCGGTGCCAATCTCGTCCAGAAAGATCGTGCCGCCGTCGGCTTGCATGAACTTGCCCGGTTTCTCGTGCGTGGCACCGGTAAATGAACCGGCCACATGACCAAACAATTCGCTTTCCAGAAGATTCTCTGGCAGGGCACCGCAGGCCACCTCAACGAATGGTTTGTCGCGCCGCGCGCTGCGGCGGTGAATGGCCCTGGCCACCATTGATTTGCCGGTTCCGCTTTCGCCAGTGACCAGAACAGTGGCCTTCGTATCGGCAATGCTGTCGATCATGTCGAACATCCGCTGCATGCGGTGGTCACGACCGATCACATTATCCAGTCCGTAGCGCAGGTCGAGTTGTTTTTTGAGCGAGCTGTTTTCTTCTAAGACTTTTCGCTGACTCAGTGCCCGTTGAATACAGATTTCTAATTCGGCATCGATCAGCGGCTTGGTCAAGAAGTCAAACGCGCCGCTGCGAATGGATTCCATGGCCATATCGACGGTGCCGTAGCCCGAGAGCAGCACTACGGCCACCTGTGGATAATTCTTGCGGCAGAACTCCAGTACGGTGAAGCCATCGTCCTCGCCAAGACGCACATCGGCCAGAACCAGGTCGGGGGTCTTGCGACCCAGAGCGGTGAGTGCCGTTTCGGCGTCGACGGCCAGCTCGACTTTGTAGCCTTGTTCACGAAGCCACTGGCCCATCGATTCGCGAACTTGGCGGTCATCATCGACCAGTAGTAGAGAGCCTTTCATATATGCTTTATCCGCTTGGAAAATGTTTGAGTGCCACTGCTGGCTTGCCCTCGCGAAGGCGGGGGGGCTGGCCTGGCAGTGATTAACAGCAAGTTGCCATTTTGCAACATTCGCCCCCTCGACCGCGTTCCCCCGAAAAACAGCGCTTCCTAAAAGAAACGTAGTTCACCGCGGACGTTGGTGAAGAAAAACCACGCTAGCAGTCGCCGAATTTGCACGTGGTGGTAGGGCGAACGGGCCGACAAAATCGCTGCAATGTGAATAAACGGAGCGGAGTGCATTGCCGGATTAGAAGTGGAAGATAACTCGACCAGTCAAGCTAGGGGAGTTTGCGAGTTTCAGCCTCGACATGGCGATATTGGCCTGCCAGCGCGATTCTGTTAAAACCTCGCGTTCGACCGCAGCTTGCCAGCGCCAGTGGTGCTAGCAGGCAGCGGCTAAAATGGTAACTGCTCGCAATTGGCCACGGATGGCTTGTCGATGAAGAATTTTCGCCGGACTTTGAAGAACGTTTTACGGTACCCGTGGACATTGGCCGCGTCGGCGGCCTGCGCCATCCTGGTGGCATTCTTTTGGGCCGCCAATATCGGAACGGTCTATCCGATTATTGAGATTGTGTTTGGAGGGGACGGAGGACAGACTCTTCAGACCTGGGTTGATAAGGAGATCACTAGCAAAGAAGAGTCGATCGCTTCGCTACGAAACGATATCACTTCCGCGCAAGCTCGATTGGCCACTGCAAATGAGGCCGACCGCGCGACGATTGAATGGGAAATCGGCTCTCTGAACGAGAGTGTCGTGAAACTCGAGGAAACGCTCGCTGACCGGAAATGGTTGCGGCCGTACATCTATGACTACATGCCGAACGATGCGTTTCGCACAGTCGTTGCTATATTACTGCTGGTATTGCTCGGAACGATCCTGAAGAACGTTTTTATCGTATGCGATGCGATCCTCGTGGATCGGTTGACGAATCTGGCGGCGATGGAAGTACGCAAGAGATTCTTTCGCCGTACGCTGCGAATGGAATTGGCCAGCTTTGGCGAGAACCGTTCCTCCGAGTTGATGACACGGTTTACAGTCGACATGGATAGCTTGCACGGTGGCATCCAGACAATTCTCGGTCGCGCGGTGCGCGAGCCGCTGAAGATGATCGCCTGTTTCGCCGGTGCGGCCTACGTCTGCTGGCAGTTGCTGGCAGTGTCCCTGCTAGTGGCACCGGTGCTTGGTTACCTCATGTCGCGTCTGGCACAATCGCTGAAGCGTGCTAACCGTCGTGCAATGGAAGAAATCACCCGGCTCTACTCGATCCTTGGCGAAACGTTTCAGAACATCAAGATTGTCAAGGCGTTTACCAGCGAACGGCAGGAGCGGCAGCGATTCCATCAGAACAGCAAGCAGATCTACAAACGTGCGATGAAGATTGCGCGGTACGATTCGCTAATCCATCCACTTTCCGAAATGATCGGGATCAGTGCAATATCGCTCTGCATTCTGTCCGGTGCCTATCTGGTGCTTAATAAAGAGACTCACCTATTCGGAATTCGCATGTCTAGTGAACCACTGAGCTGGGCACAGTTGGTCCTCTTCTATGCGTTTTTGGTTGGTGCCACCGACCCGGCACGCAAACTCTCGGATGTTTTCAATCGGCTGCAACGCGCCGTGGCCGCTTCGGATCGAATCTATGGGATGCTCGATCGTGAGCCAAAGATTTGCAACATTCACAAACCGCAGCGGTTGCCGCGTCACCATCGTGACCTGGTGCTCAAGAATGTTTCGTTTCATTATCAGCCCGAGCAGCAGGTATTGGATGGCGTTAATTTACGCATTCAATTTGGCGAATCCATTGCCATCGTCGGCCCGAACGGCTGCGGCAAGAGTACGCTGGCCAATCTGCTGCCTCGGTTTTACGATCCAGTCTCTGGCTCCATCGAAGTCGATGGGCTAGACCTTCGCAACGTCCGCTTACGCGACTTGCGCGGCCAAATCGGCGTGGTGACGCAGGAATCGCTGATGTTCGACGATACGGTGCTGAACAATATTCGGTACGGTTCGCCACACGCGACGCGTGAAGAGGTAATTCAGGCGGCTGTGCAAGCTCATGCACACCGCTTCATCGAGCAGCGGCTAGAGCATGGGTACGAGACGGTGGTTGGCCAGGGGGGCGGAAAGCTCTCCGGTGGTCAACGCCAGCGAATCGCACTGGCCAGGGCGATTCTGCGTAACCCGTCGATTTTGATTCTGGACGAGGCGACCAGCCAGGTGGACATCGAAAGCGAGCACCTGATCCACAAGGCCCTGGAGAATTTCATTCGGAACCGGACCACGATCCTGATCACGCACCGGCTGGCCACGCTCGATCTGGCGGACCGGATAGTGGTCATGCAGGCGGGCATGGTCATGGACTTTGGTACCCATCAAGAGCTGATGGGGCGCTGTGAGCTGTACCAGCGGCTGTATCAGATTCAGTTCCGCGAGGTCGCCTGAGCGGTCGGGGAGTGGGAAACTCCACAAATGCCGCTGGCCGTTTTCAGGGCAGCCCCAGTCGGGATTTTCCCCCACAAGTGGGGTCTCTCAGAACAATCTAGGTAGCAGATCTGACATGCCGAAAAGTGGACGCGTGTTTTCGGCACGCAGTTTGCTTTTATGTCGTGTCACTAGTCCGAAGTTCCTGCCGAGGACTAGATGACAACGGGGCCGGTAACAAAGAAGAGGCGCTTTGATGCTGGGCCGGTTAACAGAAGAGGCAAATAGCAGGGGACTGTGCTCAAGTTTAGATGCGGCAATGGCTTAAGTGATGTCTGCTAACACCGGAACGTGTAGTAGAGGCTGAAAAACACCTAAGTTGCTGCCTACAAGAGCACGAATATACAGGCGAGTTGGAGGTCTGCCAGAGACAGGCCTTTAACTCGCCTGCTTTATTTTGCGTGTATCAAAATCGCACATATGTGCAATTATAATGCACATCAGAAATCTGTTCTTAGCCATTCCGGCCTTCTAAACGCAAATGATTTTGTGCTTTCCGCAAAAAAGTTTTGACCCATTCGACCACCGTTTTTTGAATGGGAAGAAATCTCCTGCCATAACAAGCATTTACCGGGACGAGACTTAGGAACTAATTGAGGGAGAATTTCGTAGTAACGTTTAGCGACAGCAGCGGTGAACCTCAGACGGGAACCTGTTGAGATCAGTTTTCATCTTTCGGAATTTTGCAGCAGTCGGGTCCGAGGTGGCAAGGCATGTCCAATATTGCGCGTGAGTGAAATGGCTTTTGCTGGAGTTCTGCCGAGCCACGAGTCTGGCAATGGAATAATTCACTAGCTGCATACGAACTAAGTAATAGCCGCGACAGTGATTAAGCTGGTAGTATGCGGCTAAGATGCCGCTCGAAAATCGCTTGGAAGGTGATTCTCAATGTATCCGCCGCGGGACGAGCAGATAGCAGTGCGCCTGCTTTGGTTTAACCGAAAAAAAAGGCGCGCAAAGTTGGTCAGCGAATACGGTTGGACGGGGAGCACAGTCAGGGAGCGCTGGGGAATGAGCAATTTACCGAGGCACCAAGCAACCGATGCATTTCGCCGGCTAGGAGCTTCTCGTTTTTCTACCGGGCCACTTGCGAGCCGTTGTTTTTTGCTAGCGTGCGGTGTGGTCATGGGCCTGATATCTCTAGTAGCAATCGGCGTACAAGCCGCCGACGATAAGCCAGTGTCGAGAGTGGATGCCGATGCTCCGGTAGCTACCCGGGCACCGGCCGATAGCTCTCAGTCTTCTGCATCGCGGGCTTCAACTGCGAAAGCTCTGCCAGAAGCGTCAACCATTGAATTTATCAATCAGCAGATTCGGCAAGGCTGGAACGACCACCATTTGACTCCTTCGGTCGCGGCCAAGGATGGAGAGTGGTGCCGGCGAGTTTACCTGGATGTGATCGGTCGAATTCCGACGGTCGACGAACTGAAAGCGTTTGCAAAAGACCGCTCAGCGAAGCGGCGGTTGAATTTGGTCAATCGACTGCTAGGGGATGAATATGTCGAAGAGTATGCACGCAACTGGACCACGATCTGGACGAATGTGCTGATCGGGCGTGGTAGCGACAACGACGACAATCGCCGCAGCATGGTCAATCGCGAAGGAATGCAGCAGTATCTGCGCCGCGCGTTCCAGAAGAATCGTACGTACGACCTGTTAGTCAATGAGTTAATTTCTGCAACCGGGGCCAACCAGCCAGGGGGCGAAGAGTTCAACGGCGCGGTCAATTTTTTGACTGCTAAGCTGGAGGAAGACGGAGTGCAGGCCACGGCCAAGACCGCTCAGGTGTTTTTGGGAATGCAGGTTCAATGTACGCAGTGCCACAACCATCCATTCAATGACTGGAAGCAGAATCAGTTCTGGGAACTGAATGCTTTCTTCCGGCAGACGCGGACGCGTCGCGACGGTCGTCCGCGCGGAGAGGCACCAATTACTTTACGGAACGAAGATTTTCGGGGCGAAGGTGGTGATGCTCGCGAGGCGGAACTGTATTACGAACTGCGCAACGGGCAGTTAAAGGTCGCTTACCCAGTCTTTGTCGATGGCACAACGGAAATTGACCGGAGCGGCATGTTGTCGAAGGTGAATCGCCGCGCAGAACTGGCCCGGCTGGTGGTTAATTCGGACTACATGGCCAAGGCGATGGTCAATCGCATGTGGGCGCATTTTCTGGGCTATGGATTTACTAAACCGGTGGACGACATGGGGCCGCACAACCCGCCGACGCACCCCGAGTTACTGGACAGGCTGGCTCAGGACTTTCGCAAAAGCAGCTACGACATCAAAGAGCTGATTCGCTGGATTACCTTGAGTGAGCCGTATGCATTGTCGAGTGCCGCCTCTCTGAAGCTAGATGCTGATGGAGAAATTGTTCGCACGGCAGGAAAAACGTACGACGATCCTTCGCTTGGTGAAAAGCCAGGTTTCAGTCACTTCTACTTGCGGCAGATGAGCGCCGAACAACTATACGAGTCGTTGATCGTGGCGACCGAGGCGCAAAAGTCGCAAGGGAGTTACGAAGAACAAGAGAAGACCAAAAGCGATTGGCTCCGGCAGTTTACGATCGCTTTCGGCACGGATGAAGGAGATGAAGCGACGACTTTCAACGGCACCATCCCGCAGGTGCTGATGATGTTCAACGGCGACTTAGTCAAGCGTGCGACCTCTGGCGAAAAAGGAAGTTTTTTGGAGAAGTTAGCGGCAGAGCCCAAACAGCCATTTTCGTCTAAGGCGAATCATCTGTTCTTGGCGGCATTGTCGCGACAAGCAAACGCGAACGAGCTGAAATTTATCCAAGGGCCGCTGTTTGTGGCACGCAAGGGGAATCAGCTAGAAGTGTTGCAAGATGTGTGGTGGGTGTTGCTGAACAGCAACGAGTTTATTTTGAATCACTGATCGTAAGGCACTGTTGTGATCGAGTTGGAGTAATGAGCATGAATCTGGTCCCGTTTGGAATGAGTCGTCGCCACTTTATGCAGCACATGGCTGGAGCTTCGCTCATGGCCAGTTCGGCCACGGCGTTTACCAACTCGCTCATAGCCAATACGCCTACTTTGCAAAAGCGCCAAAAGGCGGCCATCCTGCTGTGGATGGGGGGCGGACCGAGCACGATCGACATGTTCGACATGAAGCCGGGTGCTCCGACAGCCGGCCAGTTCAAGCCAATCAGCACTAGTGCCGATGGGGTGCAAATCTGCGAACATCTGCCGCTGCTGGCCAAGCAGATGCATCAGCTATCGATTGTCCGCTCGCTGAGCACGCGCGAGGCGGATCACAATCGTGGGCGATATTACCTGCACACCGGTTACGTTCCCAATCCAAACATCGAGCATCCTAGTTACGGTTCGGTCATTGCCCATGAACTGGCTGAACAGCGCGAGAATCTCCAGATCCCGCCGTTTGTTGCCGTGGGTGGTGGCAGTGTCGGACCAGGATTTCTGGGCATGACCTGGGCACCGTTTGTCGTCAACAGCAACGGCGATGTGCGGAACTTGAATATGGGAATGGACATGAATCGCGTTAGCGAACGACGGCAAATGTTGGCCGGTATGGAGAGCCAGTTTGCCGGCCAAGGTCGCGGCCCGGCGGCGGTCGATCATGTCAAAGTGGTTGAGAAAACTTGGAACCTGATGACCAGCCAGCAGATGGCCGCGTTTAAGGTCAATCAAGAACCGTCTGAAGTCCGCGAGCGCTACGGCAATAGCGGGTTTGGCCGTGGTTGCCTGATGGCGCGCCGTCTGGTTGAAACGGGGGTTCCGTTTGTCGAAGTCGATCTGGGGGGCTGGGACAACCACGGGAATATCTTTCCGACGTTGCAGAATCAGAAATTGCCCGAACTAGACAAGGCGATGAGTGCCTTGATCGAGGATCTTACGCAGCGCGGCATGATCGACGACGTAGCGATCATTTGGCTTGGCGAATTCGGACGCACCCCACGCATCAACGGCGGTGCCGGGCGCGATCACTGGGCCAGAAGTTGGAGCGCAGTGGTCGGAGGAGCCGGCTTCAAACGAGGAATTACCGTTGGCAAGACCAGCTCAGATGGCACCGAGGTAGAGTCCGAGCCATATACTTCGCAAGACCTGATGGCCAGCGTGCTCAAGTCTGTTGGTATTTCATTGGAGACGACCTTCACCAGCAAGAGTGGACGGCCGATGAAAATTGCCAACAGCGGCAAGGTCATTAAGGAACTGTTTTCTTAGGCAGGCAGACGTGGCAATACCGATCGAACCATTTGGTCGCGATCTTCTCTTCCATTTCAGTGGCACACACGTTAAGTGAGCCAGTGATACATCCCTAGTGCCTAGTCGTCACAATGCACTAGCAGCTTGGGAAATTCACTCTAGAATGATCGACCTGGAACGACTCTGTTCCATAGTCTGTCGTCTTGCCATTCTGTTTCGCCAATTGTTCCTGTGACCGCAAATCGGACAACATCGAATCTGATCTTAAATTCGCCCGGTGCGTTGCGACCGCTATTGGTGCTGGCGTGGCCGGTGCTGGTCGGACAACTGCTGGATATGCTGGTTGGATTTACGGATATCTGGCTGACCGGTAACTATTTGATCGGCGATCGGTACTTGGCGGCAATGACACAGACATCGTACGTGCTGTGGCTGCTAACCGGCATGTTTTCGCTGGTGTCGATTGGTGCCGCGGCGCTCATTGCACGGTTTATCGGCGCGCAGGATCAGACTGGCGCACATCGTACTCTGAATCAAGCAGTGCTGCTCGGTGCCGTTGTCTGTTTGCTACCGGTTCTGTTGATGACTGTTTTTGCGCCGCTGCTGAGTCAAGCGCTGGGGCTGGACGATGAGACGAGTCATCTGGTTCAGCGGTACTTGTGGATTCTGCTGCCCGCTGTTCCGGCGATGATGATCGAACAGGTTGGCGTGTCGACGTTGCGTGCTGCTGGCGATACGGTAACCGGTGTGGTGGCCATGGTGCTAGTCAACGTGGTCGACATGGTGGTCAGCTATGTGTTGGTCCGAGGTGTCGGGCCGTTTGCAGAGCTAGGCTGGGACGGCTTGGCCATTGGAACGACCGTCGGCTATCTGGTTGGCACGCTCGTCATTGTGGTTCGGCTGTTCAATGGCCGGAGTGGCCTGCAGATTCAGCGGCGATTTTTACTGCCCGATTGGAGCCTCGTGCGGCGAATCTTGCGAATTTCGATCCCCGGTGGTCTGGATACATTGTCGCTGATCGCGTGTCATCTGTGGTTTGTGCGGATCGTCAGCGCGCTGGGGAATTTTGAGGTGGCGGCGCATGGCGTGGCCATTCGGATCGAAAGTATCGGCTACTTGCCGGCGCTGGCGTTTCAAGTGGCTGTTGCCACGATGGTTGGTCAGTTGCTTGGAGCGAATCAGCCGCGCAAGGCCAACCACGCCGTTTCCGTGGCCTGCATAACGACCGTGGTGTTCATGTCGTGTATGGCAACGTTGATGCTGTTAGGTTCCGACTGGATGGCCAGTCAGTTTGTCAACGAGAAGCAAGAAAACATCGCGATTGAGGCGGCGTCGCTGGTGCGAATCGTGGCGTTCGTACAACCGGTATTGGCGATTCTGATGATCTTGATTGGCACATTGCGCGGGGCAGGGGACACGCGCTGGCCGCTGGTGATTACGTTTGTCGGTTTGCTAGGGGTGCGGATTCCACTGGCCTATTGTCTGGCCTGGAGCGAAATGGTTTTGCCAATCACCGGAACCGTGGTGCCGCTCGTTGGACTGGGCGTACGCGGTGCGTGGTACGCCATGGTCGCCGATCTGAGTGTGCGCTGCGCGCTGATTCTGTTGCATTATCGTCGCGGAAAGTGGCAGAAGACGATCGTTTGAAACGGGTAGGTGCCTAGTGCGAGCTATGCTAGTGTATCGCGACGCAATCATCGCAACTTCTTCTAGGAATTAACAATGACCGATACTGACCTTCGCGATCAATTTGCCATGCATGCGCTGAATGGGTTGTTGGCCTCTGGCGAGCTGGAACGGTATCGCGCCAACCGCAAGATCACCTCCGCGCTCTGGAACAATGCCGGTCTTGGTCCCGACGAGGCGATTGTGCGGTATGCATTTTCGTTGGCCGATCAGATGTTAACCGAGCGAAAGCGCGATCAAGTTTTGTAGGGGACGTGCAACGCAACACACATTTCGTTTGAGCTTGCACACCGTTTCTCTCCCATTCTTACAACAACTTTGCAATCCAGTCGTCTGTTGCGTGGAACGTACCAGAACGTGCGTTTGACGGCCTATCGAACTAACGGTCGAACGATGTTAGCCGCGACGCGACAGCGGAGCGCGTGAACCATAACGTCGTTATCTGGATTCCCGCATGCGCGGGAATGACGGCGGATCAGTCCACAATCTTGAGCTTGATCTCGTCGCTGTTTCCTTTCAGTTCCGGTGCGTACATCGCATAGGCCCGCGTTGGTAGTGCGCTAAACTTACCAGGGATTTCGGCACGCAACCGGTAGCTGACGCTGCTCTTGCCACGTGGTAGTGCTCGGACAAAGAACGCCACGCGATTGTCACGCAGTTCCATGTAGGCCCCCAGACTGTTGGAGTTGTACCCACTTTGCAAGTCGAACGCTTCAAATCCAGCGGCCTTCATATCCTCAAAAATGAGGTACTCATAATCGTTTTTGGAGTCGATCTCCAGTTCGACCTCGACCAGATCGCCGCTCTTGAGTGTCGCCAGATTAACTAGCTCTTCACGCTCGAACTTCTCAACCTTCTGGCCAACTGCTTGCCCGCGCGAGCCTCGTACATCGGCCTTTTTATCGGTCGGTATCAGCTTGTAAATCTTACGATTGACGCGAACTTCCAGGCCAGCGCGCTTGATGTCGTCTTCCAGCGTAAAGTTCGTGAGATAGGCATTGTAATACACCGGGCCGGTGCCACTGCGTTTTATTTCAATGGTATGCTTGCCGGTTTTCAAGGCATCTCCCTCGAGCACCAGCTTGTTGTCAAACGTAAAGAGGTCCGCCGCGGTGATCTTGACCTCCTTGTTCAGTTTGCCATCCACCATGATTTGCAGAGTCAGGTCTGGCTTGTCTTCGCCGCTGGCTTTGAGATAGTCGGCCATCGCCTCAATGCAATAGGCCGTGTCGCGCGTACTATTCCAGTAAGTCGCGTGCTTGCGGTTGTTCAGCAGGTACTTGACCAGCCCACTGGCCACCTTGCTTTGTGGGTCGGTCTTGCTCAGTAGCTTGAGATAGAAAGCATTGGCTTCAATCTCGCTGCCGTACCAATTCCACCAGTAATTGTCCGCTGGCAGCTTCAAATACGCAGTCTGATTTTCTTTGTCTTGCACCACGAACTGCTCGATGTTCCTGAGAATCATATCGAGCTTCTCTTTTTCGGCCTGCTTGTGCAGGGCCAGGCCGAAAGTCGCTTTGGCATACACGGCCAGACCAACCCGGTCACGATAGAGGTAGTCCAGCATCTGCTGGTTTTTAATGTCCGCATCCGCCAAGACCATGTAGACCAGTGCATCGAGGTTGTCCGCAGCAGTCTTATATGGCTTCTTCGGTTCACCTTTCGCATCCTTGATCAGCGCGTTATTTAGCAGCTCTACCTGCTCGTTCTGGTAATTGTTCAGCCACTCTATTCCGCGCTCTATCACTCCAGGGACGATGGCGACATCGTTTTGTTTGGCGATTTGTAGCCCGTGAACGACCACAGCGGTCGTGTGCGGGCTGCTATATTCGCGATAGCCGCTGAACCAGCCCCAGCCACCGTCGCTGACTTGCATATCCGTCAGTCGCTGAACGCCATCCTTGACCATCTTAGTTAGCTCTTGCTGGTCGAAGACCGGGTTGCGATCAAAGCGCTTCCATCGCTCGGCGCGCTTGACGTCGTCACCGATCTCCTGAGCGTTCAGATTGGTTCGCTTTTCCTGAATCTGCTTCAGGTCCACACCAAGGTTGATTAGCACCTTTTGCGTGATGACGGTTGGAACAAAACGATTCAAAGTTTGCTCGGTGCAGCCATAAGGATAGTCAGCCAGATACGGTAGCGCATCGACCATTGCCCCGGCCAATGTTGGCGAGTATCGCAGCTCAAAACGCGTTTCATCGGGCCGGCGCTCGGCGGGAACGGTGAACTCGATCTTGCCGGTGGCTTCGTTCGGTCGGATGACGCCAGAGAAGCTTTCGGTCTTTAGCATACCGTGAACGTACACGGGATACTTTTGCTCGACGGCATCCGATTCCTCGTCTGTCAGCGCCCTCATACGGATAACGGCCTGGCCGTCGTGCGTCACTTTAACGCGCCAGTCGACACGTTTCTCGCCGCCGGCTGGGATTTCGATCGTGCGCTTCAGCGCATCGGCCTCGCCAGATGTGGCGGCGAGACAATTGCCGTCTAGCTCCAGTACGACCTCCACTGACTTAGCGGTTTTCAAGTAGTTGTGTACGTTGGCGCTAAGGACCACCTCGTCCTTTTCCACAAAGAACCGAGGTGCCTGCATGCGGACAATCAGATTCTTGGTGGTAATGACCTCGGTTTCTCCCTGCCCAACTCGGGTGCCGTGCCCCATGCCCCAGACTTTGACCCGCCAAGTGGTAAGATTCTCGGGCATGTTGAGAGTGACCTCGGCAACGCCGTCGGCGTTGGTGGTCAGCGCGGCAGCCCAAAGTGCGGTGTCGGCAAAGTTGCTGCGAATGGTCGGTTGGACTTGTGCGGGGGCTTCGCCACCGGCGGGACCACCGCTCTCTTTCATTGACGAGAGACCTTCGGCGGCTGCCATGGGCGCGCTAGCCGGCATGGCAGCATCCGCCGCAAAGTCGCCACCTACAGCATCTCTGAACAATTCAGATTTGGAAGCGCGGCCCGACTGCGGCCTCGCCTTGTTCACTCTGCCGCCATCGTCTGTCTCCTCTACCGCCGTCTCACCAAAGATGCCAAGATTTTCCATCCATTGCGACTGATTCGCGACCAGATTGCCAAAGTATCGCCCGAGCGTGGACTCGGTGTTCGGCGAATGGCTGCGCCGCCAGTTCCAGAAGAACTCCTTAATGTCCTGGACATTGGAGCCGCCGGAAATGTACTCGACGCTCTTGTCGTAGATGGCGACCACAGTGGAGCCGACAAACGGCTTACCGTCGATGTCGGTGAGCTTGACTTTGATGGTCGACTTTTCACCCGGCTTGTACTTCTCTGCCGAGGGAGTCACCACAACATCCAGGATCCGCTTTTCAGGAGGGACGATGATCTCCTTGGTCTCGGTAAAGAGTCGCCCGCCGGAAATAGTGATCGCCTCGATAAAGAAGTTGGGCATGTCCTTTTTGATGATAGCAATCTCGTCGACAAAGCTCTTTCCCTTGAGTTGTACAACTTTGGGTCGCAGATAGACGCCATTGGATGGCCGCACGAATAGTAGCACGGTGCTATTGCGACGATCGGCGTTGACCTGCAAGTTGAGCGTTTCGCCCGGCTTGTATTCGGCCTTGTCGGGAATTAGCTCTAATTGATTGAAGCGGAAATCGCCGCTGTTAAAGCCGTCGCCAATGATTGTAAAGAGGTAACCCCCTTCGATTGTGTGCCCGGCGTCGTCTTTGAGCTTATACGAAAGTCGGAACTGACCGGGTTCCGATGCAACGAGTTGCAATTTGGCTTGGCCCTGATCGTCGGTATTGAGATCCCATTTGCGAACGGAGGTCTCGACGGGCTTGTTATCTTTATAAGTGATTTGCAGCAGATCGACGGTTCCGGTGCCGCGAACCGGTTTGCGGTCCAACGTAAAAGCCGAAAAACCGGCCAGGACCGTGTCGCCAATGCGGTAGTAGCCGCGGTCGACCCAGGTCGTGACCCGAAACGGCTCTCGCGCGACCAGGACATTGCCTGTTCCGACGATGGTACGCCGCGACTCGTCCACCACTTCGGCAGTGATCGTGTACTGGTGGTCTTCATCTCCATGAATCAGCTTGGCGATAGCGGTGTCGATTTCGACGGAAACGGTGCCATCCTCGCCAATTTCAACCTGGCGTTCGGCGACAATTTCTGGGGGATCCTGCGGGCCACCGTACCACCACCAGGGAGTTGGCCGACGGCAGCCCCAGTCGGACCAGCCAGGATACCAGTCGTAGTCACAGCCGAACCACCAGTAGCCTTTGCCGTAGAGCCAATCCCAGCGCCCAACTGGGAACCAGCGCTCCGAATAGCTGCTGCGAGAGATCTTGTACTTTACGGTGGCGCTGGTGACCGGTGCGCCAAAGAAGTACTTGGCCTTGATCGTGGCCTTGATTTTTTCACCGAGCATGACTGGCTTGGTCGGCGCATCGACGGTGACTTCGTATTCTGGCTTCTTGTATTCTTCAACGCGGAAACTGCCGCCTCCGTGGTTGACGACAAAAATCTGATAAGCACCGAGCTTGGCATCGGCAGGGAGTTGAAATTCCCCATCAATACCGCCGTAGGCGTCGGTGGTAAAACCCTTGGTCAGAACTTTCTCTTGCAGCGGGTTATGAATCTCCACTGTAAAATTCTGATTGGCAAATTCGGAAGTATCTGCCTGATCGTACTGCGCGCGGCGAATCCAGAACTTGAATTTTACTTTTTGATCGGGGCGATAGACCGGTCGATCGGTAATGGTGAAGACTTTGACTTGGTTGTATTCCGCATCGTGGCGATTCGCATTCCACATGTGCGAAAAGCCGAGATAGGCTGATCGCCCTGTCGCATCACGAGCAGTTATCAGCCAGTTCCAGTTTCCTCTATTTTGTGCATCTGGGGATTTGAAGAACAATTGCCCGTTTGGATCGGTGGACTCGGCGAAGTTCTTGGTATCGACGTCGATTTTTTGTCTAACTCCGTTGTTGTCATAACGAACCGAATAGCCGAAGAACTCCACATTCGCCTTCGCCACCGGAGCGCCGGTGACGGCGTCGGCGACATAATAGTACGTTTCGCCTTCTAGGGGTTTCTTGACGATTGCGAAATCGTCCAGCCAGATGATGATCTGACTGGTGTTGCCATTCTCCATTGTGGCCTTCAGGAGATACGCGCCACCCTTTTGCAACGGAGTGGTCACCGTGATGCGACGATCAAAATGGGCCTCGCGCGGCGTCAGGTCCAGATCCCATTTGGCTACTTGCTCGCCGACATATTGCTTTTCATTTTGCTGGACTATTCGCGAGCCGATATCACTGATGTTGATTTTCTGCCAATCAAGTTGTTTCGGACTGTTCTTCAGGTAAGCTTTGACATCCTCCAGCAACTTGTCGACTTTCAATGCGTGAGCTTCAAAGGTAACCTTCTTGCCGTTGCGGAAACGAAAATCGACCGTAGCCCCCTGGCCCGCGGGCTGCGACATCGTCGATTCAAATCGTCCCCAGTTGCCGATAATCTGGTCGATTTGCTGCTGAACATTATTTCGCTCCTGCGGGTCTGTTTGTCGCTTTAGGAGCTTGTGCAGATATTCGGCCGCTGTTGGATATTGCCTGCGATTGCTATAGATCGTTGCCAGTTTCCGAAGCGAGCTATCGCTGTACAACCCCTTGTCGTTTTCAGCGAGTTCCTTATAAATGCGAAAAAAATTGAATTCATCAGGAAGATTGAAACGCCGTATTCCGGTGGCCAGTCGCGCGATGGTCTCATCGTCCTTAAGCGTATGCAGCGCATACGTACCGCTTTCATCCTGCTTGGCATCCGAATTGTTCAGGTGCGAAAAGAACCAGCTATACTGAGCCATCGTTTGGACACCGAACTGGCTCTCTAAGTACTGCGCCAGTTCCCAGCGTGCTCGGTTCAATTGCGACGCATCGCTTTCGGATGCCTGGGTTAACGCCCAACGCCAGCGCTCTCCGTCGGATTGTGCTTCTTTCCACGACTTGGGAGC
>JAWXCH010000146.1:0-15250 GCA_034440595.1 Planctomycetota bacterium | reverse complement strand
ATCGACCATCGGTCGCTTTGTCCGTGATCTAGCGATTACGGTGGGGGCGTTCACCGTAATCCTGTTACTATTCTCCACAAATTCTGTGGCTCTGGATTCAACTCGTAAGCTCACGCAAAGCCTGCATCGAATTTGGCAAGTACCTCAGGGACTACCGCAGGCGACAATTCTTGCCAGCCGTCAAGCGAGCAGCGGATTTCTCTGGCTAGGGACTCAGGCGGGGCTGGTGCGATTTGACGGCGTCCGTTTTGTTACGGTTCCGATTGGCCCTGCCGGGACACTTGAGGAACCGGCAGTTCAGGACTTGCTCGAAGACTCACAACGTCATCTATGGATTGCAACGAATTCCTGCGGACTCGTCAAGCTGGAAAACAGAAATGTATCTCGCTATGACCAGTCGTCGGGGCTTCCGTCAGATAATATCCACTGTTTGTTGCTCGACCGTCATAATCAGCTCATTGTCGGAACGTCTGCTGGTGCGGCCAAGTTACAAGGCGATCGCTTCACCGGATTGCAGCCCCCCGAGAATGCCCCAAGCAATACCGAGATACTGGCACTGGTGGAAAGTGCGGATGGCACAATCTGGGGAGCAGGTCGAGGTCCAACGTTGTACGGATGGAACGGAGCCAGGCGTCTCTCGCGAACATTAAAGTTACTTCCCGAGAGCGTAGAGATTCGCGCACTCCACATGACCAAAACCGGGACTCTGTGGGTTGGTACCAGCGCCGGTCTGCTGCGAGTGCAGGGGGACGAAGAGAAATTGTTAACTACCGCCGATGGATTGGCAGACAATTCAGTGTATTGCCTGCTGGAGTCGGTCGAAGGAAGCCTGTTTGTAGGAACCAGGCAGGGCTTTGCACGCGTGAATGCCAACGGTATCGAAGACTTTGGCAGCAAAAATGGGCTGTCACAAAGCACAGTCTACACCATTTGCGAGGACCAAGAGGGAAATCTTTGGGTCGGCACCAAACATGGGCTAAACCAGTTTCTGGACCGACGAAGTATCCCATTTACTGTCAGCGAAGGCCTGGCTAGTAACAATACAGGTCCGATATGTCAGGATGCGCAAGATGCAATTTGGATTGGATCACTCGACCGTGGGATCAGCCGATACAACGAAGACGGCTTCAAGATACTGACCACGAAGCAAGGTCTGGTCAGTAACATCATCCAAGCCCTGGCCGTCGGTGCCGAAGGTGAAGTGTTTGTCGGCACCGATCTAGGAATGAACGTCTTGCAGAATGAGCAAGTCAAGCAGACATTTCAGCGTGATGATGGACTTCCTTCCAATGACGTGCGCTGCATCTTAGCTTCCCCAGACGGCTCGATGTTGGTTGCCACTAGCGAGGGACTTGTCAGCTATCGAGATGGCAAGTTTGAATCGCATCCAGCGAGCGACCTGCTGCACGGCACCATTGTGACAATGACCTACTTCGAGGGGGACTTGCTACTGGCCACCATGAACGGGGGCCTATTCCGCAGCCGCAAAAATGATTTGGAGGCCGTGTTGCCACCGGATATTCCCAGATCCGAGATTTCGTCTTTGCACGTCGATACTGAAGAAATTCTTTGGATTGGCACACATGGCGGTGGACTATCCGCGCTGCAAAATGAGCGATTCACTACGTACACACTTGCGGATGGACTTTATGACGATGACATCCTGGGTATTGCTCAGGACGGACAAGATCGCCTGTGGATGGCCTGCAGCAAAGGAGTCTTTTCGGTAGCTCGCCAGGAACTGTTGCAAAGAAAAGGCACGAATGGGAACCGTATTTCCAACAATCCGTTCACTCCGCTCGAAGCTCTCCGCACCGTGGAATGTCAATCTGGCGTGCAGCCTGCCGTTTTGAAAACGCGGGACGGAACCATTTGGTTTTCGACTATTCACGGTGCGATGAAGATTGATCCGCGCAACTGGGATCGGCCGTTGCCAGTGTTTCCAGTGGTTGTGGAGGAGGTCGTAGTGAATGGCCAGATAATGCAGGATACTACTTCAATCGAATTGAGTGAGAATCAAAACAACCTCAGCTTCCGCTACACCGCCCTCAATCTTCGTGCCCCGACGCGGATTGAATTTCGCTACATGCTCGAAGGATTCGACTCCGATTGGATCGACGCCAAATCGCGCCGCGAGGCCTTCTATACCAATTTACGCCCCGGCGGTTATCGCTTTCGTGCGTTGGGGATCAATCTGGATGGAACCACGTACGAGGCCGCAAATCCGATTCAGTTCACCATTCATCCGGTGTTCTATCGCCAAACCTGGTTTATGACTTCGCTGATAGTGACACTGGCGCTGGCAGCTTGGGGAGCAATTTGGCTGCGAATTCGTGGAATCAAATCGCACATGCGCGCCATCGTTCTGGAACGGTCTCGCATTGCGCGCGAATTGCACGACACGCTGATGCAAGGTTTCTCGGGCATCACTATGGAAATGCAGGCGCTTTCGACGAGCATCAGTCCTTCGCCGCAGCACGATACGCTCAACGAAATTATTGGCGACGCCGGTGAATGCCTGCGCGAAGCGCGCCTGTCCATCGCCGGACTGCGCAGCGGCCGCAATAATGCCGAAACGTCCGACCTGGCGGCATCCATCAGTCAAGCCGCACGCCAATTGACCGAAACCAGTTCAATTCAACTGCGGCTGCGCGCAGGGAAGCTGCCAGCAACGATAAACGACGACGTCAAGTACAACCTTCTGCGAATCACGCAGGAAGCAATTGCCAACGCTGTCAAATACTCGGGAGCACGCAATCTGGATGTGACGGTCGAAGCAAATTTAAGAACGATCCATTTGTCGATCATCGATGATGGCGTTGGGTTCGTATTGGAAAATGGTCTGCCGTCTGAACCTGGTCATTTTGGTATCCTGGGAATGCGTGAGCGAGCGTCCAGTATCGGTGGAACGTTTCAGCTTAGTTCTGCTCCCGAGGCCGGTACGCGAGTCGACGTAATCGCTCCAATTCGAATCGATGGTGCGTTACCCATCAATGTCGTCCGCGAAGCAGTGATGTCGCCTTTATCCGCTACACCAAAACTCGATCGCGAGAGTTGAAATGGCGACAACAGATAGTCCGACAATTCGTATTCTGTGCGTCGACGATCATCCGTTGGTACGCAAAGGATTGTGTTCCATTCTGAATGCCGAACCTGGCATTGAAGTCGTTGCCGAAGCCGCCAACGGTCGCGAGGCACTGGAACAATTCGGGCTACATCTGCCTGATGTGACGCTGATGGACATTCGCATGCCGGAGATGGATGGGATAGCGGCTATGAAGTCCATTCGTGCGGACCATCCCGAAGCGAGAATCATCGCGCTAACTAGTTTTGACGGCGATCAAGAAATCTATCGCGCGCTGGAAGCGGGGGTACGCGGCTACTTGCTCAAGGAAATGGTGCATACGGAAGTGGTCCATGCCATTCGCCTGGTCCACGCTGGCGAGCGACTTTTACCGCCGGAATTGGCTGACCGCATGGGGCACTCAGTCACGCATCTTGCCCTGACAGCACGCGAGGTTGAAGTTCTAGAGCTTGTGGCGCAAGGCCTGGCAAACAAAGAGATCGCCGCGAAGCTGGGGACAGCATCTGGTACGATTAAAATGCATGTTCAAAACATCCTTGACAAGCTAGACGCTACCGATCGAACGCACGCCGTGACTATGGCAATTCGGCGCGGTATCATAAGAATCTAATCTCTCTGACCGTAGGAAATACTCATGCAAAGTCGATTGCTATTGCTGGCCATGCAATGCGCCGCAATGTTGCTCAGTGTGAGGTCATTTGTGGAAGCCGCCGATGCGGTGCCGGCGCGACCGAATATCCTGTTTATTATGAGCGATGACCACGCCGCGCACGCCATTGGTGCATACGGCAGCAAAGTGAACTCGACTCCCAACATCGATCGTCTGGCCAAAGAGGGTGCGTTGCTAAAGAATTGCTTTGCAACCAACTCCATCTGCACCCCCAGCCGCGCCACAATCCTGACCGGCAAGTACAGCCATCTCAACGGCGTACCGGTTTTCAATCGCTTTGATGGCTCCCAGCCCACCGTTGCCAAATACTTGCAAGCCGCGGGCTATTACACGGCGATGATCGGTAAGTGGCATCTGGGCAGTGAGCCGACCGGTTTTGACCAGTGGACGATTTTGCCAGGACAAGGTGCCTACTCCAATCCAACTTTTCTCACTCCTCAAGGTAAGATTCAAAAAAACGGCTACGCGACTGACATCATCACCGATATGGCGCTGGACTACTTAAAGAATCGTCCGGCGGATAAGCCGTTCTTTATGATGTGCCACCACAAAGCGCCACATCGCGAGTGGAAGCCGTCTGAGCATTATCGCAAGATGTTTTCCGAGAAACATTTTCCGGAACCGGATACACTGTTTGACGATTGGTCGACTCGTACCGACGCGCTACGCGAGTGCGCTCAGACCGTGGCCAACGATCTGACGCGCTACGATCTCAAGCTGCAACCTCCGGCGAATTTATCGCCGCAGGAACATTCCAAATGGATCAATGCCAAACCAACAGAGGTCGAAATCGAGAAAGATGGTCAGAAGGTTGTCCTCACCGGACGCGAGTTGACCAAATGGAAATACCAGCGATACATGCAGGACTACCTAGCTTGTGTGCAATCGGTCGACGATAGTGTTGGGCGTTTACTCGAATACCTGGATAAGAACGGTCTGGCCGAGAATACTCTGGTCATCTACACCAGCGATCAGGGGTTCTTTCTGGGCGATCACGGGCTATACGACAAACGCTTCATGTACGAAGAAGCGCTGCGGATGCCATTCTTGGCACGCTGGCAAGGCAAAATTAAACCTGGCACGCAGTCCGACGCGATCGCCATCAACCCGGATTTTGCACCCACGTTTCTAGCCGCGGCTGGTGAAGCTGTCCCAGCCGACATGCAAGGCCACAGCCTGCTGCCGCTACTGAAGGGTGCCTCTCCTAAAGACTGGCGCACGAGCATGTATTATCGATATTACGACGATCCTGGCGCGCATCAAACACGTGTCCACTATGGCGTGCGAACTGATCGGTACAAACTGATCCACTTCTGGACCAAAGATCAGTGGGAGCTGTACGATCTTGTGGAAGACCCCAAAGAACTGAAAAATATTTATAATGACCCGGCTCATCGAGAAACTGTGGTCAAGCTAAAAAAAGAGCTAGTTCGTCTGCAAACAGAACTCAAGGACACCGGGCAGTTTACAGAAGTCGTGCCACCTCGCGATGTTAGCGGATCGCCCTCAAGTAGCAAACCAGCGAAGTAACAGTTGCAAAAGAAGTTGCAGCAATCTTTTCAAGTCCCTCTGGCGTGGCTACTGCTATAATTCCGGCAAGGTAAGCTACACGAGACGGTAAATCATCCCTTCACCACGCAAACTCATTAAAGGTATTGTAATGAAACCTCAAAACGAACAATCAGAGAGCCTCGACGCAGGCCGCCGCAAATTTCTTTTGGCCAGCGGTGGAGCGGCCATCGCCGCGATCGGTGCCGGCATTACAGCCAAGGTCGCCAGCGCTCAGCTTTCTAAAGAATCAAAAGCGATTAATCCAACGCCACCAATGACCGGTACCATCGAGACACCAACCACGGGCTTCGTACTGCCACCGTTGCCATATGCCTACACCGCATTGGAGCCAAGCATCGATGCCAAAACGATGATGATCCATCACGACAAGCATCATGCGGCCTATGTCAAGAATCTGAATGATGCCCTCAAGGCTCATCCGCAGTACTACAAGCAATCAATCGCCGAAATCCTTGGCAACCTCGACAAGCTACCTAAGGACATCCAAACCACTGTCCGCAACAACGGCGGTGGCCATGCCAACCACACTCTCTTCTGGGCCATCATGGGGCCAAAGCAAGGTGGCAAACCGACCGGCAAGCTAGCCGCCGCCATCGATAAGACCTTTGGCAGTTTCGATGCCTTTAAGGAAAAGTTCAGCACCGCCGCGACCAAGGTCTTTGGCAGCGGCTGGGCCTGGCTCAGCGTCGACAAAAGCGGCAAGCTGGTCCTGGAATCGTTGCCCAATCAAGATAGCCCGTTGATGACAGGCAAGACCCCGATCCTGGGACTGGATGTCTGGGAACACGCCTACTATTTGAAGTACCAAAACGTCCGCCCGGGCTACATCGGAGCCTGGTGGAATGTCGTCAACTGGCCAGAAGTGGCCAAGAACTACGAAGATGCTGTGGCGAGTAAGAAATAGCCGCAGCGGATTGTGTGCAGGTATACCTCCCAACATAGCCTTGCGTTTGCGTAATGTTAGGAACCGACTGGCAAAGAATCGTGCCATTTTGTTCTTTTTGGACCAAATAATTCCTGGTGCCCGCGCATCGTACAGTTGTGCGGCTCGGCAAATCGGCCGTTGCGGCGAGTGAGAATCTAACCATCCGGGAGTGTAAAAGCTATGAAGCGATTGTTCATGTTCTGTCTGGCGTGCAGTCTGGCTGTTCCAGCATTGGCGGCAGATGATAAGCCGAAAAAAAAGCCAGATCCGGAAAAAGTGTTCGCAAAACTTGACGCGAATTCCGACAAGAAGCTTTCGCTGGAAGAATTGAGTGCCAGAGCTGGCTCTGACGAAAAGAAGACGCAAAAGGCCAAAAAGCTGTTCAAGGCCAAAGACACGAATAAGGACGGCTATCTGACCTTGGAAGAATTCAAAACTGAGATCAAGAAGAAAAAGAGGGACAAGAGCGAGTAGCCACAGTCGCTGCGGCTGGCAAGCTTCATCCAATACGAGGCCGAGGTGTTCAATACACCCCGGCCTTTTTTGTTAAACTGGGATTTGTAGCAGGCACCGTCCCGGTGCCGCAGCTTTCCTGCGAGTTGACACCTTCGTGCAATCGCCCACAGTTGCCTTTCGCTCCGCGAAAGAGTACCTGCCGATAGTTGTTAGTCGTAGTGCCAAACTTCGCGATCCAATCACCGCAAGTACTTTTCCACTTCTTCCTCTATGACCGAAGTTGTTGCCGTTGATCCGCTGCACATTGACCCAGCGGCAATCCAGCGCGCCGCGGACGTGCTGTGCGCTGGTCGGCTGGTCGCGTTTCCAACAGAAACCGTTTATGGCCTGGGTGCAAATGCCTTGGATCCGGCGGCGGTGCAGGGGATCTACGCAGCCAAAGGCCGCCCGGCAACCAACCCGATGATCGTCCATGTCGCTAGCATTGCGGCTGCAAAAACGCTGGTCCGCGAATGGCCAGATGTTGCCAATGAGCTTGCAGCGCGGTTCTGGCCCGGGCCACTGACGCTAATCTTGCGTAAGGCGAGCTGTGTTCCAGACATCGTGACCGGGGGGGGCGACACGGTGGCGATTCGGATTCCCTCTCACCCGGTTGCGCTGGCACTATTGCAGGCCTGCGAATTGCCGCTTGCAGCACCGAGTGCCAATGTATCCAACGCAGTTTCTCCGACCACCGCGGCGCATGTGTTGCGGACACTCGACGGCAAGGTCGAGCTGATCTTGGATGGAGGTCCGACAACCGCCGGGGTTGAATCGACCGTGCTTGATCTAACAAGTGCCACTCCGCGCGTCCTGCGCCCAGGGCCGATTCTGCCCAGCGAACTAGCGGCAATCCTTGGACCAATTGATTCAGTGCAGCAACCTGACTTATCGCCTGAGCAACCACTCCGTTCGCCGGGCATGACCGCGATCCATTACGCTCCGCGAGCAGCAGTGGAATGCTATGCAACTGGCGCGGCGCAGAGAGTCCTGCAATTAGCAGAGCAGGGGAGTAGCATCGGTTGGCTACGTTGGGTACCGACTGACACAACCGGATCCGATCGACCGGCTGTTGCTGAATTGCACGTAAGCATCATCAACATGCCGCACACCCCGCGCGATTACGCAGCGCAACTCTTTGCCACATTGCATACGCTGGACGATACCGGCGTGTCGGCGATTATTGTGGACCTTCCTCCAGCAGACGAGGCATGGCAGGCCGTGCACGATCGGCTCCGCCGCGCAGCTACTGTGTGGAATCCGTAGTGTGAGCGTCACGAAAGTAGGTATGAAAGTTTCGACTACATGAACTGCAAAGAAACCGGACGCTAGCGCGTTTCGGCTGATGTTGGGCTTTAGACGCTATCAGCCAGAGGGCGCTAGCCCCTGGTTCTTACCGGAAACGCAGCATCGTGAACTGCTACCTACAAATTTGACACTCACACGATTCCGTAGTTGCCAGGCAGACCGCATACGTTGCAATGATCCCGCCGAGAACGCTGCCGGCGATCACATCGCTGACAAAGTGGTAGTCCATCGCAATCAGGCTCAGTAGCATTGGCAGACCAATGATCGCGTACAGCACTCGCCCACGTGGTGCCATCAGCCACCAGACCCCTAGAAATCCGCCGATCCGTGCCGAGTGCCCTGACGGAAAGCTGCCGTCGTCCCCTTCACCAAAATTCGGATGAAAGCCGTAAGCACCATTGCCGATGAGCGACGGATTGCCAAACCAGGTCTCCGGCCAATAACGTCCACTGATATCGCCGATCGAACTACGAAAGACATCGGCAACAACCAAACTAACGCAAGCTATCACCAACGTGTGCTGCCACGGCCTGAACGGTCCGAACCCTCGTCGGATCATCAGTAGAACCAACAACAGCGGGGACCAGCTCTGCACCAACGGGGGCGGATACGTCAGCCACTTGAATAGTGCGTGGTGGTTGACGCCGTCGCGATGGACAAAAAACGCCACTGGCCGATCCACGTAGAAATAGCAGACCACCACCATCAGCGCGGTAGCGGCTATCACTAAGAAGCTCCGCATCAAGAGCGTGTAGTAGGGGGACTGTTGGTTCATTCGCACCTGCGTATAAACTGTCGACTTAGGTGAATCGTTCTGCCGCATTGTCAGAAATTCTCGCCATTTGATCAATCCGCGTTGTTTTCCTCAAACAAAGACTGATTCAGAACCCGCACTTTGCTTGCTCTGTATCACCTGCGCTATTCTAATCCAGAGATACAGCCACAAACTGGCAACGCCCCGACTGCATTCACAACTATGAAACAAGTGCCATCCAAATTATTCCACAGTGTACTCTCCCTGGCCTGCCTGTTGATCTGCATGCTTGCCCCTACCCTGGAGGCAAAGGAACCGGCCAAGCTCGAACTGAAGATCGAACAACTCACCTCTGGCACCAAACATCATTTCTTCGGCTACATTGGCCAATGTCAAACGATCCCCTGGAACGCCAGCGGCAGGTACATCGTTGGCATGGAGATCGATCGAATTGACCGCCTGCCAAAACCGGAAGAGGCCGCCAGCATCATTCTCATCGACACTCAGAATGACAACAAGTTGCTGCACGTCGACCGCACGCACGCCTGGAATCCTCAACAAGGGACCATGTTCTATTGGAACCCGCTGGCGGCCGAAACTCAGTTCTTCTTCAACGACCGCGACGTAAAAACCGGCGATGTCTATACCGTCCTCTACGATATCGAAAAGAAGCAGCGTGTGCGCGAGTATCGTTTTGCGGATACACCCATTGGCAACGGGGGAGTCGCCGCCAATGGTTCCGCGTTTCTGGCCCTGAATTATGGCCGTCTGGCACGTCTGCGGCTGGTCACCGGATACCCCAAAGCCAGAGACTGGTCCCAAGACGAAATAGCTCCTGAGAACGATGGCCTGTTCATGGTCGATATCAAGTCTGGTGCGAAACGCTTGCTCGTCTCGTATCGTCAACTCGAGGATAAGCTAAAGCAGAAAAATCCCGATCTAAAACATACCGGGCTATTCATCAATCACACACTTTGGAATCGAGACGCAGACCGCATTTACTTCTTTGTCCGCGGCAATTGGGATGGCAAAGCCGGCAAGCGCATCAATACACCCTGCTCGATTCATGCCGATGGCACCCACCTGACACTGCACGACCAGCACATTGGCGGGCATCCCGAATGGGCCGAGGGAAGCCTGCTGATCGGCGGAAAAGTCATGCAAGACGGAAAGCAGGAGGAACAGATTCTCTACGATGTAGACACCCGGAAAATAGTAGGGCGACTGGGTACCCCAGAAATGTTCCCACGACCTGGCGGTGACGTGTCTCTGTCGCCCGACGGTAACTGGTTCGTCAACGGCTACAGTCATCATGGGCATGCCAAGAACTATTACACCGTGCTCCGGCGCAGCGACGGGGCTTTTGCTCGCAGCCCAGGGATCGACAAGGGAACCTATAGCGGTGATATCCGTATCGACCCTGCCCCATGCTGGAACCGCACAAGCGATGCCATCCTCGTACCGGGCATTGCCGACAACGGGACTCGGCAGATATTCATCCTGCGGGTTGTTACGGACGACAAGTAGTCCGAAACGCAATTTGCAGAAGGCGATTTGATTTAAAGCCAGCACTTAGCGTATGCTCAAAAAGTAACGCGAGGCGCGGCAGATTGGACGGTATTTCAGCATGGGCAATTCTTCTAACGAAACCGAGCGTGAAAGCACCTCTGCCAAACCGCGCCGACGCTGGCTGCGCTACAGTCTGCGGTCGCTACTAGTACTAACGGCAGTGGTTGCGGTTTGCATTGGCTGGCTCTTTCCGTGGTATGAAGGAGCGCGTTTGCAGCGCGAGATCCAAGCAAATCACGATTATGTGGGGGTTGGCTACGAAGAGGAATTTGATCCACACTCGGGCAACTCCGGCGTGCCTGATTGGCTTTCTGGCATTCTCGATTATCATTACTTTTATGACATCAATCAGCTTGTTGTCGAGAAGTCGAGTGACAACAACTTGGCTCGATTGAGGAACCTCGTTGAATTAAAGTCAGTCGGATTAGCAATAAAAGATCAAATCACCGCCAAAGGTTTCAGCTACCTCGCTCCGCTTCCTAAGCTTCGGACGGTTTATATTCTTTGGGAGATTACCGAACCCGGCGGCACTGACTCGGCTGCGGATTTGCCGGGACTCGGGCAATTGCGGCAGATTGAAGACCTCCATCTGTTCGTGCCCATTAGCGACGCATCCGTAAAAGAAATTGCGCAGCTATCTCGCCTGCGTAAACTGAATCTGACATCGAAGGGTGAGGTGACTGAGGCGGCCTTCCAAGCGTTAGGCAATTTATCAGCGCTCGAGTCGCTAGATCTGTACATTGAGGACTCGGATGAACGATCAGCAGATGCAGGGGAGCATGCTGTCGACAAAAGCCACTCAATGGCCAGAGTTGCGAGTCCGAGCTTGTTGTTCCTAGAAAAGTTGCGCAAACTTCGTTCACTCTCAATCGGCGGACGAATCGAAAACTACGAGACAGTTGTAAGCAGTTTGCAGAAGCTTCCTCACTTAGAGTCGCTAACGATTAACATGCCGGCACGTCCCACTCTAGAACTAGTCAAGCGACTGGAGAAGTTAACAACGCTGCGGTCTTTGAGCTTGCACTACTGGAAAACCTCGGGTGCCGATTTGGGGAATCCGCGTCCAGAAGATTCTAAGAATCTGCCAGAAGAACCGTTGGAGGTGTCCGAGGCTGACCTCGTAAGACTATCCAATGCGCTCAATCTGAAGTATTTCGGTGTCTCACTCCATGATACGCAGAACGGCTCGCACCTCAATCAGTTCACCAATCTTGAGCATCTGCTTATCTACGGATTTCATAGGACAAAATCGGCAGTTCCACTTCAATTGAATCTATCGGACAAGTTGCAAATGCTT
This sequence comes from Planctomycetota bacterium, assembly GCA_034440595.1. Taxonomy (GTDB): domain Bacteria; phylum Planctomycetota; class Planctomycetia; order Pirellulales; family JALHPA01; genus JAWXCH01. The sequence continues at coordinate 3,575 of JAWXCH010000146.1, read as the reverse complement.
GAATTCAGTTGCATGGATTCATTGATCGACGCGGACCTGGCCCAGATTGCGCAGCATGTTCGATTAAAGGAACTTCATTTTTACCAATGCAACGAGATTACAGATGCCGGCCTTGCCAAGCTTGCGAAATTGAAAACTCTCAAGCACTTGAAAGTCGAGTACTGTGATAAGGTAACATCGGCCGCAGCAACGGCGCTCCGGGCTGCGATGCCGAATGTTCAGATTGAATTTGAAGGGAATTGAATCCGACGGTGTTTTGTCCAAAAGATTCTGCAACGTGAACTTCCACCCCATCCTGGCCGGCGGAACCATTGCGGGACTTGCGGCACAACCGACCGGTTTTGATAGCGCAATTCTCGCTTGAACCAGACTTCACCCACCAGTTGCCTCAGTCACAACTAACGTATAGATTGCTGGTATCGCCCACACCGCCCTATCAGGAACCAACCCCATGACCGACAAAGCCCGCAAGCCGACCACTACCGATGCCGGAATTCCTGTCGCCAGTGACGAGCATTCGCTGACCGTCGGGCGGGACGGCCCGATCTTGCTGCAGGATCATTATCTGATCGAGCAGATGGCGAACTTCAACCGCGAACGGATCGCCGAGCGGCAGCCGCACGCCAAGGGGTCTGGCGCGTTCGGCCACTTTCAGGTGACGCACGATGTCAGTAAATACACGAAGGCGGCTGTCTTTCAGCCCGGCACCAAGACCGACACGCTGATTCGCTTCTCGACGGTTGCTGGCGAAAGCGGCAGCCCAGACACCTGGCGCGATCCGCGTGGGTTTGCGCTAAAGTTCTATACCACCGAGGGCAACTACGACATGGTGGGGAACAATACGCCGGTGTTCTTCATTCGCGATCCAATGAAGTTTCAGCACTTCATTCGCTCGCAAAAACGCCGCGCCGACAGCGGCCTGCGCGATAACGACATGCAGTGGGATTTTTGGACCCTCTCGCCAGAATCGGCCCATCAGGTGACCTGGCTGATGGGGGACCGCGGCATTCCGAAGTCGTGGCGGAATATGGATGGCTTTTCCAGCCACACCTACATGTGGGTCAATGCCAAAGGGGAACGCTTTTGGGTGAAGTATCACTTCAAGACCGATCAGGGGATCGAGTTTCTCACGCAGGCGGATGCCGACCGGATTGCTGGCGAAGATGGGGACTACCATCGCCGCGACCTGTTTGAGGCGATCAAGCGCGGCGAGCACCCAAGCTGGACACTCAAGATGCAGATCATGCCTTTTAAAGAAGCCGAGACCTATCGCTTCAATCCGTTCGACCTGACGAAGGTTTGGCCGCATAAGGATTATCCGCTGCACGAGGTCGGCAAGCTGACCCTCAATCGCAACCCGACCGATTTTCACACCGAGATCGAGCAGGCCGCGTTTGAGCCAAATAACCTTGTGCCGGGCATCGGGGCCAGCCCAGACAAGATGCTGCTCGGGCGGCTGTTTGCCTATTCCGATGCTCACCGTGCCCGCATGGGGGTGAACTACAAGCAGATCCCGGTGAACCGGCCAAAATGTCCGGTCAACAGCTACAGCAAGGACGGCGCGATGCGTATCGACAACGTTACCGATCCGGTCTATGCACCAAATTCCAAGGGTGGCCCGGCCGCGGACCCGCAGCGCTACCCTGAGGATGCGGTCTGGGGTGCCAGCGGGGAATTCGTTCGGGAAGCCTACACGCTCCGCAAGGATGACGACGATTGGGGTCAGCCGGGCACACTGGTGCGCGAAGTGATGGATGACGCTGCACGAGATCGGCTGGTCTCGAACGTAGTTGGTCACCTGAAGAAAGGTGTCACCGAACCAATCCTGCTCCGCGCAGTGGAATACTGGCGAAACGTGGATAAGGGAATCGGAGATCGGATTGCCAAGGGGGTTGGGAAGCCGTAAGTGTGTATTGGTCGGGTGCCACGGCGGGCTTGCCCAGCCGTGCTGCTAGCAAGTTAATTACGCTTCACCCCCCGCAACAGGCCACTCGACTTTCGCCCGAGGCGCTCGCAGATCGCTGCGGCCTCGTTGAAATCAATCTCCAGACGCTCTACCCGATCGCGCTGAACCAGTGCCACCGATCCGATCCACGGGTCCGGGGCACCAGGGAGAAAGACTACGACCAGACCTTGCTCGGTGCAGTCCGCCTCGAAGCCGATACGAATAGCATCGTCGAAGCGAATCGTCACTGGTATCAAAGTAGGACCGAGCTGGGAGCCACCGACCGTTCCTGCCAGGATGTCCTTGTAAATGGCATACTTGGGAAACAGAGAAATGATCCGCTGCTCAATCTTTTCTGAGAATTGTCGACCGATGGCTCGTTGTGCCGCCAGCCCGCACACAAAGCAGAGTCCGATCAGGATTGCCACTGCCAGCAGGAATAGTAGGCCGACACCGAAGTTGCTTTTGACCGGCAGGTGATCCTTTAACGGCTCATAGACCAACACCACCGCACTATAGACGTAGCCCAACAGCGCAAGCACGACCGCCAGCGGCAACAGCAGCAATAGCCCACCGACGGCGGTTGCCTTGAAGAAACCAAAATGCCGGAATGCAACTTGTGACATCGGAGGTTCTCAGAGAACTTTTGCAAACATTTAACATACCAGCCAGTCGATGCCATCAACAAGCGGGCAGTTGGCCAAGCGGACAGTTAGCATTGTCTCTTCCGAACGAGATGCAGCATGAAGTTGATGCTTCTCTGTGCATCATCCGGTCTGCTTTTTCTCCTTCTTCGCCTTCTTTGGTACTGACTGCTGCTGCATTGGCCAGTTCGGGTCGTCACGATGTGCGGCCTGCATATAAGCTTTCGCCTGGGCAACAAGGTCCGGCTTACTAGCGGCCAGGTTGTTTGCCTCACTTTCATCCTGACTTAGGTCGTAGAGTTCGATCTTCGCGTCAGGTCCATTCTTCACCGCTTTCCAGTTTCCAAAGCGGACGGCTTGGACTGGCTTGCGTTCGTGCAATTCAAAGTAGAAGTAGTCTCGCTGCGGGGCGGGTCCACCCTTCAGAAACGAAGCCAGTGAGTGGCCATCCGGTTTAAAACTCGATGGAAGTGTCGCACCTGCAACATCGGCAGCGGTCGGTAGAAAATCCCAAAAAGCCCACGGTTCGCCGCTGACTCGACCGGCAGGAATCACTCCTGGCCAGCGCGCGATCGCCGCCTGGCGGAGTCCTCCCTCATACATCGAACGTTTGTTGCCGCGCAATTTGCCCCCCATGCTTTGGTCAAACAGCCGGCCACTTTCCGAGTCAGGGTTGAACGCCGCTCCATTATCTCCGGCGAACATGACCAGCGTGTTGTCTTCGATCTTAAGCTCCTTCAGCAGCGCGAGAATCTCACCAACATTGCTGTCCAATCGAGTGACCATCGCGGCAAAGGCCCGCTGCTGGTCAGTCCATTCTGTGCGATTCTTGTATTGCTTCAGGTCGTCAATTTCGTGATCGCCGTGCGGCAATGTGGTCGGGTAATAGAGGAAGAACGGATGGTCCTTTTGCTTTCGCACCCAATCCAGCACTTCGGCTTGAATGAGCTTGTCGGAGTAGGTTTTGCCATCGAGCTTGACACGTT
>JAWXCH010000145.1:0-3190 GCA_034440595.1 Planctomycetota bacterium | reverse complement strand
GGCGCGAGCTCACACAGGCATTGCCAATCGCGTAATTGCTAAAGAAGAGCGTCGCTCAGATCAGCGGCCTTAGCTCAACGCCCAGGCCCAGTATCACCTCTACCGACGGGCGCGCGAGTCAAGAAGCGAAAGCGATTCAAAGGTGAAATATCCTCTGAGGTCATGTCGAGTGACGGCGCATTGCGACATACCGGTGAAAATCATCTGCAAGCAGATTGTGTCTTGTGAAGCGCAACATACTCGCAACTACTTCTCCCAACAAGGACCGTTGACTGCCTTTCAAAGCCACGATGCGTCGGGTGTGGTACGCGCGCTCCACACCCGCCAAAGCCCCACCGAGATCATCAAAGCGCATCGCGGCGAAATCTAGGACTGCACGAAAGGCGTCGTCGATTCCGTCAACAAATACGCCCTCGAGATCATCGGGTAGAGGAAAACGTGGAACTGGATCCGCACAGAGACGCAGCTTGTCTTCCACTATTTGCGATTTCACGCTATCTGAGTCGACAACGAACGACCGTAGGCTCGGCGCGGAAGCCCCATGAATACTCCCAGCAGGAAGACGATTCCGCTCTGCGAGCGCCCACGCTGTGGCGTGTATCCATTGATCTGTGACGGAACTATATTTGTTGTTGCGTACTTTGCTTCCCCAATCCTTCTCGTATAAATCCCTGTTCGCGGCGGCCAACGGCCAGTCTCTAACGGGCGTTCGGAGCCGTATTGCAATCGATAAAGTTGCTGGGTTAGAGGAAAAAACATGTGCGACCAAGGCTTCCAGAAGGTACGGCATCGCCGAGTAATATCGGCCATCTAGTCCAATCAAACTAAATGGAGTCGAAGCTTGATTTTTCGCTCGCGCGCTAAAAAAGACTATCGATGCTTTTCCTGGCGCGCACTTTTTGGCTGCTTGACGTAGGAATCTGTAGAGTTTAAACGCATTTGACTTCCCCTCCCGATTACTCCATTCGACGTCGTTTTTGCGAATCCATTCATACCGTTCATGTAGCGAAGAAGCATCTCGCTTAAACGACGGACCCCACAAGAACGGTAAGCTCACATTTTGGTCGTCACGTCGAATGACAATTCTGGAACTGTCCAGCGAGTTTGTGAATGAGTTGACCGATTGCTCCAATTGCGCTTGATCATTCGCTTGATAGACAACTGCGAATCCGCCGAGCTCAAGTCTTCTGTCGCCGCTTTCATCAGTGTAGATATCTACCCTGACGAAGGGTTTGCTACATATTGGGTTGGTTCGCTGTTTTCGAATGAACGAGCTCGCTGCCAATACGTGCATCTGGTGCGCGATAGCGTGACTCAGGACTAGATCAATCCCCTCAATTCCATAGCTGCCGAATCGAGGCTTTTCGAGCCGGGTATAGACAGATGGATAGCCCTTGAGTGAATCCACTATCCTGCGTTGCCCGGTGCTGGACCACAGGATGACCGGATACGTGTAATCAATTCTTGCGATCAGACGCGCGAACCAAGTCAGTGCCACAAGATAACGGACGTCATGTCCTCTGCTTTCCGGTAACTCAAGCAGATCTCGATCGCCAGAGGCGGCCAGACTCTTCCGAACTTTCCTGAAGAACTCCAGTTCAGGATCCACTTCGTCGCGTGTCAGCGAGGCGGAACGAGTCGGACTAGATGAGAAAAGCCGCAGATCAAGCAAGAGGAGTTCGTCGAACGACGCCTCATCGTTCGCATCAGCCTGCGTGAAACGGAGTGACGCAGGGACTCCCTTCGAAGGGAATGGTCTGTTCTCGACGCTGGCGACCAGCGAATTCACGTCAGTTGCAACCCAAAGAGATATGGCCGGCACGCCGTCTGAAGCACCGCGCGCGGCCATGCGTACAAATTCGGCGCGCCGTTGAGGGGTTTCATTCTCAACAATGACCGCAAGACCGAGCGCATCACTGAGAATAGGGATCCAACCTTCACCGGCCTGATCGTCAAGCAACAGGATGCGAAGCTCGCGCTCGACCCCGTACCGGGCAGACGCGTAAATTTCGCTCCAATCGATGGATGCGCGCGTGCTTACGGTACCCTCTTGGCCGGCATCCATCACCCACTTCATGGCACGAAGCATCGCGCCTCGAACTAGCACATCGGCTCCCGTGCATGCAATTACCGCGTTCCGCACACCATCATCCGCAGTTACCGCAAGCGCAATCGGGCCGAGCGAGTTATTGAGGTAATGATGCCCTTCTCGACTATCCGCAAGAGAGAGGCTCGTAAGCCATCTGCGGTTCGAAGTCCAGAGCGAATTTCCAGGGGCACCATACGCTGATGTCGGTCTCGGACACTTTAGCGACAGGGCGAACGCGTCGAGACTGCTCCACCACCCATTGCGTCCCGGAGCGTGGTACCGGATCCGCTCAGGAAGATAAGACCGGTTGATTTCATATTCATCGCCCATGCTTGATCCGTTTCTCAGGTCGAGCACGTCGATCGGTGGTGGTCTTTCAACAGCAGGCAGCTTTTCGAAGGCCGCAGATATGCAGTGAGCCCAGTCGAGCGCCGTCAAATGCGCTGCAAGCCCATCGGTAGGCAGATGACCATAATGGTCCGTTTCAATCAAAACGATGCGATTGCAACTCGCAAGCGTTCGAGTAGTCGGGCAATCGTCGTGTGGAAAACCACTATCATCGAGCGACCAAAGGTGACGAAGCACATTCGAATTTCTGCGATAAAACCCGATCCATAATGTTTCGTTCGACTTCTTAGTGCTGACATAGTAACCGGAGCCATCTCCGATATCATCCTGTAACGTCACATTGAGGATTTCGCTGATCGCCTGAAGAATTGGATTCAACATCACTTCTCTCCATTTGACACACCGGTCATTCGGTACTCGCGTCGATCGAGTTCGCCTTGAATTTCCTCCGGGTCAATGTCACGAGTCTGCTTATGCCCCAGAAGTGCATTCAACAAACGGTTAGCATTTGTGGACGATAGTTGCTCGTCGCCCGATAGAAGTTGCATCGCGGTCTGCACTTTTATCTTCCCGGAAACCGGATGACGGCAACGGTATAGTGCTGCATAGGCTAGGTCGCGCCTCAATTGTCCGGTCGACTCGTCCAGGGAGCACAAGATGCCAGGGAGTTCCGGCATGTAGGGACCGACATGGATCTCCCGCAATTTGCGGAGATGCAATGAAAGCGAGTCATTCGCCTCGGGTGTTAGAGAG
>JAWXCH010000144.1:0-9816 GCA_034440595.1 Planctomycetota bacterium | reverse complement strand
CGGTTCATCCAGAATCAGCACAGACGGATCGTGGATCATGGTGCGGCCCAGGCAGAGCCGCTGCTTCATCCCCTTGGATAGACCGGTGATTGGCTTCTGTGCCAGCCCATCCAACTGCGTGAAGTCCATCACGTAGTTCAGTGCCCGAACTCGTTCGGTACCGCGCAGACCGTAGGCGCGGGCAAAGAAATCGAGGTATTCCCAGACGTTGATATTGGGGTAGACACCAAAGTAGTCTGGCATGAATCCCAGACGACGACGGACATGATCCGGATCCTCCGTCACGGAAAATCCGTCGACCGCCGCGTCCCCCCCGTCGGGCTGCTCCAGCGTTGCCAAAATTCGCATGCTGGTCGTCTTGCCGGCTCCGTTAGGCCCGATAAATCCAAATACCTGCCCGCGCTGCACCTGAAACGAGACGTCGTTTACCGCGCGCGTCCGGCCAAAGGAGCGCTGCAGCCGATACAGCTCAATCATCGGGCGAGTTGAACTAACCATTGGTCTACCACTTCCCTAGAATCAAATGAAATCCGGAATCCGACTCGACGTTGTCCAGGCCTAGTTCCACTTCCGGCGGTCGCTCGACAACGGCAATATAAGTGCGAGGCTCGTAGTGTCCGCTCATGGGATGGTCCAACGCCTCGATGATGGCCTCTTCCATCAGGTCCGCATTTGCGAATACATTTGTTTGACTCATACCACCGTAGTAACGGTGGCTGTAGCGACGCCGCATGCCGAACGATCCGCCGGATGGGAGAGTTTGCTGAAAGCCCGGCGGTAGCTGCAAGTGACGCTGGTCGTTGTATTCAAGCAACTTATCGATGGCGTCTTGCATTGTCGCGCTAATCAGCTTCGCCTCGGTCTGTTCAATATTCTCGCCAATGTGGCATACTTGCTGCGAATCGCAAAGCACCAGTAGCTTGATTGTTGTACCCAAGCGGTTGCGCACTTCGACTAGGCCGCTACTTTCCTTGATATCCAGCGCCATCGCACTCTTTGGGCGATTGATCGCGCGCGCCGTGACCAACTGCGATTGCTGGCGAGCAGGCAACCAACCGCTACGCAGGTATTGTGTTCCTGGATCTTCGGTCGGCGCGGCCGGCTCCCAGTAGACGGTGCGATTGGCATTGGCGGGCGAAGCAAAATTGGGCTCTACATCCAGCGGCGTAACCGCAGTGGTGCCGCTAAACTTCAGGCCTCCGGAAGGGGATAGACCGGCGTAGTAGCCCAGTCGACCTTGCGTGGTGACCTCGACCTCGGGCCGGCTCTGATCGATCAATGTGACGCTGCGGCTGCGCATTTTGACTCCCAAGCCATCGGCGACCAGGGCATAGAGCAACAGGCAGCCGGTCACCAGAGCGGCGCAGATAGGCACCGTTAGAACAATGAGCTGGATCCGGTGCCGTCGCCGCAACAAGTAGTAGTTCAAGGGACCGATGGCCAGCACAAACAGCGTAATCAGCAATTGAAACTCAATGACCGGAGCGGCACCGACCCCTGGCACCAAAAAGTTCCAGAAGTCTTCATTCTCATTATTCAGATCCACACCATTGCGGTTGCTCCATGACATTCGACCCTGCAGAGTCTTATTGAGCAAATCAAAGATCGTCAGATGCTCCTTGGTCATCTGGGTGAGATCGTCGGTAGAGACAGCAACAACTTTTCCAAATCCCAGATCGCGGTCCAAGTAACCGGTATAGGGAGGGTTATTGATAACTGTTTGGTTGGTGACGTTGCCATTTCGATCATAGACAGGAACACCGTTGCTATAAATTATCCTAGTCGAATTAGAAGGTTTGTTGGACCAGCCCCGTTTTTTGGGATCGGTCGGTGGACTAGAATCGCCGTCCGCCTGTTCAGCAGACGGGGTTGAAATCTGGAGCAGCTTTTCCAACTGAGCCAGCTTGGTCCAGGTGCCGCTGCTTCCCTTCAGATCATAGATGCACAGATTGCCACCGGTGCGAAGCCAGTCGCGTATGGCCTGCCACTGCCGTGGATGCTTTTTGGCAAGCTCGTCGATATCCTCCACCCTTCCAATGATGCAGTTCAGCCCGCTGTAACCGATCCAGCGATCAGGTAACTCGTCCATGCCAGTCAGAGTTGGCGCAAATTCAACGCTGGTCATGCGTCGCCCGACTCCGTCGGAATATACCCAATACGTGATGTAAGGATTGCCGCTGCTAATTGCAGGAGGAGATACGCCCATAATTCCAGAGGGAGTCAATCCTACATTTCCTGGGGTAGGTAATGCGCTGCTCGCAGGTGGAGGAGAACCGTCCACCGTCATTGACAACAAGTTGTCGGAGCCGGGGTTGAAAACCGCGGTGCTGCTGGAAATCTTGTTTCCGTTGCTTTGCAGGATTTCGGCCGGTGAAAGAAATAGGATTCCGCTCCGTACCGAATTACCTCCGTATCCGTAGTTGTTCCCGATTGAGCTGCCCCGTTCACTTTCGATCGACAGGTCGGTGAGAGTTCGGCCATCCTCCTTGGTATCGAGCGAAAAATGAGTCCACGAGGTCAGGTTAGGGACCATGATCGTTGCGCGGATTGACGTGAAACCGGCTGGCAGATCGATGTCCTGTGTTACCGCGCCCAGTGTTGCGTCTGGGTGCGCCGACTCTGGTCGAAACGTTAATCGCAGACTGCGATCTAACGTAGTTGGCGTTGTCGGCCGTACGGTCACACGTACCGGCCGATACCCTTCCATGATCGGCCAGCGCGTGTCGATGGAAAGCGTCAGCCCGGTATTGTTAGCGGGCGGTTGAGTTGGCGGATAAATCTTACCCGCTGATGTTATGGGATTATTGGGATTGACGATGATACCTGGCAATGTGAGCTGCCAGCCGATTTCCTGACCGACTGCGGGAGTCGTTACCAGAATTACGGCAATCGTCAGCCAAAGAATGCAACTGATAGCGAATTGCGGCAATCGGAATTTGGTGAAGAGCGTCATTCTGCCCCCGTTGGTGTAAATTCGAGTTGCACTACCGTGATTGAGTACCGTCATTTTGATCGCCGTTCTGTTCGCCACTCTGGTCGGATGGTGGCTGAGGCGACCATAGCGCTGCGGTGGCTGGCTCCCAGGCGATTGGAAATGTTGGTGAAATGGAACTGGTAGTCGAAGTTGTTGCGGCCAGCGGTCTGGCACTGATCGGCGATACCCCTGTCCCTTTGGTCTGAAAGATCGGCAGCAACGAAAGCAACCAGGCGGCGAAAAAAATCGCGGCATAAGTCATCAGCGACGCGAAGATGGCAATCACCGCGGCGATCAGACCAACCGACCAACTGCTGTCGGCCAGCGCCTCTCGACCAAAGAGAAACACCACGCCGCAGATGGCAATGATGATGAGTAGCAGGCGGATGGAAAATTGTGGAATGACCATAATCGGTGATTGTGGCATGCCAAAAAGCAAATGCAAGTCCACTCCTCTCAATTCCGCCAGCTTTGGTATATTTATAAAACCCTACGGGCCGGCCAGAAACCGGGCCAATGTGCATAAAATGAGCATTTTCTAAATTAAAATACGAATGTTAACTGTTGAACAACGCGACCAATTCGATTCCATTCTGGAACAGGTGCTGGAAGAATTACCGGCCTCTGTGAAAGAAATCCTGGAAGAAGTGCCGCTGATCGTCGAAGACTACCCTTCTGATCAGATCATGCAAGAAATGAAGGTGCGCCGCCGCGGCGATCTATGCGGGTTGTACACCGGAGTCCCTTTGACCGAAGGGGCCGGTCGGCTCGGCCGGAGATATCCCGACCGAATTCTGATTTTTAGGTTGGGAATATTGCGCTCTGCCGACATGAATGCCACTGACGCCGAGCGTGAGCTAAAACGCCAGATTAAGATCACCATCCTGCACGAGGTTGGCCATCATCACGGACTGTCCGAGCGTGACCTGGAAGAGTTAGGATATGGCTAATTGGTGCGCCTCTGAATGCAGGGAGTATATTTGTGCCGCATTTATGGTTGTATGCATGTGGGCTCTGGCTGTGTTTACTGATGTTGTCTGGATGCAGCGATGCGTCAGTGCCAAAACTTCCGCCTCACTCCCCTGCCCAGCAGTTTGTTGCGCCACCGCATTCGCCTGGCAGTAAGTGTCAAATTGTCACTCAGAGTGCCTCTGCTGATGGATCAAAGGGCGAAGTGGTCTTTGATAATCCGACCGGCATCTTTCGCTGTCAGATACTCCCGCTTGACAGCACACTCCAAGAGTTGAAGTTCGTAATCCGCAAGACGAAGTATTGGGAGGGAGTATCGTTTCGCCCCGGCGAGAGCCAGGAGATCGATCTGAAATCGCAGGACGGAGTTTCAATTGTTGCAGTAGGCGACGATTGTGTGATTTCAATTCGCGGTGCCGCTCTGGAAACGCTGCGACCCGGCGGTGAGTTTCAGTTTATCAATCAGTATCGGAATTAGTTCCACCAGAAAGAGTACTAAATTGTGTGCCACTGGCTCTGCCAGTGCTGGTAAAGCTTGAGACATGACAGATCAATAATTTCGCAATGCCAATAGTAGTGTGCCTCGCTGGAGTTTCGGGTCGGTGTAGGAAGTCAATCCGCCAAAAGCACTGGCGGAGCCAGTGGCACACTCTTTGATCTCACCTGTTCTCCTCTCCTGCCAGCTCCTTCACCAGCCCGTCCGCCTGATAAACCTTCTTCAGCGACTCGATAATCCCTGCTGAATGAACCGACACTGCGCGTGCTTGTTCTTCGTTATACGCAAAATCAAGCACCAGCGACTGGATGTTGCCGTCAAAGATCAGCCCCACGACTTCACCCTTGCGATTCACCACTGGGCTGCCCGAATTGCCACCGATAATGTCAGCCGTGCAGACAAAGTTGAACGGTGTCTCCAAGTCGAGTTGATCTTTCCGCTCAACCCACAGCTTGGGAACCTTGAACGGATAAACGTCGCCATGTGCTTTGGCGTGCGTGTATAGCCCGCCGATTTCCGTCCAGGGAGGAATCGGGCGACCTTGTTGCTGGTATCCATTCACGGTGCCGAAGGCCAGACGGAGTGTGAATGTGGCATCGGGGTACTGGCTGGCACCATCTAATGCGAACTTGGCGGTTGATATTTTGGCGTATCCCTGTCGAAGCGGCTCTTCGACCTCCGCCTCAAAACTCTTGCGTAATTCGCGTGAGCGTGGGTCGACGAGCCGCGCCAGCTTGATCATCGGATCGGCACTCGCTTCGATGGCGGCGCGGCCTCCCTCGAACAGTCGTTTGCGCTCGGCAACATCTCGCAACTTAGTGCGACTGATCAGGTCAGCACCCCGTTCTTGCGGTGATTTGCCATCTAGCACCTGATTGAGCAGCTTCCAACCGGATGTATCGGCCTGCGCCCTGTCGGAAGCAGGATGGTTGGCCTGTTCTTGTTGCGAACGCGCACCGACCCATTCCAAATACATGGCCAGCGAATCGCTGAGTTTGACGGTCTCCAGATCGTCATAAATCGGTGCCTCGGAAAACAATTCTTGCTTCAAAGATTCCAGGCCGGATTCGTTGTACTCGCGCAACCGCTCGGCATTGGGTTTCTCCGATTCATCGGCCAGGCGAACCAGATCCCGTGCGATCGAAAATAATGTTGAGTTGAACGCCGCCCCGCGCTCCAGCAAGCCATGATTGACGTACATTCGCTCCCAGGCATGAACGGCATTTTCAATTTCCTGCCAGACGTCGGACGATTCTTTTAGCTTGGGATCATTGGCGATCTGGTCGCGAAAGTTCTTCTCAGCGATGATCTTGGCCTCCATGATGGCCGGGTTCTGCAAGCCCGCCAGTCCGCCGGCGCGTGCCTTGCGGCTGTTCTGGATGCCGAACAGCTCATCCTCGGCACGGCGCGCATTTTCCAGGCTCTTGTCGCCGAAGTTGGAGAGCAGCACCTCACGCCGGCGGAGTGTATTGAGCGTGGAAGGAAAAACGCGATCGCGCAAGAATTCCAAGTGAGCAACGGTGTTCAACCGATCGGTCTTGCCCGGATTACCGGCGACAAACACCAGTTCGTTCTCCTCGGCACCTTGCTTGCTCCAGGGGAGATAGTTTTTGATCTCGGCCGGCTTGCCGTTCTCATAAGCGCGGAAGAAACAGACATCCAGGCACCAGCGCGGGTACTCAAAGTTGTCCGGGTCACCCCCAAAGAAGGCGATTTCCTTATCCGGGGCGAACACCAGTCGCACATCGGTATACTTCTTGTAGCGATAGAGCTGGTACTGCCCCCCCTGAAACAGCGTGACCACATCGCTGCGCAGATCCGTTTTGTCGAGCGACTCTTTCTCAATAGTATTCATTACCGCGCGGCGTGCTTTTTCGGATTCGCTACCCGACATGCCGGGCTTGACCACCGCAAGCACACGATCGGTAACGTCTTCGGTGCTCTCCAGCACATTTAATTCCAGATCGAGCGCCGGCAATTCCTCGTCGTGCCTGCGCGCATAGAAACCATCGGTCAGGTAGTCGTGCTCGGCGCTGCTCAGTTTGGCCAGTGTATCGGCACCAACGTGATGATTGGTCATCACCAAACCTTTGGACGACACAAACGATCCGCTGCCGCCGCTGTTAAAACGGACGGCACTTTGCTGAAGGTGATTCAACCATTCTTGGGTTGGCTCAAAGTTGTAGCGTTCCTTCAGCAGCTTTCGCGGTGGATTGCTAAAGAGCCACATCCCTTCATCGGCGCTACAGAGCATGGTCATAGTTGTTCCCAGTAGAATTGCCAAGAGTGCCGAGAATGTCAAATTTCGTCGCATATTGGTTCCGTCTCAATTCAGTTGTTAAGTTCTGTTCGCATGCCCATTTCAATGGATATGAAACGGCCTAACCCTTTTCAACCTGCTGATTCTTTTCGGCAAATAGCTTGCCTATGCCGGTCAGCAGCAAGACAATCGCCAGCACCCCAAGCACACTGAGTGGCAACCACGAGCTTTCATCCCATGGCGATTTCTCACCGGACGTGACATTCTCGACGGTTAAATTGATATAGGATTTGATCTCGCTGAAGTACGGCAGTTCCAAAAATGCCGCCAGCACCGCTGCGATCGTTCCGCCCGCGATGTACCCTGAGGCCATCAGCAAGCCGGGGCCAGTTTCGTCTTCGGCGATAGCCTGAGCTTCGCTTTTTTCAACTGAACTCGCTCCCTTGGATTTGGCCTGTTTGCGCCACCAGTCAACGACCCAGCGCAATAGTCCTCCGACGAAAATCGGTGTGGTAACTTGCATTGGAATATAGATCCCCACGGCAAACGCCAACGAAGACACGCCGCACAGTTCCATGCCAATCGCCAGCATCGCTCCGATCAAAATCAGCCCCCAGTTCAGTTCCTGTTTCAGAATGCCGTTGATGATAATGCCGATCACCGCTGTCTTGGGTGCGGGAAATTTCATCTTCACTTTGTCGCCATTGTCGCGCTCGGTTAGACGACCCGTGATCGCCGGATCCTCCAGCACCACCGGGCGGCGGCTTTCATCGACGTAATACTTGCCCTTGAGAGCCTGTGGAAAGGCGGTGCTATCAGGTCGCCACACGCGGTACTGCTTCCCTTCAAACTCAACTGTTTGTTTTGGCAGAGCTGCGTACTGCACTTCGGTTAGCGTCACGTCAGGGAGATGTTCACGTTTACGTGAGTAAATCGTCCCGGCCTCATTAAACAGCAACAAGGTGGCTCCAATCACCAGAGCAGAAGTTACCGCCCCAATCACGATTGCCAACTGTTGCAACCGGGGTGTGCCACCGACCAAAAAGCCAGTCTTCAGATCCTGCGAAGTTGTGCCGCCATTTGAGGCAGCGATACAAACGACGGCACCGATTGATAGTGCAACCACACTCTCCACCGGGCTGGTCATGCCCAGCGCTAGAAAGATCAGGCAGGTCAAACTGAGCGTGGCCACCGTCATGCCAGAAATGGGATTAGAAGACGAACCGATTTCACCCGTCAGGCGTGATGACACAGTCACGAACAAAAATCCGAATACCAAAATCAAACCCGCACCGAGGAGCGACTTCACCCATACGTTCTGCGTACTCGCCAGCGATAGCTCGTGCTGCAAAAACCAGGTGAGTAGCGCCAGCAATGCCAATGACCCCAGCACAATCACGCTCAGCGGCAGGTCGTTGTCGGTTCGCTTGGTTTCCTGCTTTGAGGTCTTGCTGCGCAGCTTTCCCAGGCTGGCACCAAATGACCGCAGAATCATCGGCAGAGTGCGAAACATGCTGATGATACCGGCCGCGGTCACGCATCCGGCACCGATAAACCGCATGTAGTCGTTCTGGATGTCAGCGAGTTGCAATTCACTGATCGGCCTGCTGGCTGGTGGGATTGCCACAGTGGCAGAGTCACCGAAAGTAGCGATCGCCGGGACAATGACCAGGTTGCCCATGAGCGCTCCAGCCATCATGATCGAGGCGATCCGCACGCCAATGATGTAACCCACGCCGAGCAGCTCGGGGGCAATAGCGATACTGAGCTCGGCAGTTCGATTGAAAAACTTGAGTGGCAGGCTCAGTGTCCCACGCATGAAGCTCATGGCCAGGATCAAAAAATTTGGGATGAAGGCCAGTCCAAAGCCCACGAACACGGTGCGGGCACTGATACCCCCCTTTTCGCCCGAGATGAGTACCTCCGCACAGGCAGTGCCTTCTGGATAGAGCAGCGTATTTGGCTCGCCCGGACTGCCATGCATGTTGACGATAAATGCACGGCGCAGTGGGATCATCATCAAAATTCCGAGCAGTCCGCCGAGCAGCGAGACCACCATCACGCGCGTGAGGTCCATGTCATAGCCGAGCAGCATGAGGGCCGGCATGGTGACTCCGACGCCAAACGCGATCGACTCACCAGCAGAGCCGGCGGTCTGTGTGATGTTGTTCTCCAGAATCGTGCTGCGCCGCCAACCAAACGCTTTGCTAAGCGCGCGAAAAAGCGTGATCGACAGCACAGCGACGGGAATACTCGCAGAGACCGTCATGCCGATGTTCAGCACCAGATAGAGCGACGAGGCACCAAACAGAATCCCTAGCAGCGAACCGGCCACTACCGCCTGCCAAGTAAACTCAGGAATGATTTTCTTGGCCGGAATGTACGGCTGGTACTCTGGCCTTTCGGCACCGGATGCCGATGCAAACTCGCTGGATCTTGCAGGTGGATTGACCTTGGCCATAGGGATGCTCGTATGTCGCTATTGGCAACGAAACGGGTGGAACGGGAATCAGGACAGCATACCGTGGTAGCACTGGTACTCCAAGGTGAATCGCCATAAGGAGTTCTGCGGGCTTGAAAATCGAGATTGATTTAAAGCCACGACCTGGTCTATGCTGCAATGATGGGCACAACATCTCAATCGCCGGCATCTAAACCATCGGGGGCTTCTGTGGCACAACGAAACTGGCTCCACCCGTGGCGGTATCTGCGGTTCAGCTTGCGCACGCTGCTGATCTTTACGGCACTCATGGCAGTCGGTGCATGGTGGGTTGTGCGGTGGGATGAAGCCGCGCGAAGGCAGCGCGAGGCGGTGGCCAGCCGATCAATTCTGTTCATAAAGTATGAAGGCGGATTCAAGCCCGGTTCGAGTCCTTCGCCTGTTCCCAAGTGGCTCAGTGGCTGGTTGGATCATCATCATTTTTATGATGTAGTAACCGCAACGGCCCACTCAGCGGACGATACTAGCCTGACAGCAATCACGAACTTGTCAGGTCTCCAGGATTTGAGCCTTTCATCTACTAACTGGACTTTTGCAATTTGACGAATCAAGGTCACTTTGTGTTTTTGGTCAGCTAGCAAGTACTAAATGTGGTATTGCTAGCATTGGCGGCAGTG
>JAWXCH010000143.1:0-4653 GCA_034440595.1 Planctomycetota bacterium | reverse complement strand
TCATGGAACAGATCGTAGATGAAGTTTTTCTTAAGCCCATGGCCAAACAGGGCGGGCAGGCGCAACGTATGGACTTTTAAGAAATGCAGCGCGACGAAATCTTCCAACTCCAACCGATTCAGCCCATACGGCGCGAGCTTGGACCGGTCGATCTTGCTGTCTTCGTCGATATCGCGCGGGTCTGGGTAGACGTCGACCGTTGAAATCAGGACTAGTCGTTCGGCGCGGCAGCGTCGCAGGGCGGTCGTCAACCGGGCCAGGTTGGCTTGATCTTGCTCAGGTTCTTTATTGGCCTTCCACTTTTCGGCCGGTGCGCCGGCGCAGATCAGTAGGTCAAAGCTCTCGCCAGCGAGCGTTTCGATATTCTTGGAATTGAATCCATATTCAAATCGATGCTGCCGGTTGAGTGTGCCGCCAACGAATCCGGTGTAGCCAATGAGTGCATGTGACATTAGGAAGCCTCAACGACGTTTAAAATTTTGTGGTCTTTTGACAAACGAGCCGAGCTTTCTTCTTCAAATTCAATGAAGTAGAGCGGCCGTGTTTGAGTCTCTTCCAATATTCGGGCCACGTATTCCGACAAGACAGATAGCATGAAAAACAGACCAAAGAACATCGTGCTCATGATGACAGCGGTTGTAAGCCAGCCTTCGGCCAGACGTTCCTTTAGTAATGCCACGGCAAGTACATATAACAGGTAAACCAGATTTCCAAAGCTGGCCAGCAACCCAAATCCGGCGGCCAGGCGGAGTGGCATCGCCGAGTTGGATATCAGCATGTCGAGCGAGCGACGCACGACCACCAGCAAACTATCTCGCCGGTGGAACTGCGTGGCCCGCGGGGAGACGGTACAGGTGATGGATGCTTTCTTGAAGCCCATGAGCGCTGTAAAGTATCGCAAATGTCGGCGGCGGTGCTTGATCTTGGTCATGGCCGCGATGACTTTGCGTGTCAGCAGGCGGAAGTCTGACTCGTCTGGGTTTAATTCCTTTTTCAGCATCCAACTGGCAAACCGGTAGAAGGTATTTCGCCCAAACCGGCCGGATGGCCCTCCCTCCCGACACGCCACGACCACATCAAAGCCAGATTGAGCGGTCGCCACTAATTTAGGAATATCGGCGGGAGAATCCAGGTACAGGTCCATGACGACCGCCATGTCGCCAATGCAGTGCTCCAGCGCGGCGGTAACGCCAACGTCGTTATCGCTACGAGTCGACAACCGGATCAGCCGAATGCAGGGGAACTCTTGCATCAGTGCGCGTAGCTCGGCCAGCGATCCATCCGTCGATTGCAGATCGACAAACACGATCTCATAGAACGCGTAATTGGCCTGTAGAACGTGCTGCGTCTCTTCGACAAAGGCGCGCAACACGGCGCGGTCGTTGCGAACGAGTGCTAGAACGCTCAGCAGCATATCCGCGGGCTGCGGTGGTGGAGTCTGTTCTTCCATGGAGGCCGATTGTGGTCCTGGATATAAACTCAGAAAAGTGTCATGTAACCGGACGATAACGCGCCAGCGGCTGATATACAGCCTGTCTAAACATTGTCTCAACTTAACTCTAAGCCACCAAATTGCGAGGCAGGCAACTCCGGCAGCGTAACCGAATTGGATGGTGGGGCGATCGCCTCCTGAATGTCGTAGATGTTATCGATTTTACCACCTAGGACGACGTGCAGGCCCGGCAGGCCGCAATTTCGCTGTAGCAGGATCGGTCGACCGTCGTTGCGTTCATTGACGGTCAGTACTGTTTTCACTTCATAGAAAGAGCGACGGTATTGTACCGATTTCACCGCCGGGACGTACCGTGTGGCATCCCGTACCATCTGTGTATAGTTACTGACTGGTGTGGTATCTGCCAAATACTGGTAGGGATCGCGCGGATCCGTGGCATCGTGCCAGCCTTCGTGTGGGGTGTAACGCACGTGGCTCAGACTGAACAAGTTTTCTGCCGGAAACGGCATCAGCGAAAAGAACGGGCCGTCCATGAGCGTGATGCCGTACGGCTTCAGTATCTTTGGTGGCTCGACCAGTGCCAGTTCGGCAATTTCGTGTTTGATTGGGAGTTGTGGCAGGCCCGAGTTGCGGAGCAATGTATTCAGTTCAGAATAGACACAACTCAGCACGCTATCGGCACCAACTGCCTCACCGTCCTTCAGGTGGACTGTCAGGCCGGTACCGTTTGAGCCGGTAGTGATTCGCTCAACCGTGCTGTTGTATCGAACGACGATATCGGTTTTGGACAATTGACGCAGAATAATTTCGCGCAGCTTGACTGCGTTGAATGCGTACTCGCGGACCTCAAAAACATCCTCGACCAGATCGGAATCAAAAAGAGCATGGGCTTCAGCAGTGGCAGGTTTGATGGGTGCCCCAACTCGCTGGCAGAATCCCCAGAATTGATTGGCGGTGACTTTGCTGTTCAGGCGTGCGATGGCATATAGCTTAGTGAATGATCGATCGACTGCCTCGCCAAAGTCTTGTACAAACCGGGCAAAGTTCGCCACGCAGCGCAGCCCCGTCACTACATTTCGCGGATAATGGTATCCCTGATGGACACGTGCCTGATTATTGTAGCTAGCGCGAGTTAGCAGTTCTGAACTGCGTTCCAGAAGCGTGACGCGGTATCCCTGTTGGGCATGATGGAACAGCGCCAGACAGCAGCCGTAGAAACCACCACCGATGATGACGACGTGCTCATCCCCGGTTTGGTTTGGCTGTGCGGTCTCTGTCTGCCGAGTGTCCATAAATAGGCGGTAACCGTGTGGCCCGCTGCTGCTGAGAAGTTGGGTATTGAAATTGTCTGGCTGTGCGGGTGTCCAGCCCGGCGAACTGCCAAAAATCGGGCTAGTCGACTGACTGTTACAAGTATGTATTGGTTATGAATTATGGGCAAGCCGTTGGAAGCGCCGAGCCGCGATCCCTGCAGAATATCTGGCAGCGCGACCACTACAGGAGGACGATTTGCCGATGATTACAGCATAAACCGGTAGCCGGAGAGGAACGGTTAGTGCGAAAGCCGGCATACCTCGGTTCGCTTGCGACGGAAATCGGCATCCAAGAAACTTGCCTATCCTATCAGGTTGATTGACTTGAAACTGGGAGAAGTTGCACTATTCGGCAGTTAAAAACGGTGTGCGGTTCCCTGTCAGGGCAAAATTTTGCCCGGTTGTTGCCCGCGTGGATTTGAACAGCGTACAATGCATCCAATAGCATTGTGCTATCTGAACGGATGTCCTCGTTCATCGCCAGGGAAATGGCGAGGGAGGAACTTTCTTGGAACCGATCTACTGGGTAATTCTGGCAAGCGTTGTCTGCGCGGCCGTTGTCATTGCGCTGGCCTGGCGACCGATGCGCGAAGCGCGTCGCGAACGTGTACTGGCCGAAGCCAAGCGGCAGTTCCATCGCTCGCGCGAGCGACTGGAAGCAAAGTTTGTGCAGCAAGCCGGAAACAGCGGCAAGCCGCGCGGTCTGCGCTGGGTCGATTGCGACTTTGATAACGATGTGACTTATGCACGCGATCGACGCAACGGACAGCTCTCCGCGTTTGTGGCCTGCACGATTCGCTTTGAGGCCATTGAGGGAGGGGGGATGGAAGAAGTCGAAGCGGTCAGTAACCTGCGCGCGGCAACCGCGGTATTCTTTTTTGATCCCGCTTCGCAGTGGACCTCGGAAGGACGTGCGCTCTTTAATCTGAACCCAACCGAGGCAATTCACTACTACCAGGCCAATCTGGAACTGGTTGCACAGGAACCGGCCAGCGCCAGTTAGTGTGGCATGGGCTGCTGGCCCATGAGGTATAAAGTGTCGCGAGTCGTGCGCGTGGAGAATAAAAAGCCGGCCCTCACCCGTCGCTTGGGCGACGACCTCTGGCGCAAGCGGGAGAGGTGAAGCTTTCTGCGCATGCGACGTGCCCAACAAGGGTGATATTGCACGAGACACGGGCAGCGTGTAATCGTGCCACTGAGTAGCCCGTGGCTGCTACGTTGCCAGCAGTTTGCGTAGCACTGTCTGCAGGATCCCCCCGTTGCGGAAGTAATCCAACTCGACCGGCGTATCGATCCGCACCTTGGCAGGGAATTCAATCACTACGCCATCCGGGCGAGTTGCTCGAACGTAAATCGTAGAGCGTGGCAAGACGCTTTCGTCCATCGGAATATCAAAAGACTCATCGCCGGTCAGGCCCAGCTCTTTCCAGCCGGTAGGCAGAACCAGTGGCAGAACACCCATACCGACCAGGTTACTGCGATGGATGCGTTCGTAACTGCTGGCCAGAACGGCCTTCACACCGAGCAACATCGTTCCTTTGGCAGCCCAGTCGCGGCTGCTGCCAGTGCCGTACTCTTCGCCAGCTAGAATTACCAACGGCACGCCCGACTCCTGATACTTCATCGAGGCGTCGTAGATCGATATGATCTCGCCCGTCGGCAGGTAGCGGGTCACACCACCTTCGGTGCCGGGTGCCAATTGATTGCGAATGCGAATATTGGCAAAGGTGCCGCGCGTCATCACGCGATCGTTGCCACGCCGCGCACCGTAGCTATTAAAGTCGCTCGGGGGCACGCCATGCTCTTGTAAAAAGCGGCCCGCAGGGCTTTTCACACTGATCGAACCGGCTGGAGAGATATGGTCGGTGGTGACCGAATCTCCTAAAG
>JAWXCH010000142.1:0-10146 GCA_034440595.1 Planctomycetota bacterium | reverse complement strand
TCTGAAGCTCGCACTGAGGAATTGCTGAACCACGACGCGGCATCCGCGACGGTGGATCTGACTGCGCCGTTGCCGGGGGATATTCGGATTCTGATCGTCGACAATGACGCGGCTCATGCGCAAGTAGTGGCCGAGAGTCTGGAAGTCGCGGGCTACGAGTGCGCGATCGCTACCTCTGGCAGCGAAGGGGCCAAACTGGTTGAACGCGAGAATCTCGATCTGATCATCACTGACCTGATGATGAATGATGTGAATGGCCTGGAGATTCTCAAAAGGGCACGCCAGGCGCTTCCCGAGTGCGAGGTGATTCTGGTCACCGGGCACGGTTCGATCCCTTCGGCGGTCGAAGCGATGCAGCAGGGGGCCTTCAACTACCTGCAAAAGCCGCTTGACCTTAAACAGTTGCGGATTGTGGTCAGTCGCGCGGCCGAGGCGGTTCGCTTGCGGCGGACAAATGTCGAGTTGCACCGACGGCTGGATGAAAAATTCGGCTTTGAAGGGGTGGTTGGCAGCAGCCCGTTGATGAACGCGGTCATCGACCGGTTGAAACGAATCGCACCCACTGACGCCAGCGTGTTAATTCAGGGAGAGACCGGTACTGGCAAGGAACTGGTCGCACAGGCGATCCATCAGAACAGCCCACGCAAGAGCAAGCCGTTTGTAGCGCTGAACTGTGCCGCACTGAGCGAAAACATTCTGGAGAGCGAGCTGTTTGGGCATGTGAAGGGAGCCTTTACCGACGCCTCGACCGATCGCGTCGGCAAGTTTGCCTATGCCCACGGCGGTACGAT
Source organism: Planctomycetota bacterium (assembly GCA_034440595.1). Classification (GTDB taxonomy): domain Bacteria; phylum Planctomycetota; class Planctomycetia; order Pirellulales; family JALHPA01; genus JAWXCH01. The sequence continues at coordinate 9,355 of JAWXCH010000142.1, read as the reverse complement.
GTTTTTGGACGAAGTCGGCGATATGCCGATGGCGACGCAGATTAAGTTGCTGCGTGTCTTGGAGAATGGCGAGATTACGCGAGTCGGTTCGAACGAGCAGATCAAGGTCAATGTGCGCGTGTTGTCGGCGACTAACCGGAATCTGGAGGACGCGATTGCGGCCGGAAGCTTTCGCAGTGATCTGTATCATCGGCTGAAGGTGATCACGATTGAGTTGCCGCCGCTGCGCGATCGCGCACAGGATATCCCGCTGTTGATTGAGCACTTCATCCGGCAGTTCTCCAAGCGGCATCACAAAACGGTCAAGAGTATGTCCCCTGCGGCGCGGATGAAATTGCTCGCCTTCGACTGGCCGGGCAATGTGCGACAGTTGCGCAATGTGATTGAAAGCATGGTGGTCGTCGACTACGACTCGGTGTTGGATCTGGACGATCTGCCGTCGGAGATTCTCAGCGATCCGCTACAGGGTGCCACAGCGGGTCAACTGGCGGCCGCTGCCACGGTGGCCGCGGAGCCAGGTGCGGCCGGTTCACTGGCCAGTCTGATTGGCAAGCCACTGACTGAAATTGAGCGGTTATTTATCACTGAGACGCTGGCCTTCAGCGGGGGCAATCGCGAGCAGGCCGCCAGCATGTTGGGTATTGGCGAGCGGACGCTGTACCGTAAAATCAAGGAATACGGATTGTAATTTAAAGTCTGGCTATCCCTACGACATAAGAGCGCACACGGAAGTGTCCACAATAATAGAAAACTCGACCGAGACCTCGACGCCGGTTATCCGCCAGCTTTCGCAAAGCGTGATCAACAAGATCGCTGCTGGCGAGGTGATCGAGCGACCGGCCAGCGTGGCCAAGGAGCTGCTTGAGAACGCGGTCGACTCTGGCGCAACGCGGATCGACGTCACCGTCGAGCAGGGGGGAATCGACCTGATCCGTGTGGTGGACAATGGCTGTGGGATCTCGGAGTCGGACCTGCCGTTGGCGGTCGCGGCACACGCGACCAGCAAGATCCAAGAGGCCGACGATCTATTTCGCGTCAGCACGCTGGGCTTTCGCGGCGAGGCACTGGCCTCCATCGCCGAGGTCAGTCGGACGGTGATTCGCAGCCGAACCCGAGAGAGCGACAGTGGAGCCGAACTGGAAATCGTCGGCGGCAAACTGAGCGAAATTGCTCCTTGCGGAACACCGGTCGGTACCACAATTGAAGTCCACAATCTGTTCTTCAATACACCGGTTCGTCGCAAGTTCTTTCGTGCCACACAGACCGAGATGGGGCACACGGCCGAGGCTTTTACGCGGCTGGCGCTGGCACACCCACACATTCACTTCACCTTGCGGCATGGCACCAAACTGGTGCATGACCTGCCCCCCACGGATAACTTGCCGGCCCGAGTCGCCAGCTTCTTTGGCGAGGAAGTGGCGCGCGAGCTGATCTGGGTCGAAAGTTTTGACGGCACAGTTCATCTCTCGGGCTACGTAGCTCGCCCTTCGCAAAGCCGAGGGAACAATCGCCTGCAGTATCTATTTATCAATGGTCGTTGCATTCGCGATCGTGCGCTGCAGCATGCGCTGGGGGAGGCCTACCGCGGGCTGCTATTGACCGGCCGGTTTCCGATCTGCTTTTTGCAGATTTCCATGCCCCCGGAGGCGGTCGATGTCAATGTTCACCCCACAAAGCTGGAGGTCCGTTTTCAGGATGGGGGCAAAATCTACAGCCAATTGCTCGGGACGTTGCGGACGAAGTTTCTGACGTCGGATTTGACGGCGCGGTTGCAACCCACGCAGCAGCAAATCGACTCCGAGGGTAGTGAAGCAGCGGCGGCGCTAAACCCTGATACTGCGTCGCAAGTTCGCCGCGACCTGATGGCCTGGGCTAAAGGAGAGCTACCCGATGGCAATACTGGCGAGCAGGGGGAAGATGACGATCCGTTTGGGTCTTCCCGTTCGCAAAATTTGCCGTTGAATTTGCACACATTGGAGCGGCCGCTGGCACCGCCCGGCCCGCGAAGTACTTGGGGAGATTCAGCACAGGCTAAATCGGCTAATACGCAGCAAGCAGTCGCTCCGGCAGCAGTAAGCGGCACCTTCGATCCAGTGCATGCTGATGCAATTTCGCCGCACGTGGATTTCGGTGGCTACGAGCAGGCGGAGGCGGTTCGTCCGGCCGCGATTCAGGTGCATAACCGGTATTTGATTGCCGAGACGGCGGACGGCCTGGTGGTCATCGACCAGCATGCTTTGCACGAGCGCGTGCTCTATGAGCAGATCCGCGAAAAGGTTCTCGCCGGGGCGATGGAGTGTCAGCGACTGCTGGTCCCCGAGCCGGTCGATTTGGGACCCGCCGAGGCGGCTGCGGTACTAGCCGAACGGGCCACTTTGGCAAAGCTGGGGATTGAGGTTGAGCCGTTCGGTGGGGATACGATTCTGGTTACCAGCTACCCGGCGATGTTGGCGAATTTCCGCCCGACGGAGGTGCTGCGCGACCTGGTCGATCACTTGATGAGTGGGGGCAAGTCCCCGGAGCGGCGCGACCTGCTAGATGAGTTATTGCACATGATTTCTTGTAAATCGGCGATCAAGGCAGGGGACCGCCTCAGCCAGCAGGAGGTGGCCGCCTTGGTCCAGCAGCGGCATCTGTATCAGGATTCGCATCATTGCCCGCACGGGCGGCCAACGGCACTGGTCTTTACGCGTGACGAGCTGGACCGGCAGTTTAAGCGGACGTAAGTTGGCCTAATTCTTGTGGTGCAATTTGGTAGCGCCCACCATATAATGGGGGGCTGCCATTGGCAAAATTGTCGAGTGGTTTTTTTGATGCTGGCCAGGACTTCGTTTTACTCTCCTTCTCAGTCAAGAATCTATGCTCTGTGTCAGTATCGGTCGCGGACGCCATCGGCATATGCTCGCCGAGTTTAAGCACCTGGTGGAAAAAGGTGCCAAACTGGTTGAGCTGCGCCTGGATTACATCAATGGCGAGGTGAATCTGAAGCGACTGCTGGCCGATCGACCCTGCCCGGTGATTGTGACGGTGCGCCGTCAGGCGGATGGTGGTCGTTGGCAGGGGACCGAGCAGCAGCGGATGTTGCTGTTGCGCACTGCAATTGCCGAAGGGGTCGACTGGGTCGATCTGGAGGATGACATTGCCGCGTCGGTACCGCGGTTTGGTAAAACCAAGCGGATTGTCAGCTACCACGATTTTCGCCAGACGCCGGAGGACTTGCAGACGATCCACGATCGACTGGCCTCAACCGACGCTGATATCGTTAAACTGGCCTGCATGGCCAACCAGCCACACGACAATGTTCGCATTTTGCGGCTGTTGGCCAATCAACGCATTCCAACGGTCGCCATGTGCATGGGGGACATGGGCACACCGTCGCGGATACTTGGCACGCGCTTTAATCCGCCGTTTGTGTATTCCACGTTTCATCACGAACGGCAGCTTGCGCCAGGTCAGCTCAGCTTTCAGCAGATGACTGAGATTTATCGGCATAATGAGATCAACGCCAAGACGGTGTTTTACGGCGTGATTGCCGACCCGGTTGGCCATTCGCTCAGTCCTCAGATTCACAATACGGCGCTGAAGGCTGCCGGAATCAACGGTGTTTACGTGCCGTTTCGTGTGCCAGCGGAATTTCTGGAGCAATTCATCGAGGACGCCCCGGAACTGAACATTCGTGGCCTGAGCGTTACGATTCCACACAAGGAGAACATTCTTAAATTCTTGACCAAGATTGACCCAGCGGTGCAGGGGATCGGTGCGGCCAACACGGTGATCTTCAACGGCAAAGAGATCATTGGCTACAACACCGACTACGTAGCGGCGATGGACAGTTTGGAGCGTGCCCTACATTCCCCCAGTGTGGATCGTGGCACACTGGAAGGGAAGACAGTGCTGGTGCTGGGTGCAGGTGGGGCCGCCAGGGGCATCGTTTATGGACTCAAGCAGCGCAAGGCCGAACCGGTGATTGCCAGCCGCACACTGAAGCGTGCGCAGATACTGGCGGAAGCGTTCAATTGCCGCAGCCTGGACTGGAACAATCGCTATGGCGTGACCCCGGACGTCGTGATTAATTGTTCGCCGTTAGGAATGCACCCTAACGTGGATGAAACGCCATATGATCGCAAACACTTGCGACCCTATATGGTAGTCTTTGACACTGTCTATAATCCGGAAAGCACGCTGCTGATCAAGGAAGCGCGGACATTAGGCTGCACGGTGGTCACTGGCGTAGAGATGTTTATTCGGCAGGCCAGTTTGCAGTTTAAGTTGTTCACCGGCCACGACAGTCCCTGGGAGTTGATGCGCGATGTGTTGAAGCGCGTGACTGGCCCGGCCAAAGCCTGAGTAATTACAGTGACAGCGAATCCAAAGAACTTGCTGCTCATTGGTTACCGCGGGACCGGCAAGACGACGGTTGCGCGTCATCTGGCAGAGGCGCTCGGCTGGCAGTGGATCGACGCCGATGTCGAACTGGAGCAGCGTGCCGGCAAATCGATTGCAGAGATATTTGCTGCTGAAGGCGAAGTGGCCTTTCGTGACCTGGAGTCGGAGGTGCTGGCTGATCTGATCCAGCGCGATCAAGCCGTTATCGCACTGGGAGGAGGGGTAATTCTGCGACCAGAAAACCGCCGGCGTTTGCAGGAGGCCGCTGCTGCCATGTCTGTTGCATCGAGTCAAGTCATTTGGCTGACGGCCGATGCCGAGACGCTGTACGGCCGTATCTCAGCAGACGCTGCCACCGCCGCACAGCGACCAAACCTCACCAGTGCCGGTGGGCTGGCCGAAGTGCAGCAATTGCTCGCCGCGCGCGAGCCACACTATCGCGAGTGTGCGCAGTTCTCGGTGGATACTGTGGACAAGTCGCCGGAGCAATTGGCGCAAGAGATACTGGCCTTGATCGGATGGAACCGATGATGCTTTGGATCTTAGGGCTACCATTGGAACTACGCTTGCTGGTGCTAGCGATCTTTGGCTGCGTGGCGGGCAGTTTATGCAATCTGGCAATTTATCGTCTGGCCTATCGCCAGCGATCGATCAGCCCTTGGTCGCTCCCTCTACCAGATGCACCACCAAGAAGCTGGTTTGATCGCCTGCCGATTCTCGGCTGGTTGTCGCTCAGCAGTAGAGAAATTCCGCTACATGGTCGTGGCTTTTGGATTCGCCCACTCCTGATCGAGGTTGGCCTGGCAATCGCGCTACCGCTGCTTTATTGGTGGGAAATCGAAGGCCTGGGGCAGCTACCAATTGAACTACAGAATCTTTTGCGCGGTAGCCCACGGCATCTGGAAGTGGCGCAGATCCGTCTGCATCAGCCGTTTGTCATGCATGCGCTGCTTTTGCTGGCGATGACGATCGCCTCCTTTATTGATTTTGATGAGAAGACCATACCCGATGAAGTAACGATCCCCGGAACGTTAATTGGATTGGTTTTGATCGCGCTGTTGCCGTTTGGCATGCTTCCTTGTTGGCACGAGCAGATGTTGCTACTGGTCGCCAATCGCGCTAACATTCCGCCCAATATCCAGCTCGATCTGGGAACAGTTTGGCTGACAACGCCCGTCGAGTGGCCAGAATGTTTTAATGGTTGGCCGCACGGCTGGTCGCTCGTAATTGGTCTAGGCTGTTTTTGGTTATGGTGCATTGGCCTTTTGCCGCGACCCTGGAGAACACGGCATGGCTACGGTCGAGCATGGGCATTGATGGTGGCGCGCATCCGCCGCGAGCCGTTTTCCAATTTTGTACTGCTGATCGCCGTACTCGGGACAGTCGCAGTCGCTTTGGTCTGGTGGTTGGATCGCCACCCGGCGACAATTAGCTGGAAGTCGCTCTTGTCTGGCCTGGTCGGCATATGCGTCAGTGGCGGCATCATCTGGTTAGTGCGGATCATTGGGCGATTCGCATTACGAAAAGAGGCGATGGGCTTTGGCGATGTGACACTCATGGCGATGATCGGCCTGGTCGTCGGTTGGCAGGCGTCGCTGATGATTTTCTTTATCGCGCCGATTGTGGGCCTGGCATGGGGGCTGTTTCAACTAGTGACGGGACGTGGGAACGAATTACCGTACGGGCCGTTCCTTTGCATGGCAACGTTAGTGGTCCTGTGGAAATGGGCCGAACTCTGGACCTGGGCTGCGCCGGTTTTCGCCATGCCGGAACTGGTTCCGATGACGATGGCCGCTTGTATGGGCATGCTGCTAGTGCTGCTAACCGGACTGCGACTGATACGCCGCGGCTAAATTGCGTTGGCTCGCGGACGAAGTGGCTGGAGTGACCCGCGCATCCGCTACAACCGCTGTCGATTGCCGCTGATTCGATCCGCAACTGCCGTTGGTCGATGATGTTTTCAGGCCAATACGCCCTGTAAACCTGAAATCACCAGCGCAGCAAGTGAAACTGTTTCAGACCATCAACGACCTGAGCGATCCCGTCCAAGCTGAGATTGCGCGGCAGCGACGGTATGGCGTTATTGAGATGGTCGATGGCCAATTGGTCGGTATCCATTTTCGACCGTTTCCCAAACAGGTCACGATCTGGCAGGCACTGCTGGTTGGCCAGTGGTGCCATAAGTACCGTGCGGGAGATCGCTGCCGGTTGTATTTCAATCAGCCGTTGCGACATCCCAATTACCTGTCGCTGAAGTACGTGCTCTCCAATCGCGATACAAAGCTAGCCTCGGCGCTGGGAGCATTGCGCGTATTGGACGAGGTGGCGCGAATCAAGCAAAGCGATGCAATCTTAGCGGATGCCGCAAATCTGCGGATTTCACCGCGACTGCTTAATCGGCTCGGTTGGGAACGACACACCGCGAGCCGCTGGCACCGGAATTACATCCGCCGATTCTATGGGCAGTATACGTCCGACGAACGGTTGTCCGCAGAATCAAGCTCCTTGAGCAGTCGACCACCGTCGCTTGCTGCCCACACCGCTAGTGGCACCCAGTGCTAGCATACGTCGCGAGAGAACTTCCTGAACTGCCCTTGTGACGGTTCCGACGTGTCGCTACTATCCCGCCGCCTTGCGGTCATTGCGCCGCCAAGTTCCCTTCACGGTCCTGTTTCAGGAGGTATTGCATGCGGGCAGTCGCCTTACGACGCCTGCTAGGATTTACGTTGCTGGCAGCATTTGCCGGTTGCGCTCAGAATCCGCTCAACCCTCAGGGATCCACTGCCGCACTTCAACAGCAGCAATCTCAGCTTGCCCTGGCGACTCAGCAGTTGCAGACTCGCAACACTACGCTGGATCAGGACAATCAGGAGCTGGAGACGCTGCTCGGCCTGGCCCGTCAGCAAAATCAGTTGCTACAAGACCAGGTCGCCGCCGTTCGCGAGCAGCTTACCAGCACGACTCAGCAACTCGCCACATTACGCGACGAAAAGTCCGTTATTGAAAAGAAGGTCCAAAGCTCGCTAGCATCGCAAAGAACGCGCGCCGGTGCGACGATTAACCCCAACAACAGCCTGACGCGGAATCTGCCGACCTTCACGATGCCGGGAGTAGAAGCACGCCCGGACGGGGATGTCATTCGCATCGAACTGCCGGCAGAAAAGCTGTTTGATCCGGGCGGCGCGCGGCTGCGGAACGACGCCGTGCCGATGGTCAATCAGGTGGTCGCCGAAATCGAGCGGTTGTACCCCGGCCAGTATGTGGGAGTTGAAGGACACACCGATACCGAGCCACCTTATGTTGGCAGTCAGTGGCGGTCCAACCATCAGCTATCCACTGCACAAGCTCAAGCGATGGTGGATTATTTAGGGGATCGAACTCAAATCAAGCCGAATCAGTTGTTTGTGGTCGGCCATGCCGGAAATCACCCGGTGGTTTCCAATGGCACCCCAGCCGGGAAGTCGCGTAATCGCCGAATCGAGCTGGTTATCTATCCAGAACGCGTCGGAAATTGACCGTGACCGGCCAGTTTCTGTAACTTGCCGCCCCTGCCAAATTGGGCTTTCTCGGGCTACAATCAGTGTTGCCCTCAGTGTCCGTAGCCCATTCTGTTGCGACGATTCATGCTTGCCATTATCGATTATCAGATGGGGAACCTTCGCAGTGTGCAGAAGGGTTTTGAAAAGGTCGGCCATCAGGCGACGATTACCAGCGACCCTGAGGTTTTGCGCAAGGCCGACAAGATCGTCCTGCCAGGAGTCGGTGCCTTTGAAGACGCGATTGCCGAGCTACGCCGCCGGCACCTGGTGGAACCGATCCGCGAGTTGATCCAGCAGGGCAAGCCGTTTTTGGGAATTTGCCTAGGGTTGCAGCTCCTTTTTGATGTCGGGTACGAAGGGGGATCGCACGAAGGACTGGGCATCTTGCGCGGGACAGTGCAGCGGTTCGAGGTGCCGGCCGAGTTCAAAGTTCCGCACATGGGCTGGAACCGTGCCAACGTGCTTCGCCGACCGCCGGTTCTGAAGGGGCTGCCTGATGATACGTACTTCTACTTTGTGCATTCCTACTATGTGGTGCCCGACGATCCGCAGGTGATTGCCACGGAGACGGATTACTCTGGCAACTTCTGCTCGATGATTTGGCGCGATAATCTATTTGCCACACAGTTTCACCCGGAAAAGAGCCAGGCCGATGGGCTGCGGCTGCTACAGAACTTTGCGGAACTGTGAATGCCCTCGCCGCTGCGTCGATTTCAGTCGGCCAGTGGCAATAGTTCAAAGTCTGCGAAACGTCACTATCTGGCCGCGCAACTAGTTGCATCGATCTACGGGGTGTGCCATATTTAGGTAGGCCGCTTCGGACTGCTGAATGGCCTCTTTTCCGTTGTTTCGCTCTCGATCGAGGGGAGTATCGTTGACGATGCAGATTTGGCCGGCAATCGATTTGCGCGGCGGTAACTGTGTCCGCCTGCAACAGGGGGACTACGGCCGCGAAACCGTTTTTGGCGAAGATCCGGCCGAGATGGCGCGTCACTGGGTCCGTCAGGGTGGCGAATACCTGCATCTGGTCGATCTGGATGGTGCCAAACTGGGCCGACCCGCCAATCTCGAGAGCATTCGCGCGATTCTGGCCGCGGTCACGATACCCTGCGAGCTAGGTGGTGGCATCCGCGATGAAGCAACCATTGCCGAGCTTTTGGATCTAGGGCTGTCGCGGCTGGTTATTGGAACGAAGGCTCTGCGCGAACCGGACTGGTTTCGCGCTGTCTGCCGCCGGTTTCCTAATCGCCTGGTGTTGGGGATTGATGCACGCGATGGTCGCGTGGCCACCGATGGCTGGCTGCAAACCAGCGATGTCTCGGCGGTCGACATGGCCCGGCAGTTTGAAGGGGAGCCGATTGCCGCTTTGATCTATACGGATATTGCGACCGACGGAATGCTGGCCGGGCCGAATCTGACCGAGATGGCGG
>JAWXCH010000141.1:0-13670 GCA_034440595.1 Planctomycetota bacterium | reverse complement strand
GTCGTGTTGTCAACCGTATTCACAGCCAGTGGCGTGTAACCGCCGGTCGCTGGGGCCAGCGCTTCCATCCCTAGCCAGGTAGCGGCACCACCGATGGCAGCCGGTGCCCAGTAGTTGCCCCAGCCACCCCCCCAGCCTCCCCAACCGTAGCCGTGGTGGCCATACCAACCGTGTGTGAACGGTCGGTCGTGGTGCGCAAAGTGAGAATCGTGATGATGATATCCGTGGTGGTGATGATCGCTGTGGTGACTGGCATGATGATGGCTACTGTGATGGTGACTGCTGTGGTGTTCTCCACCGTGATGGCCACCTGCATGATGACCTCCTCCGTGGTGTCCTCCGCCGCCGTGTCCGCCGCCACGAGCAAATACGTTATGGGCCGTAAACAAAACAATCGTGGTTATGGCCACGGTCAATGCGCGAGATCGCAACATAGATATGCACCTGAATTAGGATAGGAAGGGAAATGAACGATCGCGCCCCTGTGCGCGCGTTCTTTAGAAATCCTAGCTCAAGAATGAATAGCCGGTCGCGCTGACCATTAGGCCGCAAAGCGGAACGCGGTTGCGCGGCCGTGCATCCGTCATATCCGGCCAGTTCGCGCCTCAAAACGATACAGCCCGATGGCCAATGCAGTGCGCTCAACCGCATGGCAACGATTTCTTTGGGGTCGCATTGCGTCGAACTGTTGAAGCATGTGCCGCCGTCTCCGTTGGCAGGCGGTGGCCGCGATAGACCTTGACCGCCGAACCGGGCGACACCAGCACTGACTCCGGCTCCCCGCTGAGAACTCCTCCCAAACCTGCCCCGTACAGACCTGTCATCGGTCCAGTCAAAAACCATTCCTCTGGATTCCAGACCGGCCATTGCGGGTGCTGCACTTCGTATTCACACGTTCCACCGTCGCGCTGCCGTGTGTAGCCCCAGTAGTGCTCGGTAATGTATTCTGCCAGAGATCCAGCCACCGGAATCGCTGGCTCTCCGGTAACTGTCGCACCAACGCGATAAGAATTCCCCTGATACTGCAAACCGTACTCAATACTCTGTTGACCATTCGGCTCGTTGGCAATCCGATGGTTCATCGGAACAGTGAAGTACGACTCGTTGTAGACCCTTTTGGCGACAAACGTGACGGCTGGTTTCGCCACCAGCTCGCGAATGAATACCACCCCACGTCGCCAGGTGCCGTCTTCCATGCGGCGTCGAATATAGAAGCGAAGGTTGACCTCTTCAAAGCTGCCATGAAACGGAATTGGCAGGCCGAACAGCCGCGCGTCGCGGAACATGAACCCCACCAAACTGACATAGTGCTGACCGTGCCAAGGGTCCAGCTCGGTCCCCTGCGGAACCAAGGGAGCCAATAGCTCCTCCGGGCAGCGATAGTTCAACAGGATCAACTGCTCCCAGCGAGCGGTCATGAAAGGGCTGCTGCGTAATGGAAATTGAATGTTCATGGCAGAACTCGCTTTGTGTGGTTTGCATTCTGAACGCCACCCAGGCCACCGTCAGGCTCCGTGTCCTGATCGCGGTTTGGTGGCTAGTCATGTCCCTGTTCTATCCATACACGGCAGCTACCTCAGTGTGACAGAACCGCAAAAATTGATTGTGCAAAACTTTGCCGTTAACCGCCGCAATGTGGCCCGGTTAACTAAGCAACTCGGGATCCAAAGCCGGGGGCCAAGTAAGCAACTGGCGCCTCGGCGGTATACACTTCGAGGGCATTGCGGAGCAGAGATTCGTTCCGAATTGATGAGAATTTGTGCCTGATTTGACGAATTAGTAGAGCTTGTGGCCCATTTAGCCAGATTTAGCCTGAAGAGCCAAATTTAAGCGGCGACCTTTTCTTTTTCTGGCCGATGGTATAATTTACACAGATAGCATTGCGAAAAAGCAATTGCCAGTAAGTCACCGCTTTTTATTGCCAACCGCTAATTTATTAGGAGTATGACCAACCATGGCAGTCATCTTGTCTGAGCGAGCCGCCCAAGAAGTTCTGAAGATCATCGAAGACCAGAAGATGGAGAAGGATACGCTCCTGCGAGTCGGAGTGGCTGGCGGCGGTTGCAGCGGATTCAGCTATGCCCTGGGCTTTGATACCAATTTTGACCCCAAGGTCGACTCGAAGTACGAACACCACGGGGTCAGCGTAGTAGTCGATAAGAAGAGCGCCCTGTACCTGGATGGTACGACAGTCGATTTTTACGAAGGTTTGGAAAAGCGTGGGTTCACGTTTGAAAACCCGAACGCGACCAAGTCCTGCGGCTGCGGCAGTTCATTTCAAGCGTAATCTGACTATTTGTGTGCCACTGGCTTTGCCAGTGCAAATAATATTAGCTGTGCTGACAATTCATCGCCGCTACGGCAAAGGTTCGTGCTGCAAGGCAGACGGACTAGTGCAGTGGCGGCACCAAGCCTTCTGTGCTACTGCGCAGAAACAAGCATTGTCCAGGCGAGCCGCCAAGATTTATCTTGGCGACCACGGCAAGCAGCGCTTGCCGCTCGCTCGGCTGGCTCACGAGAAAGGCCGAACCCAACCAGGTTCGGCCTTTCTTTTTTGAACGATGGTGGCAGAAACTGCTGGCGTATCTCACGCCTCCCGCCGGTTCTCTGCTTTTCAGCCGTCGCTCGATTTCTTACAATCGCAACTGCGATGCGGCGCAGGCTGGCGATTGCCAGTGCGAGTCGCGGTTTCTCCAACCCCATAGGCGGAAACACTTGCCTGCTTCTTCAAAGATCCAGATTATCGGCATTGGCGACGATGGCCTCGATGGGCTGACCGCCACAGCGCGACAGTTTATTCAGCAGGCCGACTTGTTGATCGGTCCCGAGTCCACGCTGGCGCTGGTCCCGGCCAGCAAGCAGCGCCGGCTAGGCGTCGGTGCCAATCTCAGCGAAGTGGTCGCTCAGATCGAAGCGGCCGGTAACAAGTCGATTGTGGTGCTCGCCTCAGGAGATCCGCTGTTCTACGGAGTGGCACGGTTTCTGTGCGACAAGCTCGGCAAGAATCGCTTTGAGGTGATCCCGCATGTCAGTAGCATGCAGCTTGCCTTTGCGCGCGTGAAGGAAAGCTGGGAGGACGCTTACCTGACCAATCTTGCGAATCATTCGCTGGAACATGTTCTGGAAAAGATCCGGATTGCTGACAAGGTTGGTTTGTTTACCAGCAGCGATTTTCCACCTTCCAGCGTAATCAAGGCACTCCTGGCCAATCGGATCGATTATTTTTCGGTCTATGTTTGCGAAAATCTCGGCTCACCCGATGAACGTGTCACGCAAGGCGAGCTGTCTGATCTGCTGAACGAAGAGTTCTCGCCGTTGAATGTGATGATTCTGGTGCGCGATGCGGATCAGCCAGATCAGCCCGCTGAGCTGGACGGTCGCCGGATGTTTGGCAATCCTGACGAGTTGTTTTTGCAGACGCGACCCAAGCATGGCCTGTTGACCACTAGCGAGGTCCGCGCCATCGCGCTGGCGCAAATGTCTTTGCAACGCGACAGCATCGTTTGGGACATCGGTGCGGGTAGCGGGTCGGTCTCGATTGAGGCCGCTCAGATTGCTCCCGAAGGGACGACCTATGCCATTGAAATGGATGTGGCCGACTATCAGCTTATCGAAACCAACTCCGAGCGTTTCCAATTGAAGAATGTCAAGCCGGTGCTTGGTCATGCCCCCGACGCCTGGGCCGACTTGCCGGACCCAAACGCGATTTTCCTCGGCGGCAGCAGCCGCGACCTGCGCCGTCTGGTCGAGTTGGCTTTTGAGCGACTCCAACCGGGGGGCCGGCTGGTCGCCAATGTCGGTGGGATTGAAAATCTGGCGGCTGTTGAGGAGACGCTGCGAAAACGTGTGCCCGATGTGCAGGTCTGGATGATCAATATTGCCCGCGGGACATATCAATTGGAGCGCGTCCGGTTCGAGGCACTCAATCCCACCTTTCTGCTGGCGGTGACTAAGCCTCGTTAGCGATCGGCATTCATGGTCAGAATATCCCTGATAGTTGTGTCCCTGGAAGAATAGTTCGTTATGTCCGCAGCACCTGTCGACCAGCCTCGCCCAGAAGAACCGCAGCTTGACGTGATTGCCGTTGGTGCTCATCCGGACGATGTCGAGATCGCCTGTGGTGGAACCTTGGCAAAGCTTGTACAGCAAGGGTACCGCGTCGGCATTGTCGATTTGACCGACGGTGAACCAACGCCGCTTTCGCCCGGGCCACATGTCCGCCTGGAAGAGGCGAAACGTGCGGCAGCGGCACTGGGTGTGCAGGTCCGCGTGCAGCTAGAATTGCCAAACCGCCGACTGTTCGACAGTTTTGAAACACGCGTGGCCCTGGCCAAGGTCTTTCGCCGCTATCGCCCGCGGCTGGTGCTTGGCTTTGGCGAGAAAACTCCCTTGGCCTCGCCCGACCACTATCAGGCCATGCAAATCACCGACGCGGCAGTGTTCTATTCCCGCTTAACCAAGTGGGATGCCCAGTTCGATCATCTGCCGGTCCATCCGATCCAGGCATATCTATATTACACACTGGAATTCAATTCGCTCGGGCTGCCCCCCGGTGAAGGGCACCTGGTCGTCGACATCAGCGACACGATGCAAATGAAACTGGCCGCCGTCCGCTGCTATGAAACGCAGTTTCCACCCACCAAGGCACACGTCATCGACCGCGTGCAGGCCATCGGAATGCATGTCGGATCAACAGCCGGGTACTTGGCGGGTGAGCTATTCACCAGCACCAAGATGCTCGGCACCCGCGACTTGATGTCGTTTTTGTTTGGCCCGGAATCCCCGGCACCGGTCTAGCGCTTTAAAAAAAATTGTGTGCCACTGGCTCCGCCAGTGCTGAGAAGATGTTGTGTTCTCATGCAATTCACAGGCAAAACCAGTGGCACACTTCGCTAATCATTAGTTGCCGCAAGCTCTACTAGTTCTCTTCCGAATTGTCACTCGACAGATTCAGCAACTGCACGATCTGCTTCATTGCGTCCGTTTCCAGGATCGCATAGGCAGGTGACTTGAATCGTGTCGACTCGTCGGAACTCGACGAATCAAACGATGGCCGCACAAGGTGATTCAAGTTTTCGCGTCCACTTTCGTCCGCCGCCGCTTTGGCAGCGGCCGTTAGCACGAGGAGCGACTTTGGTGGTTGAGGTCGGGTGACCTTAATGCCATCCACCGTCTTCCAGAGCAGCGCCAGGTCGGTCACTTTGCTAAGGTCAACTTGATTGTGCCTGCCTAAAGGATCCAGACGCAGCAACTGCATCGAGGCTAGGTCTCGCTCCAGGACAGCGTTCGGAACTTCGTCCGGCGTGCCACTAATTTTGCTCCAGGCGTTGATGTAATCGGGATCCAATCGCACTGCCTCCTTATAGGACGTAAGTGCTTCCGCATGTCGATCCTGCTGCGATCGCAGATAGCCAAGCAAGTAGTGCAGTTGCGGCTTCTCGGGTGTTTTCTTAATGAGCCTGGTAAAGACTTCTTCAGCAATTGCCTGGGCAATTTCGCCGCTGAAGGCCCCTTCGCAACCGAAGCAGTGACTCTCCATTCGGCCAAAACTATCCGGCATTAGCTCAAACGCCTTGCGGTAGTGCGGCTCTGCCTCGTTGAACCGTCCCGCCTCGGCCAGCTTGAGTGCCAGGCGCGACTGAATGCAGTAGGCGTCTTGAAACAGCTTGAGCGACTGCTGGTACATTTCAATCGCGCGCTTTTCCAAGCCCGCGTTCTGGAACTGGTCGGCATCCTCAGAGAGGCGAATCGCCTTCACCACGTTCTTGTATAGCTCGGCGTCTTCTTTCTCTCCCTGTGCCGCCAGGATGTCCGACAACACCGCGTAAACCCGCATGCGGTCGCCGCGTGGCTGCTCTCCGTCCGACGGATCAATCGTAATCGCCTGCCGTGCGACTGCTTCGGCCTCGTCAAGCTGACCTAGTTCAAGCAAGAGCTTGGCCTTCCAAATCAGTGGCCGCTCTTCAAACTTGTCGGTGGCATAGATCGCATCCAGCTTGGCAATGGCCGCTTTTTTATCTGGAACCAGCCGCAGTAATAGCTCATAGGCTGGATCGTATCCTTGACGATCGTAAATAAATGTCTCCAGAATTTTCAGTGCCTGGTCGTTCTTGCCCAGTGCGGCCAGAGATGACGCGACCAAAAACTTCACATGTCGACTGCGACAATCATACCCACTGAGGTCCAACAGATCAGCTTCATCCCAATAGGGAGAG
Source organism: Planctomycetota bacterium (assembly GCA_034440595.1). GTDB lineage: Bacteria > Planctomycetota > Planctomycetia > Pirellulales > JALHPA01 > JAWXCH01. The sequence goes on along the minus strand of JAWXCH010000141.1, from coordinate 7,455 downwards.
ACCTGCAATAAATCCAACACCTGTTGGTGTTTGCCGGCATCGTGATAAATACCAATCAGATGAATCACATGCGGTTCCATCGCATTATTCAAATGGTACCGTGAAAAACTGCCAGGACTTTGCTCTTTCTCAACCAGCGCCTTGTCTTGCTGCATGGCAATGGTCACCAATTCGACGGCCTCGGCGAAACGTTTCCTATCGATCAGAACCTTCAGAATTTCATCCCCGTCTGAGGAAGAGTTGCGCGCATCCTCAGAAGTTTGCGGCAGTTTCAGTTCGGCAATCGCCAGTTTCAATCCCTTGTCGAGCAGATCCTGCTTTTTCAGCAGCTCTCCCAACATCACCAACTTGGTTGCCTCTTCCAGTCGTTTTGAGTTTCGACTTTCACCCGGCTTCGATTTCTCGAGCGATCCACCAATGGCAGCGATCGCTTCGTCCGTCTGGTCGGCCTTCAGTTTCTTCGTAACCTCATCCTCCTCAGGTCGATCGGCAGTTTTACCAAATGGATCGTCGCCACCTGGGGCTGGCACAGCGGTGTCGTTGGCACCTCCCCCACTTGCTCTGGCTGCGATTGCCGCCAGCAGCGGTTGGTCCACATACTTAGGATGCTTGCTGGCCAGCGCCTGCAAGAACACCATCACTTTGCCTCGTTGCTCTTCGTTAAGCTCAGAGTTGGCCGATCCCATCGCGATCTGGCGAACCAAATCCTTAACTGTCCCCTTATCGAGCGCCTTGTCCCCTGGCTCAATCAGCTTGTCGATGTACGTATCCGCGTCATCCTTTCGGTCGGCAATCGTCAGACTCAGCAAATAGTTCGCCACAGCCTGTTGGCGAAGTGCCGCTTGCATTTCCTTCTCATAGTCATCCGAACTGCGGCTACCGAATAGCCGGCCAAACAGGCCGCTCTTCTTTTTGGCTTTGGCATCTTCAGGGAACTTCTTGTCCATCTTTTCAAACAATTCAGGAGCGCTAGTTGGCCCAACAAGCTGCCACTGCGGCGCTCTCAGATCCTCAACATGCGCAAGCACAAGTTTTTGCGTTAATTCGTTCGTCTCTTTGCCTGCGACAGATTGAATCGGAGTTTTGGTAGTTTTCAGGATTTGAACGAGGATTGACTTGGCTTTTTCCTCGCCTCCCAGCTTCACCAGATCAGGAATGTCGTACTGTTCAACATTGTTATTTTCGACTTGTTTTTCAAACCGCGCCAGAATCTCTTCATTGCTCTCCCCCTGGCCAGTCAGTGCCCGTAAGAGGGCGGTTGCTTCATCGTTGCCATACTGGTCGTTGGCACTTTGTTCCTTGAGCTGCTCGATCAAGTCGGCGATCTGCGGAGGATGCTTCTCATTTCGAACTAAAATCGCCCCCAATAGCAGCAGCGCCTGATCGCGCGAGAAACTTGGCTCATTGTTCGTTTCAAAGTCATCCGGCGATAAGTTGGCATTGCCATTAAATCGATTCTCGTGTCGTTTAGCTATATTGGCGGCGGTTTCGCTTGCATCTTCCGCAGCCGACTTTTCTTCTTTCGACTTTTCGACGGCCGGTTTTTTGGCAGCACGGGCTTGTATCGCCGCGCTCAGTGCCGGCCAATGTTCCGGCGGAGGGAGCACTAGCAACACTTCACGACCGCTGACAGGAATTCCCTTGGCGTTTAGCTCTTCGGCCCGCACGTCTTCGACCTGCCCATAGCGCTGATTTTGAATCATCGACTGGAACTCGTGCGAAAGTTCACCAGTCAAACCTTCTCCTTGGCGATCAAACAGCTTCAGCCATTGTGCGGCAGAATCCTCGGGTTTCAACGTCGCGACCTTGTTCCGAAAATCTTCCAGGTCAGCACGCAACGTTGACGGCGCGGTGGCGTTGGCGGTTCGCTTCGCCGGGAGCACGACCTTTTCTTTGGACACGCGTTCGAGAATCGAAGTCGGATCGGGCAACTCGTCAGCGTAGGTCACAACCGATAGCGAACCGAACAGAACCGCAAGAGGTAGTATCTTTTTCATGGCCTCAACTCCTGTTTGTGACCCGCAGCTCCCCTAGCAGACCGAACGGTCTGAGTTCTTGAAGAAACTGCCCGCCAGCGCCCCCGTCCTCCAATCCTGACGGTGAAGCGTTGACCGATCCCTATTGGACCGGATTAGTAACCATTTGCCCGCATTATAGCGGGGCGGCAAGGGGATACAATAATTTGGATTCGCCGCCGGGGGAGAATTTTTTACTGGAAGCTGATTGTCCCGCTCAAATGCCGGGGAATGTGAGCGAATGGTGAGTAAGTCAGATTGACAATCCGAACAAATCCGGCGCAACAAAAGAAGAGTTCGTGACGAAATCGGATAGTGTCGTTACCATTTTGAATCCATCCAACTGATGATTCTTTGCACGGAAGGTGTATGAACGATGGCTTCATTTGGGCTGGAAAACGCCCTTCCTCGCTCGTCATAGTAAGCTTCCATCATTCGCATACTTGGCTCCATCGTTTTCAGCTTTGCCACTGTATCTTTGGCTTTCAAAAACACCTCGACCGGTGCTGGTCGTGCCAATCGGGACGTTTTATTATCGTTTACCACCCGCCAGAGACCTTGTAAATCGGTCACGTCCAGGTTTCGATCATCTGTTCCACTACAGCGATCTGACTGATAGCTCCACGGATCAAGTCGCAACAAGTTGAGTACCGCCAGATCCATCGCCGGAGGATCATTGTGCAACTGTAACGGAATCCGACGTAAGTAGAGCCAAGTATTCACACAGTTCGGGTCAAGTTCCGCCGACTTGCAGAACGAAAGACATGCTTCACGGTTGCGATCCTGAAGCATTCGCAGCAGGCCTACTGAGAAATGCACGCGTGGATTCGTGGGTGATGCTTTCAATAAGTGATTGAAACTCTCGTCAGCAAATCGTTGTACTTCCCGCTCGTGAATCAAGCTGCGCAGTCGAAGAAATTGCCTTTCCTTTCGTCCGACGAATTGCGGCATCAATTCAAACCCGCGACGGAAATGTTTCTCGGACTCGGCATACTGTGATAGCATCCTCAACTGCGAGGCCAGACCCAGATGTACGCAATACAACTGTGGCGCTTCCAGCAATGCCTCCCTGTACAACGTCACCGCTCGGGCAGTTAACTTGGCGGCAGCAAATCGGTCTGCATCTTCTGCAATCCGAATCGCCTTGACTATTTTCTGATACGGTTTAGCCACCTCCTTCTTCCCCTGCCTTTCAAGTACTTCGGCCAGCACCGCATACGCGCGCATCCGATCACCGCGCGGTTGTCCTTCATCGGCAGGATTGATCTCGATCGCTCGACGCGCAGCCGCTTCTGCCTCGGCAAACTTGCCCATGCCGATGAGCAGCTTCGCCTTCCAGATCAACGGACGGTCTTCAAAGGGATCCGCAGCAATCATTGCGTCCAGCCGGGCGATGACTTTTTGCGGGTTGTCCTTCTCCAAATGAATCAACAGTTTAAATGCCGGATCGAAGTCCCGCTGCCGATAGAACAGTGCGTCCAAAGATCGGAGACCTTTGTCACGTTCGCCAATGGCGGCGAAAGAAGATGCGGCGAAATAACCGAGAGGCTTCGTGCCAATAAAAATTCCGCCATGACTCATATCGACCAGGTCTGCACATGGCCACAATGGCGAATCCTCAATCAAGTCCACAACCTGCTGATGGTGTCCTAACGAATGATAAACCTCCATCAAGTGAAGCACATATGGCAATGTGGCTTGCAATGATGCTACGATTTGGTTGGCATAAGCAGGTGGCTTTTTCTGACGCTGCTGTTGCTGGATTAACTCAATCTGTTGTTTTGCCAGTTCAATTGCTTTCTCTCCTTGGTCCGCATCCAGCAACAACTTTGTAATCGCGTAGTCACTATACTGCACGGGCGTATTTGGTTGGCGTTCATAGAAGCGACGTTCATCCTCCAAGGCGATCCGTAGCGTTGAATCCCGTAGCTCATCGATATTGAGTCGATTCGCGATGTTCGCCAGCTCCCTTGCCGATAATTGCATGCCAAATGGAAGCTCAACTTCTCCCAGCTGCCGAAGATAGTTCTCACTGTATTCAGTCGCTTCTTCTGTTCGATCTGCTCGGAACAGTAGCCGAATCAGCGCAGCATGCACGACCAACTGCTGTTCAGGACCATTTTCCGTGTCTAAGGCAACCTTTTTCAGGACGCTAATCGCATCGTCAAACTTGCCACTCAGCACCGCAACTTGAAACTCCCACACCGGCCTATCTTCGTATGCACAGTCGTCTAGCATGAGCTGCGCATATCGCTGTCGGACAATAGAATCCTGCTCCGCAAAGACTCCATACGCGCCGATAGCGTAGCGATACAGCAATGGCCTGAATTCTGGAACGATATCACCTCTTTCTGAACCTTGCTCAAACTCGATCTGCTTCAGCAACCGCCGAGCTTCTTCCAGTCGATTCTCCCTCAACTGCAGCTTCAGTGCATTCTGCAAATCTCGAATTCGTTCCGGTGATGAATTCTGAGTAAGTGTTGGCAATGAAAACAGCCATGAACTCATTCCGCGCAGGTATAGTTCTTCAGTGACAGCGTCGTGATCCGTCACCGTTGCATTGAATTTGGAATCTCCTTGCCAATCTCTACCGGTCAATCGCCAGCGAAGAAGTGTTGAAAGTGGCTCGCCGTATCCGTTTGTAGGCTGGAGATCCTTTAATTGATTTAATACTCGCTGGACCTCCGGCGTTTGATCCTCCGGCGGAACCAGCAGCGCGGCTAGCAATTGCAAACCCTGCTGACGCCATTTCAATGTCGCAGGAACTCGCGGGTCGTCGAATGGTTGTATAGTCGGTTTATTTTGCGTGTCCGCATCCGGATCGGACCGCAGCCGAATCTGCCGACATAGCTCGGGCCAATGCTTCGGCGGGGGAAGTGCCAGCAGCACTTCGCGAGCATTTACGGGAATCTCCATCTCGTTCAGCTCGGCAGTATCGCAATAGTCTTCCCAATTGCTCATGACCGTGTAACTAAATTCATGGTGCATCCATCTTCGACATTCCACTGTAGCCGGCAACCACCAGGCTTCCTCCTGGCGATCGTAAAGCGACAACCATTGTTTGGCCGATTCTTTTGGATCTAGCGAGCTTGCTTTCTTGTGGTATTTCTTTAAATCAGCGCGGAGACTCGACGCGACATTTCCGAGACGTTCCTTTTTTGGACGCGACATTCGCGGTCGAACAAATGAAGTCTGCTCGACAAGAACACCATTTTCGATTTTGGGAATGTTTAGAGTCTTGATGCCTAATGGCGGAAAATTGGCAGCCCTCGGCACGGCAAGGTGCCTTTCAGACTCTGACCTTCGAATTGGATCGCGCCTAAAGAAAGTTGAAACTTGCGGGGGAGGAGCGGGAAGCGGCGGATCAGCAGTATCCGGCGGAGATTCATCAATTGGTAAATAACGTGGCAGCGCGATCGCGATACCTCGTACAACCTCCGGCGGTGCGGTAGACTCGTCGCCCTGACAGATGGGCATTCCGAGATAGAACGTAAACGTGAACAATAGAACTACTCGCATGGACATCCTTTCCCTTGCGGTTTGTGACTCAATAGACTATTCAACGGTGCATTTCACCGCAGCGGGAGAGTCCCTTAGAACCTGCCCGCTCACGTCAATCGAACGAACCGATTGTCAGACGCATCCCAGTTGCATCAAGACAATCTCGCGATACTCCACCGCCGCATTGTAGAACATGCGCTGGCTTTATTTCAAGCAAACTTCGCTGCTAGCACGAACCGTGTGCAGAAACGCCGGTATAAACCGCACTGATTGAGAACTCGCCGCTGCAAACTCCGCCGCGTACCACTACGGCAGCGACTCGGGCTCTTCCAAATAGGTGTACCCTTGCAGTCCCTCTTCATAGAACTTGAGAAAGCGGCCGGCTTGCTCGTACCCGATGCGCCCATCACGCACGGCGATTTCGACCGAGTCGCGCAACTGCCGTACCAGCATGTCCGGTTCAAACTCGACATAGCTAAGCACTTCGCGAACGGTGTCCCCCTTGATGACATGCTCCAGCACGACCTGACCATTGTCGTCCAGGCTGACATGCACTGCGTTGGTATCACCAAACAGATTGTGCAAGTCACCCAGGATCTCTTGATAGGCACCAATCATGAACGCACCGAGATAGTACGGGGTTCCTTCGTACGCATGGAGCGGCAGCGTACGCTTCACGTCGCGGCGGTCGATAAACTGATCGATCTTGCCATCCGAGTCGCAGGTAATATCGCCGATCACCGCGTGCCGCGTTGGCCGCTGATCGAGCCGATGGATCGGCATCACCGGAAACAGTTGCTTGATGGCCCAACTGTCAGGGATCGATTGGAATAGCGAGAAGTTGCAGAAGTAAGTGTCCGACAGCAGCGAATCGAGTACTTCCAACTCCTCCGGCATAAACTCAAGCTGCTTGGCCATCTTGCGGATCTTGTGGCAAATGGCAAAATACAGGTTCTCGGCCATTGATCGCTGCTCCAACGGCAGATAGCCGCCACTGAACAGATTCATAGCCAGCTCGAGCGCCTGCTGTGCGTCGTGATAACTCTCCAGCAAGTTGCGGATCGTAATATTCTGATACGTTTCCAGCAGATCGGTCAGCGGCTGTTCCACTTCATCGCTCAGACGCGGCGGAATGCCATTTTCTCCTTGCTCGGCCACGCCCAGCACGCCGAATACTAGCGCGCTGTGATACGCCACCACGGCGCGGCCACTTTCCGAAATGATATTCGGGTGCGGCACACCGGCGTCGTCGCAGACCCGTTGCACGTGGTAGATCACGTCGTTGGCGTACTCTTGCAGACTGTAGTTCACACTCGATTCAAAATTCGTCTGCGAACCGTCGTAATCCACACCCAGCCCGCCACCGACATCCAGATACTCCAGGCCAGCGCCCAGTCGTTTGCATTCCACATATACACGGGCTGCTTCGTTCAACGCCCCCTTGATGTGCCGGATATTGGTGATCTGGCTTCCTTGATGGAAATGCAGCAGCTTGAAACAGTCCTCCATACCGTGCTGCTTTAGTTCCTCTAGCCCACGCATGATTTCTGAAACGGTTAAGCCGAACTTGCTGCGGTAGCCGCCAGACGACTGCCAACGCCCGGACCCGCGCGCGGCCAGCTTCACACGCATGCCGATATTTGGCCGCACACCCACCTTCTTGGCATATTCCAAGATCATCGGTAGCTCGGTGTATTTCTCGACGACCGGGATGATGTGCCGGCCGATCTTTTGCGCCAGCATCGCCGCTTCGATAAACTCGGCGTCCTTAAACCCGTTGCAGATGATCGGCGCGTCATTATTCGCCAGCGCAATCACCGCCAACAGTTCGGGCTTGCTACCTGCTTCCAGGCCAAAGTTATAGGGCTTGCCAAAGTGCATGACCTCTTCGACCACTTGGCGCTGCTGGTTGACCTTGATCGGGTAGACGCAGCAGTAG
>JAWXCH010000140.1:0-3164 GCA_034440595.1 Planctomycetota bacterium | reverse complement strand
GGTTGCCCCCTCTGGCAGCGGTAGTTACGATGGGATACCGCCGTATTTGCAGCATTGCCAGCCACGCCATATCCTATTCGACACCAGGGCACTCGATTCGACCTAAATGTCCGACGCCAACCCCAAGTCGCCGAACGTTCCGCACACTCCTGTGCCCAAGGCGGTGGTCAGCCGGTTGAGTTATTACCTTCGTGAGCTACAACACCTGGTGCGTGACGGCCACGCCACCACTAGCTCCAACCAGTTGGGTGGGCTGCTTGGCTTTACCGATGCTCAAGTCCGCAAGGACTTGGCCTATTTTGGTCATTTTGGTTACCCAGGGATCGGGTATCGCTGCGACGAGTTGATCGCCGCAATTCGGCAGATCCTGGGGACCGATCGCGGCTGGACCGTCGGCATGGTCGGAACCGGAAACCTCGGTCGGGCACTGCTGGGCTACAAAGGTTTCGGCAATCAGAACTTTCGGATCGCGGCGGCGTTCGACATCGATACCAACGTCGTCGGCACCGACATCGACGGTGTGCCCGTTTATCACCTGGACGAACTGCAACGGGTCGTTCAAGAGCAGCAGATCAAACTCGGCATGGTGGTCGTACCATCGGCTGCTGCACAAGGGGTCGCCGACCGTCTGGTGCAGGCTGGGATCGAGGGGATCGTCAACTTTGCCCCCGTGACGCTGGTTGTGCCCCCTACGGTGCGAATGGTGGGCGTCGATCTGGCCATTGAGCTGGAACAGCTTTCTTTTGCCGTGGCCAATAATATTGCCGCCAGCAAGACCAGCGACGGATCATAATCTCCGTGGTCCGCACACCGCGGGCGAACCTTCTGCACGCCTAAGTGGTCGTTTGCTGAGGGGCATTTACCACAGGTCAATTGCCCCCAGGCCGCCAATTCGGTATAAATACGTCCGTTCTACCCGGTGGTGTAATGGTAACACTGGAGATTTTGGCTCTCCCATTCAAGGTTCGAGTCCTTGCCGGGTAGCTTTGCTACGACACTATCGTAGCAGGCACGGTCCCCGTGCCGTAGCTTTTGGCCGTTTGAGTCTATATGGCCGCATCGGTTCGTGATTGTTGAACGGCCGAAGAAAGGGGACTATCTCACATCTAGAGCGGTCGAAAAGTCGCCAGGAATTCTTGCAAATCCTGCGGCAGGGGCATTTCAAATCCCATCCGCTCGCCACTAATCGGATGGTCAAACGCCAGGGATCTAGCATGGAGCGCCACACGTGGTGCCCCGCTAGGATCGTGCAGCGCCTTGCCAAACAGCGGTTGATGATAGACTCGCTCTCCGCAGAGCGGGTGCCCCAGTTCTGCCAGGTGAATACGAATCTGGTGCGTGCGACCCGTTTCTAGGCGGCACTCGAGCAGCGTGTAGACCTCTCCGCTGGGGTGCTTCAGGTGTTTAAGCGGCTTGATGTGCGTAACGGCGTGCTTGCCAAGGTGCGACTCCTTGGTGCTGCCACGGCGACCATCGCCTCGATCGCGTATCAGGCGGCTTTGGATCCGCTGAGCTGAAAGCTTTCCCGGAGCGACTGCCAGATAGCATCGCTCGGTCGTGTGTTTGCGAAACTGATCGGCCAGGTGCCGTTCTGCCGTCGGTGTCCGTGCAAAAACCATCAGCCCACTCGTCTCTCGGTCCAGCCGGTGTACTGCACGAACCGGGGGTGGCACCCCTCTTAACTGCCGCGCACGCGGATCCATTTTAGCCACCACATGTGCCAGCAACTCGTCCAAGGTTGGCTGCAATTGCTTGCGTTTGGCTGGCCAGTCACGTTCGTCCGCGTGCCGATTGGATGTCACGCCGGCTGGTTTCTCGACGACGCAAACGTACGCGTCCAGATACTGCAGCTTCACGTCGCGTGCATCAGGCGGCCGCGGTGCCGATTGGGCAATGATCTTGACCACTTCGTTCAGATTCAACCGACGCCCTTCGTCGACGCAGATATTGCCGTCCACCATCACACGCCGCGACCGCAACAATTGGCGGATTTGCGACCAGCTTTGGTCAGCCAACCAAACACGGAGCGCAGCGGCGATCGTTTTTTTGGCCTGTTCTTCGGCAACGTGAAAAATCGGCTCCTTCGTGGGGGGCATGGTCTGCACAAGTTGAAAGGGTCTGAATTGGAGGGTTCACACTTGAGGAATGTGTATTGTACTCGACACATTGCCGAGCGCGCAGGTGTGGTGCCGCAGACAACCGGCCAGTCAAACTGCTCGCTAATCGTTCACTCTTGAGGCTTTGTCGCCCAGAATGCAACCCGGCTCGGTAGATTCACTCTGGGATCGACAGGCACCTGCCCGCTAAACGTGTGCCCCTCCACAGGTCGCCAATTAAATCGTTCGGTTACTGGCAATCGCCTCCGCTGGCTTCTTGTTCGGCACGTCGGTTGCAATTCAATTCCGTCAGTTGGCCGCAAGGCCAAAGTAAACGACCGGGCGAAGCACACAGCCACATAAATCATATTTCAGGAGGGTAAAGCGATGAAGTTTACACTGCTGCTCGCGATGAGCGCACTATTGCTAACTGCCTGCAACACAGAAACTAGCAACAATTCCACCACATTGCGCGATCCGGACACCAATACTACTACCGGCCCAATGACGGCGGAAGATGCGGCGCGCGTCACCAATAAACCGGTCCTCGATGACACGGTACTGGACCCTGTGAACACCACAGATGATACGGACCAGATCACCCACGATCGGGACAACAGTGGCCGCAATGAACGTGACAAGGATGACGTAACCAAGACTCCCATCGATCAGAACGAAAACAAGGCCGACATCGATGTGACGGCGACGATTCGTAAGCAGATCATTGATGCCGATCTTTCGGTCAATGCCAGCAACGTCAAGATCATGACCCAGGATGGAAAAGTGACCTTGCGCGGCGTGGTTGAAAACGATGCCGAAAAGCAACGTATCGAGCAACTGGCCAAGCAGGCTGCGGGGGACACGAACGTCGATAATCAGCTCGAGGTCAATCGTCCGGCTGCTGACCCTGCCGGCAATGTTCTTCCGTAGTTTTGAATGACACCCCAATTACATTTTTATACTCTGTTTTAAAGGAATCGAATCATGGCTACTTCAGTATTTGCAATCGTTCATGACCGCAGTAAGGCCGAAGCAATCGTCGACCGACTGAAGGTCGCCGGCTTCTCG
>JAWXCH010000139.1:0-7524 GCA_034440595.1 Planctomycetota bacterium | reverse complement strand
CCTCAGAGACCAGCTCGCGGCATTTTTCAAAAATCAGCCGGACATGCGGCGACGGCAGGCTATCGAGCGTGATTTCGGCAACCGCGACGGCGGCACATTCTGGTTCGAGCAACAGGATTTCGAGCAGCTCGCGCTCGCAGGCGGTAACCTGCAGTGGTTCGGTCGTGGTCGATTCGCTCTCAGCACCGCGCGGTTTGCGAACATTGCGTCGCATCTCCATCACGCGCTGACGGAGCAGTTCTTCCGGCACCTCAAACATCCGCGCCAGGCGAACCAGCATGCCCGATTCGCGAATGCGATTGTCCGCCGAGGTATCGGCGCGAAGTCGCGGTGCCAAGGCAATCTTTTGTAGCAATGAATCCAAGGCTTGCGTGGCGCGGTGCGGTTCCGCCTGAATATCCAGGTCGCGCGTGACGTTGCGATATGCGTGTTCCAGTGCATCAACCGCCCCGGCCAGCACCGCATTGAACTCTGCTGTGCCTCTTTCCAATAGAAAATCGCAGGGATCCAAACCGTCGGGCAGTGTGGCGATTCGCAAGTCAATCTGCTCGGCAATGAATAGATCGAGAATCTCGGTTGTTCGCTTTTGACCGGCTTCGTCACCATCCAGCAGCAGCGTGACGGTGGCATCGTAGTGCCGCAGCACTTGAATGTGGCGTTCGTTGAGTGCAGTCCCCAGAACCGCGATACTGGTAGCAATGCCAAACTGCCGTGCTACCAACACGTCGGTGTAACCTTCCATAACAACGGCCGACTTGGTCTTGGCAATCGCGTCGCGTGCGGAGTCCAGCCCGTAAAGGAGCTTGCTTTTGGAAAATAGCGGCGTTTCAGGCGAGTTGACGTACTTGGCAGGGCTGGTATCAGACAGGCCGGGCAGGATGCGACCGCCAAAAGCGACCGGTCGACTTTGTGGATCGCGGATGCTAAACAGCACGCGGCCACGAAAACGATCAAAGAAGCTGCCGTTCTCCTTGGCGATCAGCAGGCCGATACGCTCCAGGATACGTTCAGAGAATCGCAACTCGGTTTGTTTTTCTTGCCGCGCCTGACGGATGATCCAGTCCCAGGCTAGTGGCGAATAACCTAGCTTGTACCGGTCGATGCTTTCGTCGGTAATGCCACGCTGATCCAAGTAGCGACGGGCAGGTTCTGCTTCGGCGGAATCCACCAGGTAGCGATGGTACTGTTCTTCGGCCCAGGCCATCGCGCGGAACAGGACCCGCTTATCGTTGATGGTATCTGCGGGTGCGGTCGCAACTGAGGCGTCGCCCGGTTGTGCGATATTGATAGTTGCTGGACGTTGTGGCTTGAGCGAAATGTTGGCGCGTTCTGCCAGCATTTCCAGTGCCTCGGGGAAGTCGACGTTCTCGATCTTCATCAAGAAGCTGAAGATATCGCCACCAATGTTGCAGACCCAGCACTTGAAGGACTGCCGCTGCGGATTGACCTGCAAGCTAGGGCGGCTATCGGCATGCCAGGGGCAGAGGGCTTTGAGGATTCGTCCTTCGCGGCGAAGTTGCAGATATTGTCCGACCAGATCGACAATGTCGACCGACTGACGAATCTGCTCTTTCACATCAAACGAAGAAAAACTCACCGGCAACGTCCCTTCCCTTGGCAATCTGATCGAGCCAGTATGCGTTCTGGTTCGATCCGATCTCGTTCGACCAGTCGATTCTGTAGTGAATCGACCGGCTCGCTGCTTCTGTCAGCGCTGCTTCTATCAGCAAAGTCTCCATACTCCAATGTAGCGTCGGTCGGTTTTTATTTTTGTAAAAACTGCCCTTGCTCCATCTGACAGGTGGGCGATTATAGCGCTCACCTGAAAGCGGGTCAAGCTGAGTGTTTGTGTCTCGCCAGATTGGGCCTAAGGCTCAACGGCGTATGGAGATATGCCATATCGTCGTTCTGCAATAGCGGGCAAATGTCGATAAATTCTCTGCCAGCATCCGAAAAGTTTTCTGGCAGATTTTGGGCAGCCAGAAATTTGCAGCAATTGGGCTATCGCTGATGAATTGAAGTGGTTACTTGCCCTGCGGGCGTTTGCCAGCAGTGACTTCGACCTGCACCGGTTTCTCGTCACGGATCAGTTCAATCGTCACTTTGTCCCCTGGTTCAGTCTTCGAGACAAAGTGATTGAGAGCCTGTGGATCCTCCACGACCTCATCGTTCCACTTCACTATGACATCCCCCGGAATGATCCCAGCTTTTTCGGCAGGCGAATCCTTCAGGACATTGACGACGGCAGCTCCTTGCAGATTTGGCAACTTCAATTGGGTAGCGACCTGCTGATTGATGATCACGGTGACCACTCCCAGGTAACCGCTGATGACCTCGCCGTGCTTTAAAATCTTTTCGTAGACGCTTTTTGCCACATTGCTGGGAATGGCAAAGCTGATCCCCTGGTAGGTTGGGCCAATGATTGCGGTGTTAATACCGACGATCTCGCCAATCATATTTACCAACGGGCCACCGCTATTGCCGGGATTGACCGCGGCGTCGGTTTGTAGGTATTTCTGATAACGCGAGTTTGCGTTCACGCTACGGTCTTTGGCGCTGACGATGCCAAACGTCAGAGTGAAGTCCAATCCAAACGGATTGCCGAGTGCCCAGACCAGTTCGCCAACCTCCAAGGCATCGCTATTTCCCCAGGCAGCGGGAATTAGTTTGCCACCACCGTCGATCTTGAGCACTGCCAAATCTGTTTCTGGATCGCTGCCGATTATTTCGGCATCCAAGACGCGCCCATCGGTCAAGCGAACACTGACACTAGTGGCACCACTGATGACGTGATAATTCGTGACAATGTAGCCGTCAGCGTCAACGATGACTCCCGACGCTTGTCCTTGTTGCTGGCGGATCTGCGGGGCAAATAAATTATTGAGCCGATTGTTGCCAATGAAAGCCACGTCTCGTGTCGTTTGAATATGCACAGCGCTCGGGCTTACCTTGCGCGGCAGCATCGTAAAAATCTTTCCCAATGCAGCGGCGTTCATGTCTGGGAGCGCTTCGTTGACCGCGGCAATCTCTCCCTTTGTTTGGTGATACTTGACCTGTTCCAAGTAGGTAGGCACAAATGCCACGCCGACTAGCACAACAAAGATCGCAATCAGCAACGGTAAATGGGATGACCGTTTAGAAGTTTGCTCGATCTGCTGCGGAAAGGAAGCGTCGTGCGGTTGGCTGATATCCATTGATTGTTGGGGCAAGAGAGCGAGAAACAGGAAAAATGACCGTCCGAACTGTGCTAATTATACGTTTGGTTGCCGCAAAGTGTTTCCCAGCATCTTTAGTTCGCAAGCCATGCCATGCTTTGCCCACTCCCGATTGCTCCAGGAATGCCCCCTCTCCAACCGGAACAACCTGATCAAACCGGCATTGAAAAACTGCAAATTGCCGCAAAATGCCAGTCGCGCCAGTGATGCTGCTGCAACGGATTCGCCTCACAGCGACCTATATTTGCGAAAGTCGCCATTTTGAACCGTTTGACTTGCGAGGCAGCAGTTTTATGCCAATGACCGATGACAGCGATGTAGCCGTAATACTTGCAGAAGACGGTATCGAAGGCGGTGAATTTGATTCCATCGCTATACCGGTTGCAACTCTAGTCGCCGAAGAGGCGAAAAGCGGTGAGTGCTGCTCGAACTGTCAAAAACAGTTGGCACGCGACGAACTTTACTGTCGCCGTTGCGGGTTCTATCCCAAGCTAGGTATCACCGTCGAAGTCGATCCGTGGGAGCTGGAACCAGCCGTTGTAACAGTAGCAGCGGTTCCGCAGAAGGCCACCAAGTTCAGCCCAATGGATCTGCTCCGTGCAATTCCGCGCTGGGGGTGGATCATGATCCTTGGCACCTTGGCGATCGTCTTGTTTAGTTTGATGGTCAGATCAACTGTCCCGCAGGGGCCGCTACGTTATCACTGGACCTGGGCGCAATCGATCACCGGGACGCTGTTGTTTGTACTGGGTCACGTGCTCTGCTGCTTCGTCGCTATTACACATTGCGAAAATCTCCACCCGTTGGATTTCTTTCTCAAGCCGTGGATGATCTGGGGAGCCTCGATCCGTGAACTGCCAACGTCCTATCGCCGGCTCTCGTTTTTGCTGTGGGGAGAAGTGCTGACGCTATCCGCCTTCTTCATCGTGGGCGGGATTCAATTCAACAGCCTGATTGATTGGGGGCCGGTACCGCCGAAGAAGAACCTGATGAAGGCCATCACCGAGCAGGCCAAAAAGATGGCCGAAGAAGGGGACTCTTCGCTCGTCGACTCGCTGGATCAAGTGGCAGACAACTCCGCGGGCGACGGTTCGGACACACCAAAGACCGATCCCGCCAAGCTGGATCCAAGAACCAAGCTGCAAGACTGCGTGATCATCGGTTTCATTCCCTTTCGCGAAACGGACTTTTCCTCGCTGATTTTGGCTGCCGATATCAAAGACAACTTGCAGTATGTGGGTACCGTGAGCGAAGGAATCACCCCGGAGGTGCGTGGGTTGCTCAACAAAAAAATGCGTAAGATGCTGCGTGCGACTCCGTTCGTCAAATGCGAGCTACACGGTTTTTGGCTGGAACCCAAGCTGACCTGTGCGGTTAGCTCGATACCGAGCAAAGAGACCAAACACCTCGTGCGGCCAAAGTTCAACAAGCTGCTGGCGGAGTTGCCGTAGTACAGTCGCCTTTCGCTCCGCCGAAAGAGTGCTATCGCGGTAGCCAAGGATGGTTTAAGCGTCGCTAAGTCAACACTGACCGTCCCCTTCAGGGCCGAGGCTCATCGTCGCAGCTAACCCGGGGTTCCGGTCGCTGCGCTCCCTCCACCCACGGGCTGACAGAGACGACCCTTCGGGTCTACGGTAGGGTTGGGGGAGATGACGAAGTGTATTCTGGATTCCCGCGTTCGCGGGAATGACGGGGAGAACTGGAATCCCGCGTTCGCGGGAATGACAGAGCCGCGGCCATCCTCTATCGCTCGTTGGCCGCATCGCAATCTGCTAATCTGATGGCATGGCGCGTCAGGTCAAATCGCGATACTTCCCTCCTGCGGATGCAGCGGACGAACATGGCATTGTCCAAGTCGGCGGAGCCCTATCGATCGAGCGACTCTTAGATGCCTACCGCCACGGAATCTTTCCCTGGCCGATGTTTGGAGACGGTGAGCCGATGCTCTGGTGGTCCCCCGACCCGCGCGGAATTTTTGAGTTCGACCAATTCCACGTCAGCCGCCGGCTGGAGCGAACCTGCCGCAGTGGCAAGTTTCGAGTGACCAGCGATCAAGACATCGCGGGCGTGCTCCACGGCTGTGCCACCGCCGACGATCGTCGCGGGGGGACCTGGTTGACTGAATCGATGATCCATTATTATCAGCAGCTTAATGCTCTGGGAGTGGTCCACAGTGTGGAAGTCTGGCAAGGAGACGACCTAGTCGGCGGAACCTACGGTGTCACAATGGGAGGTCTGTTCGCCGGAGAGTCCATGTTCCACCGAACCCGCGATGCATCCAAAGTCGCCTTGGCTCATCTGGTCCGGCACCTCCAACGGCAGGGGTATCGGCTGTTTGATATTCAGCAACTGAACCCACACACAGAGTCGCTCGGGGGGATTGAGATCCCTCGGGTGGAGTTTTTACAGCGATTGAGAAGTGTGATCGACCTACCGGTGCTATTTGGAACTATAAACGGTGTATGGACTTAAGAGTCTTTGTAGAGTTTCTGTCAGTCCGGGCCTCTGTCTAGCCACGGAACATTGCACTGGGCGGTTTAATGAATACCCTCAGTCAGGTCAGAACAGGCGCCGTTCAGGCAGCCATTGGGGCCAGTCAATCTTGGACTGCTGCTCCGAATATTCCACCTCCGATATTGGGTATCTGCGGCAACCCGCTCCTAAAATGCTTGCATAAAGAGCCATTTATGAGGATAATCACCGAAGCGTTAGAATGCCGCTGATAAGGTCAACGAGAAGTTGAGTCGTTGACCGGTGGTTGATGCCAACCGATTGGCTCGACTGCTGCCCGCCTGTTTACATCCGCCAGCTACACAGTCCTGCTTCCGCACGCCTGCTGCTCACGAAGCCTGCCAAGGCCACATTAGGGAGGAACCTGCCATGCGTCGAACGTTCGCGCGGATCGCGTTGTTCGTCTGTCTGAGCTTGACCACGACGGTCGCTTCAAATTTATTTGCTGACCCAGCGGCTCCGACATTGTCGGTGCCCCCGGCGGCGAAAACTCCGGCCGTTGAGGCTTTACCTGCTGCCAGCCCTGCGGTCGATCAGAAAGTTGGCGATCCCAATGCAGTTAAACCACCGGAAGCCAAAGCCGAAGTAGCAGTTCCCGGCAGCGTCACTGCTCTGCAGCTCGAACTGGGCAAAACGGACACCAGCAGTTTTACGCTGTCAGGGCGCGATGCACGTCAGCAGCTTGTGGTCACCGGAGTGCTAGCATCGGGTGCCTTGCGCGATGTGACGCATCACGTCAAATATGAAGTAAGCCCGAGCGGTATTGTGACCATTGGCAAAGGTGGTCTTGTGACACCCGTGTCCGAAGGGACCGCGACAGTCTCGATCACTCACCCCAGCGGCAAGACGGTCTTGACGCAGGTCCATGTCAACCAAATCGTCCAGGATGTTCCTGTCAATTTTCCAAATCAGGTGGTGCCGGTCTTCACCAAGTTTGCTTGCAACAGCGGCGGCTGCCATGGAAAAGCGAGTGGGCAGAACGGCTTTCGCCTGTCGCTACTAGGTTTTGAGCCGACCGAGGATTTCGAGCATCTGGTCAAAGAAGCACGTGGCCGACGGCTGTTTCCTGCCGCTCCGGATCGCAGCCTGCTTTTGCAAAAAGCCGCCGGAACCGTCCCGCACGGGGGTGGAGCCAGAATCGAAGTGGATTCGGCACCCTATCGGATCTTGCGTCGTTGGATCGAACAGGGGATGCCTTATGGCAACGCGACCGATCCTGTCGTTACGCGTGTCGAATTGTTTCCTCGAGAGCGAACACTCGGTCGCAATGGCGAACAGCAACTCGTCTGTATCGCTTACTACTCCGACGGTCAGACGCGCGACGTGACCAGCATGACGCAGTTTGAACCGAACGATCCAGAGATGGCTACTGTTTCAGAAACGGGTTTGGTCAAGTCGAACGAAATGACCGGCATGGTGGCGATCATGGCTCGGTACCAGGGACAGGTTTCTGTGTTCCGCGGCATCATGCCGATGGGGATCGTTGTAGACAACCTGCCACCGACCAAGAATCTGATTGACGAACACGTGTTCGCGCAGCTCAAGACGCTTGGCCTGCCTCCTTCGCAGCTTTGCGACGATGCCACTTATATTCGACGTGTCTCGATTGACATCACCGGTCGATTGCCAACTGCCGCTGAGTCGGAAAAATTCGTCGCCGACACCAACCCGAACAAGCGCGAGCAACTGGTGGATTCGCTGCTCGCCAGTTCCGCCTACGCGGATTACTTTGTAGGCAAAAGTAGAGCCATTTTGCGGAATAAACGCCACACAGAAGCGCATGCTCATGGATCGTTTT
>JAWXCH010000138.1:0-2704 GCA_034440595.1 Planctomycetota bacterium | reverse complement strand
TGGGGAACCATTATCCGCTCCCCGCCCACTGTCCGAAAGTCCTGGGCTAACGCAAAAGAGGAAGGCACTCTTTCGGCGGAGCGAAAGGCGACTGAGGGCTGCGCGGGAAGGACGGAGGGGCCATGACAAAAAACGAAAAATCAGACGCGCGCAACGTACACAACGCACGCAACAGCCAACTCACGCACTCGCAAACTGATCCACTATTTACGAGGTCTAGGTACGGTTAGCCCCTGTTTCTTGGGCTTTCCTGCCCGAAATGACCAAAAACATTGCCATTTGCCCCCCGATCGTTTAAGGTGAGGGTATGAGCGTGGCTCGCGGGAGCGGCAGGTTGCAGCGAGCGAGTGCGGAAATGTGAAAGGCCGAACCCGGGGAGAACCGGCTGCTCCGATTTCCGTAGAGAAGTATGCTCTTCCGCCAGTGCTTCCTACCTACACCACTCTCGCCGATTTCCCTTTTACTAGTACGGAGTATCCAACCGTGATGCACGACCAATCTTCCAAACCGATTCAGCCCGGCTCGCGCCGCGATTTTCTTAAGAGTTCTTCGCTGCTTATGGCCGGCGGTGCTGTTGCCAGTACGCTCGGCATCGCACGCAGTGCCCATGCCGCTGGAGACGATCAAATCAAGATTGCGCTGATCGGTTGCGGTGGTCGTGGTAGCGGTGCAGCCAGTCAGGCTTTGCACACTGAAGGGAACGTCAAGCTGATTGCCTTGGGAGACGCTTTTGAGGGGAACCTGAATGGTTGCCTGAATAATCTGAACAAGGACGACGGGATCCGAGATAAGATCGACGTACCAAAGGAGCGACAGTTCGTTGGATTTGATGCCTATCAAAAAGTGCTAGACGCCGGTCCCGATCTGGTAATTCTCGCCACGCCTCCTGGTTTCCGACCAATTCACTTTGATGCTGCCGTCAAGGCCGGCAAACACGTCTTCATGGAGAAGCCGGTTGCCTCCGATGCGGGTGGCGTGCGCATGGTGCTAGCTGCCGCAGAAGAAGCCAAGAAAAAGAACCTCGGCGTCGGTGTCGGTCTCCAACGTCGTCACCAGGAAGGCTATATCGAGACGATCAAGCAATTGCAAGACGGTGCGATTGGTGACATTATTGCCGCGCGCGTCTACTGGAACGGTGCCACGCCGTGGGTGCACTCGCGTGAAAGTCTGGCGAAGAATTTTGGTCGCCCGTTGACCGAAATGGAATACCAGATGAAGAACTGGTACTACTTCACCTGGATTTGCGGTGACCATATTGTCGAGCAGCACATTCACAATTTGGACGTGATCAACTGGTTAAAGAATGCCTACCCGGTGAAGGCCAACGGCATGGGTGGCTGCCAGGTTCGCAAAGGAAAGGACTATGGCGAGACATTTGATCATCACGCCGTGGAGTTCACATATGCCGACGGCACCAAGATGTTCAGCCAGTGCCGACACATTCCGGGCTGCTGGAACGCCGTTTCGGAATATGTCCACGGTTCCAAGGGACATGCCGATATCGGTGCCTATCTGATCAATGGCCAGGACGGAAAGTGGACGCACAAACGCAAGGGTGATCCAAACCCTTATCAGGTCGAACACGACGATCTGTTTGCCAGTATTCGTGCCGGCAGCCCGATCAATGAAGCCGAAGCGGGTGCCAAGAGCACGATGACGGCGATTCTGGGCCGCATGTGTACCTACTCGGGCAAAGAACTGACCTGGGACGAAGCGATCAACTCCAAGAAATCGCTGATGCCGACGCAGTTCACCTGGGATGCGGAAATGCCCGTGAATCCGGGCGAAGACGGCATGTACAAATTGGCAGTCCCTGGTCTGAGCGAAGTCGTTTAGCTCTGCTCGACCAGCAATCTGAAAGAAATCGTAGAAGCCCCGCCGTCACTGGCGGGGCTTCTTTCGTATCAAAACTCTGCAGCAAGTTGTCGTAGTAACGCACCGATTGTTGTAAGTCCATGCTGCTAAATATCTTGCGGATCATTCTTCTTGTGCCGGACGTGTCGGTTGCGTAAGCATGGTAAGCCCGGTAATTCATTGCGCATCTGCTGCTAGAACTGAATCTGCCGCTTAACACAGTCCGAAGACCTTTGTTAGTTAGTCGGTCTGGTTGCATCGTACTAGCTGTGCGGTTCGAGGGATGGTTCCAATCGCGAGGTTCTTCGCGGTAACGACCTCGCCGAGAGTTGAGCAGGCAGCATTGCGTCGCGACCATTTTCCACGATTCTAATTTCTCTTCTCTCGCAGGATGTAAGGAGTCGGTACATGAAGTTTAATCAATGGAAATGGATTGCCAGCGTGGCGGTTCTCGGGCTGCCTATCGCGGCAGCTTCGGCACAAACTCCGCTGCCGATTCGTGCCGGCAGCCCGCTTACCGTCAATGACGCGTTTGCGTACACCGATCGCCGAGCCGATACGGTCGCGGCGAGCGTCGCCACCGATCTGAGCAATACAGACGAAGGCCGAGTGCCAGGCGGATTGCCTGCGATACCCATCAAGCGTACCTCTGCCACAGAGGGCGCGGCTTCCGCAAGCGACTGTTCCGCCACGAGTGACTGTGCTGCGCCAGCCCCATCATGCGACAGTTGTGCCAGCGGAAGTTGTGATTCATGCAGTTGCAATTCGTGCTGCGATCCATACGCTGGCTGCGAAATGGAATGCCCCGAAGGTTGCGATCCGTGGCGTCTGTTTGGCGACTGCTGTTGCC
>JAWXCH010000137.1:0-6938 GCA_034440595.1 Planctomycetota bacterium | reverse complement strand
CGCAGGCCCCCCCTGCTCTGCCGGCCAATTCGTCTTCACGAACGGTGTAGCCCAACTGCTCGGCCGCAGCCAGTGCTTGCTCAAGCAGTTCGATGGTGTGAATTCGTCCCGCATCCATGCGAAACTCCTTGTGGGCTAGCAGTGGCTGATACGAGTCTAGTAATGCGACAAGGCTGGAATTTTGGGGTTTTTCAAATAATCCAAAGCACTGCTGGGCAAGCCCCCCGCCTTCGCGAGGGCAGGCAGCAGTGGCACCCCATAGAAAACGCGGGGCGATTGTACCGGCTTACGGTACAGAGTCCTAGCCCGGTGCGACGATAGGATGAATATGCATTAAATCTAGCAGCCAGCGAAGGTTAGAACGCTACGGCGAGGCAGTCTGGTCAAACCAGGGGTCATGGTGTAGCAGGTCAAAGTGGTCAAGGTTGGGGATTCACGAAAGTTCAGGCGGTCGTTTTTGTGGAGTACCGTGCATGTCAGTTGGACAGGATAAGTTTCGCGGAACTTCCGAGCAGGTGTTGCAACTCGAGCAGCAGATTGCCTCGTTGAAGCAGCAGTTGGCCAACGCTCAAAAAATGACCGCGCTGGGCGAGCTGGTCAGCACCACGACGCACGAGTTCAACAACGTCCTGATGACGATCATCAACTACGCCAAGATGGGGATTCGACATCCCGATGCCCCGACGCGCGACAAGGCATTTGACAAGATACTGGCGGCCGGTCAGCGCGCCTCACAAATCACCAACGGCATTCTCGGCTTTGCACGCAATCGCAGCTCGTCGCTGGAGCCCACAGACCTAGTTAAGATCATCGACGACTCGGTGCTGTTGCTCGAACGTGAACTTACCAAACATCGCATCAAGATCGAGCGTGTCATCGAACCGGCACCGCAGGCACTGGCCAACGGCAATCAGCTACAGCAGGTGCTGATGAATTTGCTGATCAATGCCCGGCAGGCGATGCCAACCGGTGGCACGATTATTTTGAAGCTGCTCAACGACCCGGCCAATCAAATGGTCGACTTGGTGGTTCGCGATACCGGCAGCGGCATGGAGCCGGAGACCTTGCGCAAGATATTTGATCCGTTCTTTACGACGAAGTCTGGTCCCGACTCGACCGGCAAAGGTGGCACCGGATTAGGGCTATCGGCTTGCCGCGATATTATCGAAGCGCACCACGGGCGTATCCGTGTGGAAAGCGCGATCGGCAAGGGAACGATGTTTACGATCAAGCTGCCGGTGGCGCGGTAGGGACTGAGTGGCGATTGCAAGGCGGCGTCCCACTCTGGTAGGCTGTGAAGTATTCACTTCGCACCTCTTCAGCCTAGCGCGCCAACTATGTCCATTGTAGACGTCGTAATCAAGTCACTCGAATTCAATCGCACTCGAACTCTGGCATTGCTCGACCGTGTGGAGAAACTGCCGGATCCGGCGCAGGCTTTGGCCTGGCAGCCAGCCACTGGCCGGGCACATGTCGCCTGGCAACTCATGCATCTGGCGGTGACCGAGGATATCTTTGCTACGCAGCACCTCGCACCAGATCGGCAGCCGGTTTGTGGCGAGTGGTGGGCACGCTTTCGCCAGGGAAGTTCCGCCGACCAGAACGTGCCGACGGTGGCCGAAATTCGACAAGTGCTGACAGTCTCTCGAGCCAATTTGCTCACAACACTAGCGCTCTTCGGCGACGACCGCTTGAGTGAAATTCCCGAGTCCTTCAAGCAGCGCGGCTGGACCGTGCATGATGCGCTGAACGTCATTGTCTGGCACGAGCCGCATCATCAGGGACAGGCTCACATCACGCTGAATTTGTACAGCATGACACAATGACTTCTGAATAGGCGGTTGGTTTTCTGCGGATTGGCGCTATAATCTTCTATCTTTGAGCGCGATCGGGATTGTCCATTTGCGGGCAGGCTAACACCACTGCCGAGGGGGCCGGTGCCAGTGGCCGGATCGCGGCCAATTTCGCTTCAGAGCAATCTCGCAGTCCATATCGTCAGGAAAAATTCATGAGCAATAGGCCCGATTCTCGCCCGACGAACCTTCGCGACCTTCGTGCCAGCGGCTGGCAATCCAAAACCGTCAAGCAGGAGATTTATCACAATTTTTTGCGGCAACTGCGCGAAGGTGAGACGTTGTTTCCGGGAATCATCGGCTACGACGATACGGTCATCCCAGAGGTGAACATCGCCATTCTGGCCGGGCACGACATGCTTTTTCTTGGCGAGAAGGGTCAGGCCAAGAGCCGACTGATGCGGCAGTTGGTCCGCTTTTTGGATGAAGAGATTCCATATATTGATCTACCTGAGTCGCCGGTTCATGACGATCCGTTTCACCCGATCAGTAGTGTCTGCAAGCGTTTTTTGGCAACGCATTCTGAAGAGCAGGTGCCAATCGCGTGGTGGAACCGAGAAGCACGCTATGCCGAGCGACTGGCCCCAGGGACCAAGTTTGCGGACATCATCGGCGAAATCGACCCTGCCAAGCTGGCGGGGGGTGCCAGCATGTCGACCGAAGAGGCGCTGCACTTTGGTTTGATACCACGGCTGCATCGTGGCATTTTTGCCATGAACGAACTACCCGAGCTAGATGAGCTGGTCCAGGTCGGGCTGTTCAACATTCTGGAAGAGCGGGACGTTCAGATTCGCGGTTATCCGGTGGCGTTTGAAATCGATGTGCTGATTCTCTTCAGTGCCAACCCCAGCACGTACAACCGCTCGGGCAAGGTGATCCCACAGTTGAAGGATCGCATCGGCTCGGTGATTCATACGCACTACCCGCGTGAGCGCGACCTGGGTGTGCAGATCATGGAACAAGAGGCCGCGGTAGAACTCGGTGGAGAGTTTCCGGTCGCGGTTCCCTACTTCATGCGGGAAATTATCGAGCAGATTACTATCTCTGCGCGGCGCAGTAAATTTATTGATCACCAATCGGGTGTGAGTGCGCGGTTTAGCATTGCCAATTATCGCACGATGGTGGCGAGTGCGAGGCAGCGCGGAATTCGGCTGGGAGAGAAACCGGCAGTCCCGCGAATTAGCGATCTGGCACATCTGTACTCGTCGTCATTGGGAAAGCTGGAACTCGACCTGATGGGGAGCCATCAGATGTCCGAGCGGCAGGTGCTGGATTCCGTGATTGCCGAGGCCATTCAGGTGGTGTTCAACGAGTACGTCGAACGGCATGGGATCGAAGAGATCGCGCAGATTTTTGGCCAGGGGATCAAAATCGAAGTCGGCGACATGCTCCCGTCGGCGGTCTATAGCGAACGGCTCAAACGAATTCCCCCGGTCTGGGAAAAAGCCTTTGAGGTCAATGCGGCCAGCGACCCGGCAATGCGTGCCTCCTGCGTCGAATTTATCTTGGCCGGGCTGTACGCCACGGACAAGATCAGCCGCTCGCAGCAATACGGCCGGATGACGTACGAGACGTAAGGCCTGCTCCTAGACTGCACGATCACGGTGGCATCTGCTAAAGTGTGAGGATGAGCACAGGTCTTTCATCCACCAACAATCGCGAAATCTGGCTGCACGGCAACCGGCGTGCAATGCTGAGCGCCGTGATTCCGCTGGCTTTATTGGTCGCAATAGGGTTAGGTCTGCTCTGGGGGTTTGCGAATTCCGCTCCGGTAGTTGTCTGGTGGATTTCGGCGGTGCTGGTTGGCATCGGTGGCCAGCTTCTGATCTTGCTGGTTAGCATAGGGATGCGACCACGGCTGGTTCGATCAGGCGAACACCTACTGATGTTCCTGCGCACATCCGGGCCGATTGAAGTGCCACTAGAGTATGTCGAGTGCTTCTTTCTCGAAAAGTCACTCACGCCGCTGCCGGGCAAATCACATCGTGAGGTGGAGGCCTACAACCTGTCGGTGCGCATTGCCGAGCGCGCGACCGACTGGCAAACTGTGGAGACGAACCGCACGTTTGGAAAATGGTGTGGGGGCTATATCACTATCCGAGGCATGTGGTGCGAGCGACTGAGCTTGGATCTGGTGAATCGGCTCAATGCACAACTGGTTGAGGCGCAGAAGCACGCCGCTCGGCCGGTCGTCAGTAGCTCGTAGTGTCTATTGCACTGACCGCTGTTAAGAATTCTGAACCACTGGAACGACTCATGACGCGGTTGCTCATCAGTGTGCGAAACGAACACGAGGCACGTCTGGCAATTGATGCGGGTGCCGATCTGATCGATGTCAAGGAGCCGCGGTTCGGCTCGCTGGGTGCTGCTTCGATGGATACCGTGCAAGCTGTGGTCGCAGCGGTGAATGGTCGCGTGCCAGTCAGTGTCGCCTTGGGAGAACTTTGTGGCGATGCGGCGGAGAATACTCTTCGATTGGCTCGAATAAGCCACCGCATAGTTGTCAATTATGCGAAGATAGGTCTGGCTGGTGCGGCAAAGTTAGCCGATTGGCCCGAGCGTTGGCAATCCGCATTGACTCCGTTGTCAGTGAATACAGCGCGCGTGGCCGTCGTGTATGCAGACTGGCAGAATTGTGATGCCCCGGCACCACTATTGGTATTGACCGAGGCTGCCGCTCTCGGTGCATCGGTCATGCTGATCGACACCTATGATAAATCTCAGCCGGGCCTGCTGCGGCAATGGAAGCTGGCAGAGATTGACTCTTTGCTAAATGCCGCGCGCCAACTGGGAATTACGACGGTGCTGGCCGGTGGCCTGAAATTTTCCGATCTGACGAGATTGTTGCCGCTGGAACCCGACTATGTCGCAGTTCGCGGTGGAGTCTGCCATTCGACCAGAATTGGGGAACTTTCGCAGGATTTAGTGCGGCAGTGGAGCAGTGCCGTGCATAGTCCGATTCAGCGGCGGCAGGCAATTTGACAAAATGCTTGACAAACACCCTCAAAGCGCCAAAACTGCACAATCCAAGGCGGATTGGAAAGCCGTGTTTTGCGAACAGATCGAAGGGCAAAAGCGGGTTGCGAAGGAATTGATCACTCGATCAGAATTCACAGGACGACCAAGGATGGTCAAGAACTTTCATAGCTTGAACCGGAGGGTCGGAAGTGATGTTCTCAATCTTGGAAGCGGTAAAAATGGGGCTCTGGGATTTTGAGCCTCAAGAAGTTGGACGCGAGAAATACAACTCGACGCGCGCCTTGCCAGGCACCGACGAGAAGCTGGCTGTCATGGCCGAACGCCTGAAAATGGGACTGCCGCTGTGGCATCCTTCGGATCGCGCCAGCTTGGAAGACAACGAAGCGAATTAACAGAATGCGCTAATCACACTGGCGGAGCCAGTGGCACACAATTCAATCGCACACATTTTCAACTAGGCTCGTCCCAGTTCAGCGTGCGCTCGACCGCTTTCTGCCAGCGCTTGGTTAGTACATTACGCTGCTCTGGTGCCATCGCCGGTGAGAACTGCCGATCCAGGATCCAGTTCTGCTCAATGTCACGGGTGTCGTTCCAGTAGCCGACCGCCAGACCGGCCAGGTACGCCGCGCCTAGTGCCGTCGTCTCAGCAACCTGCGGGCGTTGCACTTCCACGTTCAGCAGATCGGCTTGAAACTGCATGAGCTGATCGTTCACACAGGCACCACCATCGACCTTGAGTTTTGTCAGTTCCAGTTTGGCATCTTGCTCCATGGCGTTCAGCAGGTCAAAGGTCTGAAAGGCCATCGATTCGATCGCTGCTCGAGCGACGTGCGCAGCGGTTGTTCCGCGCGTGATTCCAAAGATCGCGCCGCGTGCATGTGCATCCCAGTGTGGAGCGCCTAGCCCGACAAACGCGGGTACCAGGTAAACTCCGCCATTGTCTGGAACCGATGCCGCCAACGCCGCAATTTCACCAGCGCTAGCCGCAATGCCTAGCCCATCGCGTAGCCACTGCACCACGGCTCCGGCAATAAAGACGGACCCTTCCAGGCAGTAAGTCACCTGATTGTTGATCTGCCAGGCAATCGTGGTCAGCAAGTTGTTTTTCGATTCGACCGGCTTGGTGCCGGTATTCAGGAGCATAAAGCAGCCCGTTCCATAGGTGTTCTTGGCACTGCCGACTTCGAAGCAGGCTTGTCCAAACGTCGCCGCTTGCTGGTCACCGGCGCAGCCGGAAACAGGAATCTCGCGGCCAAACCATTCTGCCTTGGTCACACCGTACTGCTCGCTGGATGAACGAACTGCCGGCAACATGGCGCGAGGTATGTCCAGAATCTTCAGCAGTTCATCATCCCACTGAAGTGTGTGGATGTTGAACAGCAATGTTCGACTGGCGTTGGTCACGTCGGTGACGTGCTGGCCAGTTAGTCTCCAAATCAGAAACGAATCGACCGTGCCGAACAGGATCTCACCACGCTGAGCACGATCTCGCAGATTAGGAATCGTGTCCAGCAGGTACTTGATCTTGGTCCCAGAAAAATACGCATCCAGTAATAATCCCGTGCGAGAGCGAAACAGAGGCTCCAGACCTTGTTGTTTCAGTTCATTGCAGATGGGTGCTGTCAGTCGGCTCTGCCAGACGATCGCATTGGTAACCGGTCGGCCCATGTCACGTTCCCAAAGAATGGTCGTTTCGCGTTGGTTGGTGATTCCGACGGCGGCAATGTCGCTGGCGGATAGTTTTGCCTTGGCGATCGCCTGCCGCGCCACGGTCAATTGCGATGTCCAAATCGCCTCGGGGTCGTGTTCGACAATCCCTGGCGATGGCAGAATCTGCGGAAACTCTTGCTGATCGCAGGAGACAATGTGCCCACTATGATTGAAAACAATAGCTCGGCTAGAGGTCGTCCCTTGATCGAGTGCCAGAATGTATTGATCCATGAAAATGCTCCTATCTTTTCTATTTCCTGACATATCCTAGCTATCAGCTTGTGTGCCACTGGCTCCGCCCATAAGTATCTACACATCTTTGCTAGCTTGCAGATTGCCACAAATACGCCGAAGGCGTTTAACACCACAGCCCCAGGTCGCGCAGCGCACCTGGGG
>JAWXCH010000136.1:0-7422 GCA_034440595.1 Planctomycetota bacterium | reverse complement strand
GCCACGCGATACACCGATCCATTCACTCTTGCCAACCGGTCTGACCAACAGGCCGGAGTTAGCAGAGGCGCAACACCTGGTCGGTGAGGCGGTCCATCGTTACAAAATGGAAAAAACCGCACCCTGGCTGCCGAACGTTACGTTTGGCACCAGCTATGCCGGGTTCGGGGGCGGCCCAGGGAGTGAGATTGACAATACCGCCGGTCGATTCGATCTGGATGCGATTGCCTATTGGCAGTTGCGTGGCATGGGTGTCGGGGAATACGCCGCGCGTCGCGAGGCTCGTGCACAGTATGACCAACGGCGGTTCGAACATATCCGCGTGATGAATCTGGTCAGCCGCGAAATCATCGAGGCCAACGCTCAGGTTCAAGCACGTCACCGACAGATTGCCATTTCTCAACAAGCGGTCCAGCGAGCCACCGCCTCCTTTGAACGCAACTGGCTTCGCGTGCGAGATTTGAAGGGGTTGCCCATCGAAACTTTGCAATCGATTCATGCACTCGATCAAGCACGCCGCGAGTACCTTCGCGCACTAGTGGATTACAACTCAGCTCAATTTCGCTTGCACCGAGCGCTTGGCTGGCCGGTGCAGTTATAGAGCCACGGCGCGTCATCAGCAAATTAAAGCCAACTTTACCTGCTCACCTGTTCCACTGATCTCCTGTTCTCGCGCAGCGTGCGCTTGAAAAAAAGCCAGCACCTGCGATAGGGTGAATTCCTGGGTTCCCATCCCACGCCTTCGCGGAGGCGGGCAGCAATGATTCCCGGCGACTTGTGTAGTTCATGGTACGTTCCACGCACCGGTCGACTAGGCTGCATACGACCGCGCGAAGTTGAGGCGAATTGGTTGTGCTACCCTAAGCCGAGTGTGTGGTGCGTTGCACGTCCCCTACAAACTGGATTCCCGCGTTCGCGAGAATGATGGACACGCGGCAACATTTCCGCAACGCGAAATGTGACATAGGGCACCCTCACCCGCGGCTGATACCGCGACCTCTCCCGCAAGCGGGAGAGGTGAAGAGGACTGGATTCCCGCATGCGCGGGAATGACGGAGTGAACTGGATTCCCGCCCACGCCTTCGCAAGGGCAGGCAACAGGGGCACTCGGCAGCCAGAGTTACAAAAACGGCTGAACACGTGCTGGACGCTTGACCTGGACCCATACGGTCTCCACAATACCGAGATATTCCGTCGGGAATAACGGTTCTGATAATTGCACCTTCCACTGATCAGGCGGAGCAGCTCATGTCCAAAGTCGTTTGCGTTTTGTATGACGATCCCATCAATGGCTATCCCAAGTCCTACGCTCGCGATGGGCTACCTAAGCTGGAGAAATATCCCGACGGCCAGACGTTGCCCTCTCCCAAGGCGATCGACTTTCAGCCGGGCGTGTTGCTGGGAAGCGTTTCCGGTGAGCTAGGATTGCGAAAGTTCCTGGAAAGTCTCGGGCATACCCTTGTGGTCACGTCTGACAAGGACGGCGCGGGCTCGACTTTGGACAAGGAGCTAGCCGACGCCGAGATTGTGATCTCCCAACCCTTCTGGCCCGCATACATTACTGCCGAGCGAATCGCCAAGGCACCCAAGCTCAAGCTCGCCATCACGGCAGGAATCGGCTCGGACCACGTCGATTTGCAAGCCGCCATGGACCGTAAGCTGACCGTAGCGGAGGTGACTTTCAGCAACAGCATTAGTGTTGCCGAACACGTGGTGATGATGATTCTCGGGCTGGTTCGCAATTACATTCCGTCGTACGACTGGGTTGTGAAGAAAGGTTGGAACATTGCGGATTGTGTAGCCCGTTCTTACGACCTGGAAGGGATGACGGTCGGCACGGTTGCCGCTGGTCGCATCGGCCTGGCCGTGCTGCGACGGCTTAAGCCGTTCGATGTGAAGCTGCATTACACCGATCGGCATCGCCTTCCCGAAAGCGTCGAGAAGGAGTTGAACCTGACCTATCATGCCGATGTGGAGTCGATGGTCAAAGTGTGCGACGTGGTAACCATCAACTGTCCTCTTTATCCTGAAACCGAGCACCTATTCAACGAGAAAATGCTCAGCAAGATGAAGCGAGGTGCTTACCTGATCAATACCGCGCGCGGCAAGATTTGCGATCGGGATGCCATCGTGCGGGCACTGGAAAGCGGTCAATTAGCGGGCTACGCCGGGGATGTCTGGTTTCCGCAGCCGGCCCCGCAGGACCACCCGTGGCGCACGATGCCACACCACGGCATGACCCCACACATTTCAGGCTCCAGCCTTTCGGCGCAGGCTCGTTACGCTGCCGGCACGCGCGAGATTCTGGAGTGCTACTTCGAGGGACGACCGATTCGCGAAAAGTATCTGATCGTTCACGAGGGGAAACTGGCGGGCGCAGGCGCGCATTCCTACAGTGCCGGCAATGCGACCAAGGGTGCCGAAGAGGCCGCACGCTTCAAAAAGGGATAGTTGGGACATTCATTCACGAAACGGAGAACGTAAATGCAGACGCGCGACGAGGTTCGTGACCTGGGGCTGGAGGCGAAGGATCGTCTCCGGCTCGACTGGTCGTCCATTGGAAAATCGATCGGCAGAAGCCCGGTCTACACGGCCATGCTGGTGTACGGCTATGGGCAGTGTACTAGCGAGGAGGCTGCGGGCCTGGTCAAAGCTCTCGAGTTGCCAGCCGAGGCGCAAGGGGTGTTGGTGAAGGCGCCGCATCGGGCACCAGCGCAGCCTTGGCCACCGACCGATCCCTTCATCTACCGGCTCTACGAAATCGTGCTGCTCTATGGTCCGGTCTTTAAGGACGTGGCGCATGAGCTATTTGGCGACGGCATCATGAGCGCGATCGACATGTCGATCGACATCGACAAAGTGGAAGATCCAGCCGGTGTGCCGCGCATGGAACTGTCTTTCAACGGCAAGTGGCTGCAATACAAAAAATTCTAGGCCCTCTGCCGCATCGCGCGTCCGTAGCAGATTCAATTCTCTCTGCATATTTTCGCGCTGAGCGCAACTGCCCCCCATCGTGGTGGGGCGGTGTGGCGGCGCGGCTCAAGTCCGGACGCAATGAACGATTTGCCGAGCGGCATCGCAGAATCACGATATTCTTCGGCAGTTCAGGAGTCGCAGCCGATAAAGATGGAAACGGCTATAAAGTAGGTGTTATTTAGGGGTTATTTCTATTTTGTTAATTTTTCGTAGAGCCGCGCCAAAATGTATACGTCGCTGAAAATTCCGTTAGAATCACGTCCAGCCTAGGGGCGAAGCTAATCGCACACTTAGGGCCACTCCGAATCACATCTAGGCTTCAATACAAACGGATAATCCAATGACGGCAGTAAGTAAAACAGGAATCCGGGGCCTTATAGCTTGTGCAATCATCTGTGTAGCATTACCTGTCGCACAGGCCGCTACAATTATTAAGCTCAATTTGGGCGGCACAGGACCTGACGTCGGAATGGGTTTCCCCGCCGGACAATCGCCCGGGTTTCTTTCCACAATCGACCAAGTGGTCGGTCCGCCACTTGGCGATCAGTACACGGCTATCGAATACACTGATTTTCTAAATTTCATTCCGGACATTAACACTAGCATAGCCTCGTTCAGTATTAACGGATTGTTTTTGTCGGGGCCAGCCATTTTAGCTGGACCTTTGGTCGTTCAGGAATACTCCGGCGGAATGTTCAGCCTCTACGACCCAGCGGATAACTTGCTATTACAGGGACCTCTGACCGATAGCGTTCTGTCTGGACTTCTAGGCCCTCCAGGGACTGGTGCATTGTTCACAGCGACTTTTGCCATGGTGACGGGCGGGTCGTTGTTGCCATACCTCGACCCGAATTCGGTTTCGCTGTCGATGAACATGACGAACGTCAATGGCGGGAACGGCTTTGCACTTGCTGGGCCGCAGCTCGACCAGTTCTTGGCTGATGCCAGTATCAACATTGCCGCCGAGGTTGTTCCAGAGCCAAGCACGCTCGTGCTGGGTTTAGCCGCCAGCGCTACGTTTGGAATTACGTGCTTGCGGAGTGTTCGTCGTCGCACACGGGCTCTCGCCTAGTACGCAGGGGTGAGCTACCGCGACCTGTGCCATCCTGAATACGATCTATGGATTTTGGATCTGGCTCTCTGATTGATAGCGGGCGGGAGATAACTGCTCATTCCTAACGGGGCAGTGAACACGTACGTGTTCTCGTCTACAGGCTAGCGTGGCAGACTATGCTTCAATTGCATTGAAAAAGCCCTCTTATTTTTCTCTGCTTGCCTGCATTTTAGTTGTCAATGTCTCGCAAGAATCCCCCGCGCGAAAATGCGGCAAGTCGCTTTCCAGCGACCAAGGCCCTACTGTAAAGTTCCACTATCCACTAAACTCCGGAAAGTGTCGCATTACCAGGTAATCGGCAAGGGGAAGAGACCTAGTCGTGAATATGCAAAATGAATGACGCCCAACGTGCGAGTTTTGAGCAACGAGTTCGTGCTCTAGCGGACTTCGGGCATCGTGGTTCCACCACAGTTCAAGAACAGAGGGCAGCCGACTATCTTTGCGAGCAATTGCGACTCATTGGCCTCGAGCCTCAACGCGAACTGTTTCAGGGATCCAGTTCGTTCGGCGGTCGGATTCTCATTCACGTGATTGTGGCAGCCGCAGGAGGTGTGCTCTTCTGGCTGCACCCCCTCCTTGCGATTGCGATCGACGCCGCCGTGCTGGCCTCAATGTGGGCTGAAAACAGGACGTGCGGCATCTGGCTCAGCAGGCCGATCGTAAGATACGAGTCAGCGAATGTTTTTGCTTGGATTCGGACTCCATCGCCACGGCTGCGAGTGATCGCAAGTGGTCACTACGATACACAACGCACTGGTTTTATGTGGATTCTGGGAAAATATCTGATACCTCTGTTCTGGTGGCTGCCAAGCTTTTTGAAACCTCCGCTGCTGCCGGCCGGACTCATCATCTGCGGGCAAGCGGTGCTCAGTGCATTGGTATTTGCAAATGGCATGACCGACACGCTTTCGATCGCCAACGGGGTCGTGCTGGTGCTCTACACAGTCGCAATCCTGTTGGTCGGAGAGTGGTCAATCGGCGCGTTTGTGCCAGGTGCGGCAGACAATGCAAGCGGCGCGGCGGCTGCCTTGGCCCTGGCTGAGGATTGGCTCACCAATCCGATCGACGACGTCGAGTTCGTCGTGCTCCTACCTGGTTGCGAAGAATCTGGGTTATTGGGTGCTGCTGCTTGGGCCGATCAACACCGTGCCGAACTGAACTCAGTACCGACCGTCTTCGTGAACTTTGATAACCTGGGAGTTGGACCGGTGAAATTCTTCAAGGCGGAAACGCCTCTGTTTGGTTGGCCTGTTGCCTACCCGCCAGAGATGATTCAAACAACCAGCCAAGTGGCAACAGCGTTTGGCTTGGAAGACAATCGCCCGCACACAATGCCCGGTCCGACGGATGGCTTAGCTTTCCTAGTCCGCGGATTGCCTGGAATGACAATCGTCAGTTTTCGGGAACACGGGTACATGCCGTGGTATCATCTGCCGGGCGATACGGCCGAACATCTCGACTTTGACGCTGCCTGGCGCGGAGTCTTGTTTGGGAGCAGATTGTTGCGGACCTTCGCCCAATCCAATGCAGAATCTGGCCAGATGTGAGGGAAGCATTTCTGATCCATGATCGGAGATTTTGACTTCCCGTTCTTATGGACCGATTGACCAGATTGTGGCCATCCGGGCGGTTGACGGGCACTTGCAGATGGCGATGCTCAATTACGAGTCCGAATTGCGGCCTGCGGAGGATTTCCCCAAAGGGACCGGCAAGGTCACAGCTCGAAATCTGCAGCTAGCCAAGGATTTGATTCGTTCCTGGAGCGAAGAAGAATTCGCATTCTCGGACTACAAAAACCGTTATCGCAACCGCCTGGTTGAGCCAATCGACGCCAAGGTGGAAGGGAATGATGTGGTCGAAACAAGCGAAAGCGAAGATGAGCCAGCGGTGATCAATCTGATGGACGCTTTGAAACGCAGCATGAAATCGACCGGTAAGAAACCGGGTGGTCGGACAACTGCCAAGCGAGCAACTTCAACCCGTCGAATGACCAAGCCGCGGAAGCGAAAATCTAAGGCTTCGTAAGGGCGGGGAGAGATCCAAATACTATGGCACAAGAACTGCTATCTGTGAGCATTCCGTAGGAAATCAAAACAATCCTTTCTACTAACCCTTCGAGGTGTGTGATGAGTAAGCTGAAGAATTTGCAAGATTTATTTCTTGACGAGGTTAAAGATATCTACCATGCCGAAAAGCAATTGCTGAAGGCGTTACCCAAAATGGCCAAGGCGGCTTCGTCCGATGAGCTTCGTGCAGCATTTGAAGAGCATCTGGAGCAGACCCAGACACACGTAGAGCGACTGGAGAAGGTCTTTGAGTTGCTCGAGCACGCCCCCCGCGGCAAAAAATGCGAAGCAATGGAAGGCCTGATCAAAGAAGGATCGCATCTCATGGAAGAAGACGCCGAGCCGGCAGTCATGGATGCGGGCCTCATCGCTTCGGCTCAGAAGGTGGAACACTACGAGATCGCCACCTATGGCACGCTGGCAACTTTCGCCCAAAACCTGGGCATGGATAAAGCCGCCAAGCTGCTGGAAGAGACATTGGCAGAAGAGAAGGAGACAGACGAAAACTTGACTGAGCTGGCCTCGACGCTCAATTTCGAGGCGATTAACTCGTAACGCCTAATTTGCTGGCCGTCGATCGATAGTTGATACGTCGCTGTCCGATTAGTTTCATTCGGTGGTGGCGTCGGCAAGGTCAGCCAGCAAGGCCAAGGGAAAAACGAATCAAGAGCCTCGATGGTGCAATTCCGTCGAGGCTTTTGTTTTGTGCCCTGTTGGCAGGTAGGCTTCTCACTTGCCGCTGGTAACGACCCAAAAAACGCCGGGTTTTCCTGGCAGGGGCCGGCCAGGGATTTCACCGATTGCCGCAGAATACTCCCGAGATTGACGATCACGGGGGTTCGGCAAACTTTTCCGTCACGCAATTATCCGTGGAATTGATCTGATTTCCCTGACGGTTCGTTGCAATTGCGTCCAGCCATGTTCAGAATGATGTTTCCTGCATATGAGGTCATTCACATTACGCGCGCTCCATGCTCGGCTTGTCGAATATTCATCGAAAATCTTCTAGCGTCTCTGGGAGACCTCGTGTCCAGGCGCGACGCACGACCATCGAGCGATTGGAGGATCGCTTTGCATTCTCGGTGACACTGGTCTCGGCTTCCCCAGCCTCAGACTCCCCAGCGGATACTCTGGAATCGTCAGCGACAATGTCCGCAGACGAACGCTACGTGGCGTCTCAAAGTGCGAACTCCGGTAATGTGCCGGACGACACTAATGCATTCCGGGATGTTTTTCCGACCGACGCGCAGCCGGGCAATGATGTTG
>JAWXCH010000135.1:0-3002 GCA_034440595.1 Planctomycetota bacterium | reverse complement strand
TCATGCATCTGGCCGATTACGACGATGTGCTGGTCACCAGTCGCATCTGGACGGAGCCTCAGCATATCGAGCAGCGACTGACCGATCTGACAGAGCAGATGGAGAATATTATTCAAAAGTATCTCCGCAATGAATTCAAGACGATCGAAGAATACAACGCACATGCGGGCGAAGTGGCCGAGGCCTTTCGGATTCTGGTCGTCGCTAATTTTCCCAGCGGGTTCACCGAATCTTCAGCGCGCCGCCTGATTAGCATTATCTCCAGCGGGGCACGGTGCGGCGTCTACACGTTCATGACCGTCGACGCCAATCAAATGATGCCGCCGGGCATCGATCTCAACGATATCGTTCCCTACTGCACTTGCCTGTTGTGGAAGGACGGCCAGTTTATCTGGCGCGATCCGGATTTCCGACCGTTTGAGCTATCTGTGGATCGCTCGCCAGACGATGCTCAGTTCAGCAAATTGGTCCACATGGCTGGTGAAAGTGCGAAGGACTCGCGGCGCGTCGAGGTTCCGTTCGATTACATCGCACCGCGCCCAGAAACTTATTGGAAAGGATCGACCAGCGACGGAGTTAACATCGCGCTAGGCCGTGCCGGTGCGACCAAGCTCCAATACATGCGGCTAGGGCAGGGGACCTCGCAACATGTTCTGATTGCCGGAAAAACCGGTTCCGGAAAATCCACGTTGCTGCATGCGCTGGTCACCAATTTGGCGCTGACCTATAGCCCGGACGAGATTGAGCTGTATCTGATCGACTTCAAGAAAGGGGTCGAGTTCAAGACGTACGCCACACACGAATTGCCCCATGCGCGCGTGATTGCTATTGAAAGCGAACGGGAATTTGGGCTGAGCGTGTTGCAGAATTTGGACGCTGAACTCCGCAAACGAGGTGACCTGTTCCGCGCGACCAATGCGCAGGATCTGAAATCTTACCGGGCAGCGGTTCCCAAGGCGGTGCTGCCGCGGATGCTGCTCATCATCGACGAATTTCACGAGCTGTTTGTAGAGGATGACAAAATCGCGCAGGATGCGGCTCTATTGCTCGATCGTTTGGTGCGACAAGGACGCGCATTTGGAATCCACATTCTGCTCGGTTCGCAAACGCTTGGCGGGGCATATAGCCTGGCGCGCAGCACTATTGGTCAGATGGGAATCCGCATTGCGCTGCAATGCAGCGAAGCCGATGCCCATCTGATCCTCAGCGAAGAAAACACCGCGGCGCGATTGCTCTCGCGACCGGGTGAGGCTATCTATAACGACGCCGGCGGATTGCTCGAAGGGAACAATCCGTTCCAAGTCGTCTGGCTGTCTGACGCACGTCGTGATGACTATCTGGATCTGGTTACGGCCCTGGATGCTGCCCGTCCTCGCGGCAAGCAACTACGGCAGATCGTCTTTGAAGGCAACGCCCCGGCCGATATTCGCCGTAATGAGTTGTTGCAAAGCAGCTTCAATCAGGCACCTTGGTTTACTGGTAGTGTGTCGGCTGCAAGCAGCGGCTCATCGCCCCATGGAGCAGTTACCACCGGAAGTGTCCCCACCTCCGCTTTGGCCTGGTTTGGTGAAGCGGTGGCAATCAAGGAACCAACTGCAGCCCGTTTCAAACGGGAGAACGCCAACAACCTGCTGATCATCGGTCAACGTGAAGAAGCCGCGGCGGCGCTGCTTGCATCGACCATGCTTAGTATTGCCGCGCAGTACCCTCCGGCTAATTCGATCGATCAAGGTGCCGGCGCACGCTTTTACGTGCTGGAGAGTCCGCGAGCCGATGGCCAACAGGCACATCGCCTATCAGAGTTGGCCGCGATCATTCCGCATTCGGTGCAGGTTGCCGGCCGGCGCGAGCTGCCGGAAATGTTGGAACTGTTGGCCGTTGAAGTCAAACGTCGCCACGCCGCGAATGATTCTGCGGCCGTGCCCGAGCTATTTCTGATGATCCACGATCTGGCTAGATTTCGCGATTTGCGTCGTGACGAGAACGATATGGGCTTCTCCTTCGGCAGTGAGCCAAAAAAAGCTACCCCGGACAAATTGTGGTCCGTGATATTGAGAGACGGGCCTCCTGTTGGTATCCACACTGTCTGTTGGTGCGATAACCTCGCCAATCTCAATCGCGCGGTTGATCGGCAGGTGATGCGGGAATTTGACCTGCGGATACTGTTCCAGATGAGCCCGAGCGACTCCAGCACGCTGGTCGATACACCTATTGCCAGCAAGCTCGGTCAGCAACTGGCGCTCTTTCAGAACGACGAGGCTGGTGTACTGGAAAAATTCCGCCCCTATCGCTGGCCTGATCAGCAATGGCTGGCAGAACTGTCGCGTCAGACACGTTCGCAAGCGACAGCGGACTCAGATGGCGTTGTGCCAACTGCCGCTCGCTGAGTAAGATTGGTGCATGAGCGTTGAACCATCGCGGACGGATCTTGAGGCGGCACCACGGACTTTGGCCATTGGGGACATTC
Source organism: Planctomycetota bacterium (assembly GCA_034440595.1). Classification (GTDB taxonomy): domain Bacteria; phylum Planctomycetota; class Planctomycetia; order Pirellulales; family JALHPA01; genus JAWXCH01. Next base: position 535 of record JAWXCH010000135.1, on the reverse strand, counting down.
ATGGCTGCGACACGGCGTTACGCACGTTATTGAATCAAGTGCAACCGCGAGCCATCGACACGGTGGTGTTATTGGGAGACGCGGTCAATCGCGGCCCAAACAGCCGCGACGTGCTGGATCAACTGGTCGATCTTTCTAAGAAGTCCCGTCTGATCTACATTTTTGGCAACCATGAAGAGGTCATGGTTGCCGCCTTGCTTGGACAAGCAGGCGGATTGCCCAACTTCAAAGAAATGGGAGGGCGAAAAACGCTCGATTCGTACCACGGTTCGCTCGATCACGTGCCGGATGAGCACCGCGAACTGATCGCGTCCGCCTTTGATTTCTGGGAAACGGATCGCGAGATTTTTGTACACGCCAATCTTGAGCCAGACGTTTCTTTGGAACAGCAGAAACCGCTCTGGCTGCGGTGGATGCACCAGAAAGGGGCACCGCTGCCGCACCCCTCAGGCAAACGGATCATTTACGGGCACACTCCACAACGCTCCGGTCTGCCGCGTGTCATCCCCGGCTGGATTGGCATCGACACCTGGGC
>JAWXCH010000134.1:0-2666 GCA_034440595.1 Planctomycetota bacterium | reverse complement strand
TAACAACACAACCTTATCTCACTTCGAGGCATCCCCCTCTTCTTGCGCCCTCCCCAGACATCTGGAGGCTAAAGGCTATTAGCTATAGCCAACTGCTACGTGACGCGCGTCGCGGTGAACATCGTTCAACCGTTTGCGGGAAGTTTAAGGCGTTCTTGTCGTTCGCCTCGCTGGCGCTTCGGGTTAAAAGCTTTCCCTACTTCCCTTTCGTAATCCCATCAAAATTATCCGTCCGAAACGGACTCGCGGGCAGGCCGTTTTTATTCCAGAGATTCACTTGCGGAAAGTCGGCCCAGCCAAAGCGAACCGCCACGGGCGTCTTCACCTCCGGGCTACTCACGACAACGGTGTCCCCCTCAATCTTGGCCTCGGCATTGTGAAAGACCTTGTCTTCGCCAGCGATGCTGAAGCCCGTCAGCTTGTCGCCGCGGACTTCCAGCCCTTGACCAATGTTGCGAAACCGTAGCACTGCACGGCCATTTTCCACCGACAGGCTTTCGTACATGGGCCCGGTGTGTTCGACTTTTTCGCCGTAGGCCAGCGCACGTGCGGCCAGAGCCAGTCGCTGACCGACCGGTTGCTTGGCCTTGGGATGAATGTCCTCTTCGTCTCCGACATCCATGATGACGGCCATCCCGGTGTTGGGCAATTTGGAAAGTGTCATCAATTGAGCTTCACGTAGCTCGGCCCAAGTGCTGTCCCCCGGTTTGTCGACCTTCTTGCGATGAGGGGCCAGTTGCACAAACAAGAAGGGAAAATCCCCTTGCTTCCAGACATTGCGCCAGTCCTGGATCATCGTCGGGAACAAGGTCCGGTAGCGGTGTGCCTGACCGGCGTTCGATTCCCCCTGGTACCAGATCGCACCACGAATCGCGTAAGGAACCAGTGGATGGATCATGGCGTTGTATAACTCGCTGGCGTTCTTCTCAGCAGCAAAACCGGCCAACTCGGGCTGGCTGGCCAGACCTTCCTTGCTGGTCCAATGCTGTGCGGGCGTGCCGCCAACATTCGTGCTGATCAAACCGATTGGCACGTCAAGCTGTTTATATAGCGCCACGCCAAAGTGATAAGCGACGGCCGAAAAAGGGGGCACCGTCTCAGGGGAGCATTCTTCCCACTTGGCGGCAACATCGTCCTGCGGCTTGGACTTGCCACCACGCGGAATGGTCACCAGTCGAATCCGCGGGTAGTTCGCCGCCGCGATCGTTTGCTTGGGATCGGCGGTTTGATTGACGGCCCATTGCATGTTGGACTGCCCGCTGCAAATCCAGACCTCGCCGATAAGAATGTTCTTGGCTTCAACCTTATTCTTGCCTTCGATCGTCAGCGTGTACGGCCCCCCCGCCTTCATCGGCTCCAATTCGACCTGCCACTTGCCATCCTTGGCCGTGGTGCTGGCTGATTTATCGCCGAGCGTAACTTTGACTTCTTCGCCTTCGGCAGCGGTGCCCCAGACCGGGATCTTGCGGTCCCGTTGCAGAACAGCATTGTCGCTGAACAGTGCATTCGGACGAACTTCGGCGACAGCGGATTGGACGAAGCACACGATCGTGATCAACGTCAGCAGCAGAAATGTTGTGCAAATCATCCGTGATCGGAGCGTGGTGGCACCGATGAATGCCGCGAAATACGATTGGCAGTAACTCATACAGGGGTAAACTCCCGATACCGAGGTGGGAAATCTAAGTAGGTGGGGCGACCCTGGCAGACTGCCGGGCTGGGCATATTGTAATGCCTGAAAGCGACCGCTGCACCCGGTTTTTTGCAGAAATTAGCCGGTTTTTGGTGTTTGCCAGAATTGTAAAACCTGCAACGAGCGGTAATTGCACTTTTCTAGGCAGGCAGATTCTGATAATTACCCCTCCGCTTGGTTGGCAGATCGAGGGAGTTGCCGTGCGCAAACCGCACTGGCCGATGACCACATATGCCACTGAGCGCCGAGTGTCCAGTCGTTCGACTGGCACCCGTTGGTCCTCTTCTCTTCGATCATTCGCTCGCACGTGGGAGTATTTGACCCATGAATCGTCGCACTATTAGCCTGACTGCGGTTGCCGGTAGCGCCTTGGCCGCTGCTGTAGGACTGACGCAAGTTCCCTGGAGCGCCATCGGTGGCACTCCCTCCCCGGCAGTCGCAACGACCGAAACGGGCGACATTGCGCCAGTTAGCCTGAAGCCGCCGGGCGATCTGCAGTCCGGTAGTGACGTGATTCGCGTGTCGGCATCGGATCCATTTAATACCAATCGCGCACCGGCTAACCTGGCTGTGAATGACCGCGAACCGGCACGATTTGAACCGCCAAAAAAGATCAATCCACTGCGCGGGGAGCTTGGCCAATTTCGCGAAGAGCTGAGCGAAATTCGTCCTGCCGCTGCCGATGACGGTGGTGCTGCCGCTGGTGCCGCTGTACCGGCGGCAATCGCTCCGGCGGTGGAAGGCTACACCATGCCGGTAAATCCAATCGCTCCCTCCGTTGCCGATACTGGCTCAGCGCGCCGCGATCCGGTTAGCCCAACAGCACCAGTCGGATCGCTCGATGCGCAAGATCAACTGAATGATCGTTCAACCGCACGGGCGTCTGATCCTAATTCACAGTTACCACCTGCCGCCGCTGATCGCGGAGCATACCTGCCACGTAGTAGTGCCGACGCGCTGGATCGACCGTATC
>JAWXCH010000133.1:0-4615 GCA_034440595.1 Planctomycetota bacterium | reverse complement strand
CATCTCGTTGCTCGCTCGACCCGTCGGGACCGAGACGTATGCCGTGCGCGCTGTCGATACGGGATCACGACTCACCGCCGCCGTGCGCTTCGTGGACCGCGGAACCCCGCTCTCCCTGGACGCCATGCTCGAAGGCATGTAGGACAAGGTCAACCGAATCCTCCAAGGACATCAGGAAACGCGTCATGCTCGGATCAGTAACGGTTAGGGGCTTGCCCTGTTTCAGCAGTTCGACAAATAGAGGTATCACAGAGCCACGAGAAGCCATCACATTTCCATACCGGGTGGCGCAAAGAACCGTTTCTTCCTCGCTCTGCATACGAGCCTTTGCGACCATGAACTTCTCCATCATTGCCTTGGACAAGCCCATTGCATTGATTGGGTAAACCGCCTTGTCCGTACTGAGAACCACTACGCGCTGCGCGCGATTCGTGATCGCCGCAGACATGACATTCTCGGCACCCAGAACGTTCGTCCTTACGGCTTCTAGCGGATAAAACTCGCACGATGGCACCTGCTTGAGCGCCGCAGCATGAAAGACGTAATCCACACCCTTCATCGCCTGATGGATGCTGTCGTAATTGCGCACATCCCCGATGTAGAACTTTAATTTGTCATTGTTCAAGCTTACTCGCATGTCCTCCTGCTTCTTTTCATCGCGGCTGAAGATTCGGATCTCCCGCACATCGGTCGCAAGAAAGCGTTTGAGTACGGTATGTCCAAACGATCCGGTTCCACCGGTAATCATCAATACCTTATTCTTAAACAAAGCGTAAATTCCTTTTCCAGGTAACTGATGTCAAAAGAAATTTGTGATTTGAGTGCGGATGGCATTCACCACGACGTTCGATGGGGAAAAATTCTCCTCCAGCTCATAGCGCGCACCCCAAGGTTGCGTAACCGCGGTCGTAATGGATTCAACGATGTTGTCCGGATCAAGTCCTGAAACAATCGTGCCACCGCTTTCAATCGTTTCGGGGCGCTCGGTCGCCATGCGCAGACTCACGCAAGGTACTTTGTAGAAAAGGCCCTCCTCCGCGGCAGTTCCGGAGTCGGACAGGGTGCAGTAAGACTCTTTCAACAAGCGGTTGAAATCATAGAATCCAAGCGGCGGCATGATCCTCACGCCCTTGGGAATTTCAATGGTGCCTAACTTGCTTTTAGTACGCGGATGCATGGGATAAATGACCTCCCGCTTGAAACGCTCCACAAGGCGGCCTAGCGCGAGAAAAATCCGCTTCAAAAATTCCGGATTGTCGACGTTTTCGCTGCGATGAGCCGTAACCAGTATGTACCCTTTGGGTTCAAGTCCAAGCCTGCTGAGCACGTCGCTCGCATTAATCTGGGGCAAGAACGCGCGCATGGCTTCGAATGTAGTATTTCCGGTTACAAAGATCTTCGAAGGATGAATGTTTTCTCGTATTAGATTCTCGCGATGATATTGATTGTACGGGAGCAATATGCTGCTCATATGGTCGATCAAAATGCGATTGCGCTGTTCCGGCATGCGCCTATCCCAGGCGCGCAAACCTGCTTCCATGTGAAAGATCTTGATACCACGGTTTGCCGCCGGCATGACAGAAAGCCCACTGTAAGTATCCCCGAGAATCAGAAGCGCATCGGGTTTCAGTTTTTCCATCAAAGCATCTGATTTGAGTATGACGTCCGCCACTTCCCTGCCGTAGCTCGAAGTGTCAATCCCCAGTTCAAAATCAGGCTTGCGAAGCTGCAAGTCCCGAAAGAAGAATTCCCTCAGTTCGGGGGTGAAATTCTGACCCGTGTGAACCATGATGTGGTCGAAGTTGAGCTCATCCAGCTTCTTGAGTGCCCCCCACATTTTGATCATTTCCGGTCTCGTGCCAAAAATCGACAGTACTTTCATTTCATTCGTCCGAATAAAAGCCAGTTGAATCAGATTAGGGTTATCGAGCCGGAGGCTCGGTCGCGGCCCGGGTACGGCATGATTTCCACATCGGGAAGTGGCACGATCATGCGCCCGCCTCCGGCGAGATAGTTTGTGCATTTTTTGGCAATTTCGCCCAAAAAGCTCCAAGCAAATATCAGTAGATAGTCTGGTCGCGGGTGATGCTCGATAACGGACCTCGGCCGGATCTGAAAATGCGCTCCAGGCGTATACAGTCCCAATTTCGCCGGTGCGTCGTCGATCATAAAGTCCAAATAGCGTTGATCGATACCGCAATACTGAATTATGGTGTTGGCACGGCCGGATGCCCCATAACCCGCGATGCTTTTACCCTTCGCCTTGAGGTGGGTGAGCAAATCCATGAGCTTCTCTTTGCGAACGGCAACGTCGGATGCAAATCTGGCGTAAGTCTCCGCCTCGTTGTACCGATCGGCGAGTTCTTGGGCCCTAAGTGCAATCACCTGGGGAGACACGGAGGACTCATGCCTGCTGCCCTTCTTACACACGTAGTAGCGCATCGATCCAGCATGAATCTGGACGGGCTTAACGTCGAATATCATCATGTCGTATCGCGCAAAATGGTTGGTAAGGGCGAGCAGTGAGTAGTAGTAGAGATGCTCATGGTAAATCATGTCATATTGCAGATCGTTAATAATCTTTCCTAGATAGTGCACTTCGAAGACGAATACGCCATCGTCGACGAGGACGTTTTGTATCGCGCGCGTGACGCCCTGGATGTCAGATATATGGGCATATACATTATTCGCGACAACCATATCGGCCCTGCCGTAGGCGGCAATTATTTGTTCGGCGACGTCCTCGTTGAAGAAATCATTGACAATCGTTATCCGGGGATCATTAATTGTTTTTACGATGTTCGTCGCCGGATCAACGCCTATCACCGTCCGGATCCCCTGATCGGCAAGCGGCCCGAGGAGTACACCATCGTTGCAGCCAAATTCGACTACCGTGGAATGTTCTGGGTCGAGGAAGCGGGAGGTTACCTCGCTAGCGTAGTCGACGAAATGCTCGCGCAATGTTTGAATTGCGGAAGAAAAATAGAAGTATTCCTTAAATAGAACGCTTGGATTAACCCGGTCTGTGACTTGCACGGAATAGCAGTCGCTGCAAAAATACAAGCGAAGTGGATAGACGGCTTCGCTGGCAAACTGCTCAGGTTTCAAAAAGGCTCCCGCTAAAGCCATTTTTCCAAAATCGATAATTTTGGTCATGGACTTGCCGTTGCAAAATGAGCAGCAGGGCGATTGATCGTATTTCAGCATTTTTTTCAGTCGTCTGCGGTTAAGCCAGGTCCGATCTTGTGAAAGCCACCGCCACTACGAAATTTAGTTGGATTTCGTTTCGTGTTTCGCGCTTGCGAATGAATGAAGAGTCGTATGTACGGAATTTCACGGACGTTCGGTATATTGCCGCGAAACCGGATTCAGGAGACTGGTCCAGGGTGAAGTATTTTTTGGGGTCTTAGTGTAAAAAATGACTCAATATCTGGTTCGCTGCGTTCGATACGTCAAATTTATCGACTAGGAGTCTGTATGCATTCTGTCCCATGCGTTGACGCAAATCCCGGTCGCGAGCCAATTGCAGTGCGTATTGGTAAAAAACCTCGTCTTCGCCGTTATTGCACACGAAGCCTGCATTGTGGCCCAGAACAATCGTGCTTAGATCATTTCCAGTGTTAATGCTTGCTAGCATCGGCATTCGCAGGGCCATATAGCCGAGCATTTTTCCGGGAAAATTCGGTACTGTCAGATCTCGCCTGAGGGTAATCAAACCGACATCGCACTCGGCCAGGATATCCATGTACTCGTCGGGCGATACAGCAGGATGCAAGAAAACGTTGGTCAATCGTCCTCTTTGAATCTCAAGTTTTATCCTGTTGGACTCGCTTCCGTCTCCGAGCAATAGAAAATGCACATTTTTCTCTTCGGCCATTCTGGCCGCCAGGCGCAGGACGTTATCTAGGTCTTGCGCCACCCCTAAATTACCTCCGTACACAAAAATAATCTTATCTCCCAAATCCAGTTTGCTGCGCAAGGGATGGGACGCATTCGGTCGATCGGCGAGATTGGTCCAGTTGAATAGGACCTCGACGTTGTATCGCCCCCTTAGAGCGGGGCCAGCGAAGTAATTTAGATGCACCGGAGATTGAACTCCGATTACATCAGCGGTCCCATAGAGCCGCAGTTCTTGAAGTCGAAAAAACCAGTAAGGCAATCCGTACCGACTCAACACACCTGTATCCAATGCCCACTGAGGGAACATATCCCTCATGACGAGATAGCTGCCGCATCCGTTGATCGCCTTCAATTTGCTGACCAGGCCGCTCCAGAATATGGTTGGGCACCAATACACAACCAAGTCACAGGGTTGAGCTTCGAAAAGATCCCGTGCGGCGGTCCAGATGATTCTGGAAAGACGAATCTCGTTGATGGTTCGGACGATCTTGGAACGGTGACGCATTTTCTTCGATCTGACACGAATGACCGTCACGCCGCTTTCTTTGGTTATTTCAATCCGGTGCTGAAGACCGCTGTCTCCCGTAACGACCGTCACATCATGTCCCCGCCTCGCCATCTCTGTCGCAAGGTCGGACATTATCTTTGCGCCCGACATAGGACTGGGCAGATAGCGATCTACCAGCATAGTTATTCGCATCAGTAGTGTCTGGTG
>JAWXCH010000132.1:0-3024 GCA_034440595.1 Planctomycetota bacterium | reverse complement strand
ACCCCACAAGCCTGCCGACCGGCTACTCACTGGTCGAAAACCTTGGCTCCTCGTTTCTGACCCCGGGTGAGTCCACATCGTTCACCGTTCGGTTGAATGCCCAAGCCGCGGGTTCCTATGAAGGAACGATCTCCGTGGTCAGCAACGATCAAAAACACACTCCCTTTCGCATTTTGGTGCGCGGTAAAGTTTACGACCCCACTGCGCCGGTGATGCGAATCATGGATGACGGCAATTTAGGCCACAGCAAGTTAGGGCCGTGGAAACGGGTCACCACACAGGGTTACGGCGGTGATCAGTCGAATGCTGTGGCTGGCAGTGGAGTCAGTCTCTCGACTTGGAAATTTGAAGACCTCGCCAATGGCGTCTATCAAATTCAGGCAACCTGGAAAGCGGCCAGCGGCAATGCCACGGATGCGCAGTTTACGCTGCTTAACGGAAGCCAGATCATGGGCAGAGTGCGCACCGACCAGCGCGTCGCACCTAGTGACCTATGGGACGGTGCTTGGTGGGAAAACTTGGGGACGGTAGTGGTCACCGAACATCAGCTTACAGTGAGGTTAAACAACAATGCCAACGGGTCCGTTGTGGCCGATGCGATTAGGATCGAAAAATTCGACATCCCGGAACACAGCCTGCCCATCGACAGAGTGACTACTGGATTTATCCCGTCGATACGATCCACATCCCCGCAATTCGACTTGAACGCCTGGGCTTTGCTGGCAAGTAACGATCGATCAATACGGCCAACAGTTTCAGCGGTTGACAGCCAGTCCCCAAACAAACAAGTTTTTCCATCTGGTGCCAGATCCTTGCTTGCGAGCCACGCCAACCCCCAATTACGACAGACGGATACAGCACTTCTCCACGATCTGGCGATTGAGTCCCTTTTGCAGCAATCTGACGCCATGTCCATGCTGGCGAGCCCCACAAACCCTCTGTTCCGACAGGCGGATACAGCCATGCTCCACGATCTGGCGATTGAGTCCCTTTGGCAGCAACCGGACTGATATACCCTACCCGGCGAGGCGTGAAACATTGTCAAAGGTCTGGAAGTTGTGGGTCATGAGCGTTGCCAGCGAGTGACGATGTGGGGAGTCGATTTGGTCGAGGCAAGCATCGATCGCCGCCCGGCCCTGGCCGCCGGCAACTGCGGACCTCAACACCGTGGGCCGCTACTTCCCCTCCTATCCTACGCAGCCGGGGTTGGGCAGTCGGTGAGAAGACTTTTCGAGAAGTGTCCTCGTTTCTCGGCTTTCGCTGTGCGAAAGCACGTTTCTTTCGCGGAGCGATAGACGACTATCATTCAAATCACGACACAACCACTTTTTGGGCAGCCTCGTCGAGCACTGCGAGCAGTTTTTTCAGGTCCACGGGCTTTACGAAATGATGATCGAATCCTGCTTGGTGCGGACGATCGCGGTCCGCGTCGCTGGGCGTATATCCGGTCAAGGCACACAGCAGCACCTTCTTGAATTCGGGTTTCTCGCGCAAGTGCTGCGCGACTTGATAGCCGTCCATGCCCGGTAGGCCGATGTCGCAGAGCACGACGTTGGGCTTAAATGCAGGGGCGACTTCGAGGGCCGATGGACCGGTGCGGGCCACTAAGACCTCGTGCCCGTGTAGTCGCAAGAGCATGCTCAGGCTATCGCCGGCATCGATGTTGTCTTCCACGATCAGGACGCGCGCTGCTGGACCTTTCGGGCGGGCCCGCTCGGGCACGGTTTTTGTTTTAATTTCTGGAATGCTCGCCAGCATAGGCAGGATGACGGTAAACTCGCTGCCTTTTTTCAAACCGGCGCTGAAGGCTTGCACTCTTCCGTCGTGCATTTCGACCAGGGTACGCACTAATGCCAGGCCGACGCCGAGTCCGCCGTGCGACCGACTGAGCGTCGCATCCACTTGCGTAAACAGGTCGAAGATGTTGGGCAGCATCTCGGGTGGAATTCCGAGACCGTTATCCCACACCTTGATGGATGCCTCTCCGTTCGTGGAACTTACCGACAGACGGATGAGGCCGCCGCAATCGGTGTATTTCGCCGCGTTGTGCAGCAGGTTCACGAAGATCTGCTCCAGCCGCGAGGGGTCCGCGTCCACCCAGATTGGTTGCGTCGGCAGCGAAACCGAGAATTCGTGCTTGCGAGCATCGATCAGGGGCCGGGCCGACTCTGCAGCGATATTCGCAATCATCCGCAGCTCTACCCGCTCCTTGTTCAGCCGCAGCTTGCCCTTGGTAATGCGGCTGATGTCCAAAAGGTCATCGACCATGCGAACAATGCGTCCCACCTGACGCTCGATGATGTCGCCGGCCTGCAGAAGGATGGGATCATCGATTTTAACTTGTCGCTGTACGTTGAGGGCATTGAGGATGGGGGAGAGGGGGTTGCGCAGCTCGTGAGAGAGGAGCGCCATGAAATCTTCTTTGCTGCGATTGGCTTCGGCCAAATCGTCGCCTCGTTTCTTGAGGGCCTCTCGGGCCTCCCCTTCGGTCAGGTCATGCAAGACGCGGGCGTAGGATATTAATTGTTTGTTCTCGTCGAACAGGGGGGTGGTGGTGGCGTTGCACCAGAGCCGCGTGCCATCTTTGCGAAGCTGCCAACGGATGCATTCGGTGTGTCCGGTGTCCAGCGCCGCTTTCAGTTCGTACTCTGGCTGGCCGCTGCGAACATCTTCAGGGGAGAACAGGCGGGAAAAGTGCTGCCCAATGATTTCCGGCGACGAATAGCCGAAGAGCCGTTCTGCTCCTGGGTTCCAGCAGCGGATGCTGCCCTCTCGTTCAACCAAATAGACGGCGTATTCCCGTGCATCGGCTACGAGCAGGTCAAACCGTCCGCTGAGTTCCTGAGGCACCAGGTTCGTTTCGTCGGCTGAGGTCATGAGACTTCTCTCTTTTGGGGCGTGATGCGAATTGATTCGCGGTTCGTCGCAGTATGCTGCGCAAACCGCTGCTCTCACGCCCACAGCAAGAAACAAAAAAAGCCGACGTGCCGCATCAGCCCATAGGCTTTTGCGGCACGTCGGCTT
>JAWXCH010000131.1:0-12832 GCA_034440595.1 Planctomycetota bacterium | reverse complement strand
CCGATCAAAACCGATCCGCTTTGCAACGAGTCCCAGAGCATCGGCAGCTTGCTAGCAATGGCAACACCGCGACCGGCAAGCCGGTGCCAGCTCCACCGGCACCGATGCGCGAGGTCTTTGAAGGTAATCCAACACCGGCCAATCCACAACAAGCCGATGCTGGCACCACTGCGGCGCAACCGCCTGCCGGAACAAATGCCGGCGGTGGTCCGATCATGCCGGTTAATGCCGAGTTGAACATCAACGAATTGCCTGCAGATTGGCCCGATCCACGCGGGTTAATCCCGCTGGCTCCTGCTGTCGCGCCAGTTGTTGGCGAGCCAACCTATGAGCCGGTGCTGCGTCATACGAGAACCTATAGCGGTAATGACGTTAATTTCACGACGGCCTTAGAAAGTTATGTATTTTTCCGGGACGAGGCGCGGATGGGTGGCTGGCAATCGTATCTACAACGGAGCGACGACTTTATTCGCTTTTGCTGTCATATGAGCATCACCGAAATGTTAACGGCACGCGGTGGAGCGGGCGAAACGCGAGTAGTGTGGAAGTGGGCGAATCGCCGATAGAGAATTTTGTCGTCGTTTTTCAATTTGGACGGATCACGGTGCGCTTGCCATTGATGGCGGCGTCCTCAGGGGAGCACATTGGACGTGTCGCAGCAGGAAATCAACGTTTTAGCATTGGTCAAAGGTCAGGAACGCTACATCTTTTTGTTCGACGATCAAAGTCGATCAGAAACGCTGCGCACGCTAGGCCGATATGCCTCCAATCCGGAATTGAGCTTCACCTGGTATGACGCCGCGGTGCTCAGCCAAAAGATCCGCAAGCAGGCGGCTCCTCCTGCCCCGCATTTCATGTCCAAGAAACAACGATTTGATATCCCGATGACCCCTGACATGGACGAGCGGTAAACGCTTCGACCGTACACCTTCCGTCATTCCCGCGCAGGCGGGAATTCAGTACGCGACATGTAAAGCTTAGCGGCGCCCCTCTTGCGGCACTCGGACCATGCAAAAGGAAGTCGACCGGTTCTTGCAGTATCTGACCGTCGAGCGCAATTCGTCGGACTATACCATCAAGAGCTATCGCGAAGACCTGGCGCATCTGGCCAGCTATCTCACGGGCGATACCGAGACCGACTACGACGCCAGCCGGATCAACACGCTCGATCTGCGTGGCTACGTTTCTTCGCTGCATGACTCTGGCTACGCCAAAACGACAATAGCACGACGCCTGGCATCGCTACGTAGCTTCTTTCGTTTCGGCCAGCGCGAAGGCTGGGCCAGTTCCAATCCCGCACGGCCGCTAAGAAATCCGCGCAAGAGTCGCAACCTGCCGCACTTCCTCTCGACCGAGCAGATCGGCCTGCTGCTGGAGGCTCCTCCGGGCGATGGTGCCGGCCTGCGCGACCGTGCGATTTTGGAGACGATGTACTCGGCCGGCCTGCGTGTGAGCGAAGTCGCCGGCCTGAACGACGCCGATTTTGATCGCCCGTCTGGCGTGCTGCGAATCCGCGGTAAAGGCAAACGCGAACGGCTGGCACCCATCGGGTCGTTTGCCCTACGAGCGCTGGACCGTTGGCTACAAGTGCGACGGCTAGCCGGAACGCAAAAGACGGCCCGGCAAAGTGTCGACACGCCGATCTTTGTGAACAAGTTCGGCACTCGACTGACGACGCGTAGCATCGCACGGATGCTAGAGAAGTATCTCAAGCTAACCGGCTTGGACCTGAAGACCACGCCACACACACTGCGCCACAGCTTTGCCACCCATCTGCTCGATCGCGGTGCCGATATCCGTAGCGTGCAGGAACTGCTCGGGCACAAGAGCCTGGTCACCACGCAAATCTATACACACGTCAGCACAGCCAAGCTGAAGAGCGTCTACGAAAAAGCGCACCCCCGGGCAGGGTAGCCGCCTTTCGCTCGACTTTTGTCATTCCCGCGCGCCCCCCGTTTTTCCCGCGCAGGCGGGAATCCAGTGCTTGGCCATTGCTATATTGCTCACCTGATCCACTCTCTCGCGCCGTGGGGGAGAGGTCGACGCCCCAGCGGCGGGTGAGGGGGACGAAAACGCGGCTCTTCCGCTCAACTATCTTTTTGTGCGCCGCTGCCCTTCGTCTTCCCCGCGAGCGGTGCCTCACTCCCCCAGGCCACTCATCCAGTCCAGCACGATATCCGTTTCGGCCAACTCCTCCCGCAGCGTTTCGACCTCGTCCGGCTCAACGGTCCACAGGGTGAGCTTTCCACATTCGGACAGTTCGCCGCGAGTCGGATCGGCCTTGATCCACTTTTGCAATGTCGCTTCTTTTCCCGCCTTGCCGGTAAGGGTGTGCGTTAGCTGCTTTTCATTCAGGAAGTTCAACGGGTAGACACCGCGAATCAGGCCAGACTTGTACAGGCTATCGTTGAACCCGTTGTCTCCGATTCGCCAGGAACTGAGAGCCTCTTCCAGTTCGTATGGTTCCCCCACAGTGACCGGATCATCCCGCAATGAGCCAGCCGCAAAATGGACCGGGCCATGATCAAACCGGGCACTGTACCCGATGCCGTAAAGCGGTTTGAGCAGCTTGACCGCCTGTTGGCAGAGGGCGTGCAGTCGCTCGTCGTCTAGTTCCAGCACACGGCTACGCATCTCCAGCACAAAGTACGGCACCTCCCCTCGGGCCACCGTGGCGCAGACCGACCAGTCCAGCGTGGCGGGTTCCTTTTTCTTGGTCCCCTTTTTTGCTCCCTTTTTGGTGAGGGCAATCAGACAGAACCGGTCGATATCGTCAAAGCCCGTCTCGGCCAGATCGGCGTCACGCCGCTTGTAGGATGCCGCGCGGGACTTGCCAGCGTGATCGGTGGTGATGGTCTTGGTGGCCGGATGTTCCAGGTCAGTCATCCAGGTTGCCAGTTCCTGATAGAAACTGGCGAACTGTTTTTCGGTTGGTTGAATGCCGTAGAACAACAGCGCATGGGCCGTGGCATTTTTCTTCTTCGCTGGTTTCTTACCAGCCTTGGCGGGCTTCTTCTCGGCAACCGGTTTCTGCTTATCGATCTGCTTTTTCTTCCCTGCCGGAGCGAAATCATCGGGAGAAGTGGATTTCGAGCGGTGCCAGCTATCCGGCCCGTAACGGCCTTGTTTCTTGGGGGGAGTGGTGGCGACTTCTCGAAACATGACACCAAGGTTAGGGAATTTTTCCAACGCCAGCTTGATTGGTTCGGTGATGAATATGTCGGTCGGGGTACCCGTGAGTCGAAAAATCTGTGCGCCATCGGTCAGTGATGGATCAATGTGCAGTCCTTCCTCGAACCGTTGGTACGAGCGCCCATCCAATGACTCGCGACCATCCGGTTCCCAAACTGCGCCCGAAAGTTCATCATCAATACACCGCTTCAATTGAATGACGTTGATAATCTCATAACCGTCGCTGTTCTCTCCAACGGTCACCGGAAAGCGCTCTATATCGTTGGGAGCGAGTTGCTGTAACCGTTCACCAATAGCAGGCTCTGCAATCAGCATATTGCGTTCACCCAGATGTAGGCTTACGGGCTTGCCCTTTGCAAATACCTCAACCTTCATAGGCGGCTCACCTTGATATGAACTGCCAATCGATAAATAGTAAGGATTAATCGAGTTGCCATCTCGTGTACTGGGATCGGTTAGATACCATTGATCAGGCCGATGTGTAAAATCGCGGCAAATTTCAAAAAACCGGACCATTTTTAACTCGTCTCTCACTGTCTTTTAGTCGTAAGTAGTTTGTTCAGCCAAGTCCCGCACTTTGACGCTTCTTTTCCCAGCTCAACTAGCTGCTTCTTCAAGTCGTTGCAACATTTTTTCTGGTCTTCACATTTGCCTACGGCTTCGACAATCTTTTTGTGTACATAGGTATGATATTCTTCAGGATGAGGGCCGTGATGACCGGGAATTCGGACTAAATTCGCTGGATCATCCAAAGACACACCCGCTGTATCAAAGATCTTCTTGAAAATCGGAGTCCATGGGCCACCATCCGTGTCACTAGTGGGGTTTTTGTTGGTAGCAACATGATGTTTAGGTCCACGTGCTGAGTCAAATTGTAGCAGCAGGAATGCGAGTTCACTTGCTAGCGCTTTCTGGCTGCCGCCGACCTTCTTGGCCAATTCCCCAATAAGTTGATTGTCCACCGCTTGTTGTTGCGAGGCTTTTGTCGATTCGCTACGAACCGCAGTCCGTAGCCGATCAAAGAGTTGTTGTGCGTCGGCTTTAAGAGTATTTGTCAGCACAGTCGCTGTCTTCAATCTAAGCAGTATCGCATCATCGCTAGTGCATTTTTCCCATTCCTCCAATTGTTCAAGTACCTTTGCTTTGTCACTGGCCATCACCGGCTCTACAACAGAGCTCTTTTCGCCGCCGCCGTCGACCCAGACCATATGCTGGTCGTTATCGAATCGATCAGGAACGGTGAACGGTTGTTCCTTTTCTCCAAACCCGAACTTCGCCAGAACCGTGTCGATCGGGTCTCAACTTCGCCGAGGCGTTTCGCCCGGTGCCAAGGCTGGCTTGCCCAACGTGCTTTCCTCTCGCAGCACCCCCAATCTCTCCTAAATTCCACCGCAGTCAAAACCAAGACCAAGCCGCGTCAAAAAGATCCCGATTTATCCAGTCCATTCTTATTCAATCTTCTCCGTGTCCTCGGTGACTCCGTGGTGATCAATTCACCCGCTCTCACACCATCGCGTCAAACCAAAACCAAGCCAAGTTTACTCTACTCTCTACTTTCCAAAATTCTACTCTCTCGCGAAGCGTTTCGCGCTTGAAAAAAAGCCACCACCTGTGCTACGGTGGACTCATGAATTCGCGCGCCTAAAAATGCGCAAGTTCCCAGCACCGCGATGAAGGGTGGACTGCACAGCGCCTGACTGGAGTGCATCGCGGGAACAAAAAATAGGGTTACTAAGATGTAGCCCAACGCGTTTAGAAATACGCAAGCGGGGCAGCCTTCACCAAGTGCTTCAAAGCCTTTCCTGATAGCGCCTGTCCCTTTGCCTGTGCAGCTAAACGTGCCCGGCCTCCGGCCCACAGTCGCCTTTCGCTCCGCGAAAGAGTGCTGGCGAAGCCACGGCCACCAGATTGCCATCCACCATGAGAACTGCGCTACCGTTGCAGCCGGCTGCAACCATAGCGCAGCTATACCGGACGCGCAAAGCGCCCCCGGTACGTACCAACATAAGGACATTAAACGTAACTCCAATAAACAGGAAATACAGCCCGACAAAAAAACGAAAAATCAAACTCGCGCCACGTACGCAGCGCACCCCACAACCAAAATGGCAAACTGGAGAAGTGACCACCGCCGCCAGCATTGCCATCCGATACCACGGGCCTCTCCTGCTCCCACGCCGCTACTTCCTCCCGACCAGCCTGAGGACTACATTGTAGTGATTCTGGCCTGAACATTGGCGATCCGCTTCATGAACCAGCTCGGCACCACACTCATCGACGACACCTTTGCCGAAGCGTTCCGCATGCGGTATTCGCGGTTGATCATTACCGCGCATGACCAGTATTGGTTGGATGCTGCCACGCGCGAGCTGACCGGGTACGGCTCGTCGATTATTGGCTGCGACTCTGAGGCAGGCGTCGAGCAACTGTTGCCGGCGACTGAGACCATGGATGGCCGACCGGGTGCGGCAGTGCTGCTGTTCGGTTTTTCAACCGAGCAGGTCGCCAAGGCGGCGCTCAATCGCGTTGGTCAGTGTGTGATGACTTGTCCCACTACGGCGGTGTTCGATGGACTGCCGGCCGGTGCTGATCGCGTTCCGCTGGGCAAGAGCTTGCGTTACTTTGGCGACGGTTTCCAGAAAAGCAAACAACTCGACGATCGCCGCTTCTGGCGAGTCCCGGTGATGGATGGAGAGTTTGTCGTCGAGGAATCGATCGGCGTTGAAAAAGGGGTCGCCGGTGGCAACATTGTCATTCAGGGTACTAAGTTGGATGCAACGCTCTCCGCCGTGCGGCGTGGGGTCGAAGCGATCGAGCTATTGCCAAATGCCATCACCCCGTTTCCTGGTGGTGCTGCTCGCAGCGGCAGCAAGGTCGGTTCGCGATACAAAGCGCTGCGCGCGTCGACGGCCGATGCGTTCTGTCCCACCTTACGCGGGCGGGTGGAATCAAACCTGGCCGCTGGTGTCACGCATGCCTGCGAGATCGTCATTGACGGAATCGATGAATCGGCCGTCGGTATCGCCATGGCCGCCGCCATGAGGGCCGCCGCAGGGCCTGACGTAGTAGCAATCAGCGCCGGCAACTACGGCGGCAAACTCGGCAAGTTTCACTTCCACTTGCGCGAATTGCTACAAAAGCACGGATGAATTGCCGGTGTGGTTCGATTGACATTTGCCCCGCAATCGACCATCCTAAGTTGCGAAAGCGCGGTTGGGGAACCGGAGTGGAGACGATCGCTGACAATTTGAAGAGCCTCCATGATACGCGCACACATCCTGATCGTCGACGGTGACGCTGGCTGTCACAAAATCTATCGCCAGGCGTTTGAATCGTTTGCAGACTCCGAACTGGTTTTTGAGACCAATTCGCAGCAAGCCGAAACACTGATCAAGAACGACTCGTTCGATCTGCTGCTGGCCGCAACCGACGCCGGCGGTATCAACGGGCTCGACTTCTATAAATCGGCCCGTCAGCTCGATGCGGAACTACCGGCGATTATCATCGCCGACGAAGAGCAGGTCGCCGGTGCTACTGCCAGCCTGCGACTCGGTGCCAAGGATTACCTGGCCAAACCGCTCAACCCGGTCGATTTGGCTAGTGCCGCTAAGCGTGTCCTGGAGGGTAGCCGACTCGGTGCCGAGCACGAACTGCTGCGTCGGCAGGTAGAACGCCCCTATACGTTTGACGACATCATCGGCGCTAGCCCACCGATGCGAAAAGTTTTTGACGTTATCCAACAGGTTGCCACATCGAACGTCGACGTGTTGGTCATCGGCGATACCGGAACCGGCAAGGAACTCGTCGCCAGAGCGATCCATCGGCGTAGCCAGCGCGCCAGCGGACCGTTTGTGCCGGTCGATTGCGGCGCGATTCCTGATAACTTGCTGGAAAGCGAACTGTTTGGGCACGAACGTGGTGCCTTCACCGGTGCCGATGCCCGCCGCATTGGCCTGCTAGAGTTTGCCGACGGCGGCACGCTGTTTTTGGATGAATTGGGGGAGCTGCCGCTGCTCTTGCAAGCAAAATTGCTGCGGACGTTGCAAGAGCGCAAGGTCCGCCGAGTCGGCGGTCGCGAGGAAGTCTCGGTCGATGTGCGTGTGGTCGGTGCCACGTCGCGCGATATCGACGCGATGATCCGGCAGGGACAATTTCGTCAGGATCTATATTACCGCATCAACGTCGTTCGGATTGATCTGCCGCCGCTGCGCCAGCGAGGCGATGATATTGGGTTGCTGGCGGAGTACTTTACAAACCGACATAGCAAAGAAATCGGCAAGGCGATCTTTGGCATCACGCCCGAGGCGTATCAGGTTTTGAAGGCGTATCCCTGGCCCGGCAATGTGCGTGAATTGCAAAACATAATCCGCCGTGGGCTGGCATTGACCAGAGGCCCGATGATTGGGCTAGATGATCTGCCTGACGAATTGATTGTGGCCGCTGGTAATCGGGAGCCGGGCGAAACACTCGGGTACTTCCAAATCCGAGACGAACATGTGAAGAAGTTTGAACGACAGTATCTGATCGATCTGCTCGATCGTCATGGTGGCGAAGTCCAGTCGGCGGCACGCGAGGCAAAGCTTCCGCGCGGAACGTTATACCGCTTGATGAAGAACAATGGGCTGGATGGCGGAAACTTTCGTGGGCCTGCAACTCCGCCAAAAGGATAGCTGCAATTCACCTCTCCCGATTGCGCCAGAGGCGTCGCCCCAGCGACGGGTGAGGGTGATTTTCGCTACCGTAGTAGCTCTTGGCGGCATTCTAACTGCTTTATGACGGCCAGCAGTTCGCCAAGAATCATTAAGGTGGCACCCCAGATCGCCTCTTCGCCCAGTCGGCAACAAGGTACCTGCAGCGTGAGTGCTCCGCGGCGATACTCGGTGGTTTCGCAGGGAGTGTTTTGAGCCAGTTGCGACAGCGGAAGTTCCAATACTTGTTCGACCTCTGCCGGATTTGGTTGGTAAACGAGCGGCTCGACGGCCACGCCGACTGTGACCGACAGCATGTGGTTGCTGCTGAACACATAGAGCGGGCTGAGCATTCCCACGATCTGCACCTGCTCTGGCAGAATTCCTAGCTCTTCGTGCAATTCACGCAGAGCCGCAGCGGTGACTGTTTCACCTGGCTCGATCACACCACCAGGGAGCGCAATCTGGCCAGCATGATGGCGCGCAAACGCTGGTCGCACCATGAGTGGCACGGTCCAACTTTGCTGACGAGGTACCAACAAGACCATGACTGCGGCCGGGCGTGCATCGTATCGCGGCAGTCCAAAATGTCGACCAAACGTGAGTGCCGGTGCCAATGCTGCTTGAACAGTCCTTCCCGGCAAGGGCTGAGAAAGGCGAGCGCTTAACTGATTGATAATCGTGTCGCTCATGGAGGATCGGCGGTTACAGGCGGCGTGTTGTTCTCACCGGCCGCCTGAAGCAATTGTTCGGCCGAGTAGATCGCAAACGATGGATTCTCATAGATCGGCTTCATCGGAATGGTGCCCAGATCGTCGCGCCGTTGCGAAATTACATATGCGATATTGTAACGCTTAACCAGTGCCGTTAGTTCCGCAATACCGAGTTGACCATAAGTCTTTCGCCACTCGGGATCGGCTAAGCCGGTGCCGTGCAGTCGCTGCAGCCGGTCCCACCACTCGACAATGCTCGTTGCGTCCTGAGGAGTGTCTTTCCAGTTCACCACCTCGGGTCGTTCGGCATACCAGGCGAAAGTCGATGCGTGACGCGGAATCATAAACCGCTGCTCGGGCGTGCTGTTTTCGCGTGCCCAGCGACAGGCGTCCAGCCAGTCGGCGTGATTCAGATGTTTGTCGGCACGCGGAGTTACGGCTGGTTTGCCCGGCCACAGCGTCAGGGGAACGTGTGCGAAATGCGGATAGGAATCCAGCGCAACAAATATGCATAAGAGCGCGGTGCCGACAATTCCTAGCGCACGATGGCGTTGCAAAGCTAGCGATACCATTGAGCCGGTGAGTAATGCCATACCGACCGGAATGTACGCATCCGATGAACGAAACCAGTAGTATCGCATGATCGCAGCCAGCCGGTCAGGGTACTCACGCAGCACCAACGACAACACGATTCCAACTAGCGCGATTACAAACGTCGTTGTGATAAAAATCCGAAACGTCCTATCACCACGACTCCGCAGCGGCACCAGCACCGCCAACATTAACCAGACTGCGGCCAGGACCATATGTCGTAACAGGAAACCATCAGCAAACGCCGACGGATCCAAATGATGCCCTAGTCGCTTGAAAACGTAGATCTGATTTGCCCCGGCGATGACGGACGCGTCTGTACCGCTGGTCAATGCCAAACCAAGCCAAAGCGAGGGGAGCGCTAGTAACGCTGCAAGACCCAGTGACGGAGCCATGCTCAGCAGCGCCGGGCGTTCTGCACGACCACTCAGCAACCAGGCCACTCCAGCCGCAATGGCGGCCCAACCCCCGACCAGCACATGAAACGCAGATGCCAGTCCTAAAAATATCCAGGTGCGATTCCACCGCCCACGAACCATTGATTCAATCGCGAAGAATGTCAGCGCATAAGCGACTCCTTTGGCCTCAACACCGCCGACGACCCACTCGCCCGCCATGTGCCAGCGCTCGTTGGCACCAATAAAAAGGGCCGCTGTCAGGATCGCAATGCCACGCTTTGGAACGATCGACCAACTTAGTCGCTGCCAGGACCAGGCCAGCAGGCTCCAGGTGATCCAGCGCCCAATCCAAGCGACGCACGACAACGGGAAATACTTTGTCAGCCAGCCAAATGTCCAGTAGAAAACCTGATGCGCATCGGCAGACTCCAGAAAAAAATCTCCGGCACACCACTGGTTGTCCCAGTAGTGTCGCGCCTTGCCCAGATAATGTGCTTCATTCGAGTCTGGGACTGCATAGGCCGCATGCAGCGCAAAAATCGCCAGGATACTGATCACTTCGATCCAAGTATACCCACGGGCACGCAACGGCGAATTTTCTGGGAGTGTCATTCGTGTAGACTAACGCATTAGGCCGTAGCTGCTCAAGCGAACGTTGCTCACTGATCCAAAATCGTCCACCTATTGCTGCCGGTTTTCGCTAGCATTAAGATTCAACGATCGGATTAACCACTTGCGGGAGAATCTCTTGTCAAAAGCTTCACCGGGTAAGATACTGCGCGACGCCGTCGAGGATTCGATCATACAAATCCCGGGTGCATTCAATGCGCTGGTCGCACGAATGGCAGAGCAGGAGGGGTTTGCCGCGATCTATCTATCCGGAGCAGCTTTTTCAGCCAGCACGCTCGCCATGCCCGATATTGGCCTGTTTACTCTGTCGGAATTGACGGCACAGGCGCGGCTGCTGACTGCTGCGGTCGATATTCCGGTCATTGTCGATGCCGATACGGGTTTTGGTGAAGCGATCAACGTCGAACGAACCGTCCGAGAACTGGAATCGGCAAGTGTAGCGGCCATTCAACTCGAAGACCAGCAGCTTCCAAAGCGGTGCGGGCATCTCTCCGGCAAGACCTTGGTCGCCACCGAAGTCATGTGCGAAAAGATCAAAGCGGCCGTTGCGGCCAGGCGCGACCCGAATTTGGTAATCATCGCGCGAACCGATGCACGCGGCGTGACATCGCTGGAAGATGCTCTGGAGCGAGCCAAGGCTTATATCGAAGCAGGTGCCGACTGGATTTTTCCCGAGGCATTGGCCGACGAAGCCGAATTCGCTCGCTTCAGTCAGGAGATCTCCGTGCCGCTATTGGCCAATATGACGGAGTTTGGCAAAAGCCCGCTATTGACGCTCGATCAACTGGCCGAGCTGGGCTATGCGGGCGTTCTGTACCCGGTGACTTTGTTACGTGTCGCTATGAAGGCCGTGCAAGCCGCTCTAGGAGTTTTGGATGAGGAAGGAACTCAGGCGGATATTCTCGATCTCATGCAGACACGCCAGGAGTTGTACGATCTGCTGGACTATCAAGGATACGAGGAGCGCGATCAGGGGTACTTCGGCCATTAAATAGAGACAACTTTCGCAACATGTCACCTGTTGCGTTCCGCCTTACAACCACACACCACTTGGCAACACATCATGAGCGAAGAACAACTCTATCGACCAGGGCTGGAAGGGATCATTGCTGGCGAGACCAGCATCAGTTCGATTCAAGGCGGCCTATACTACCGCGGTTACGCCGTTGAGGATCTGGCACGGCAGGCGACGTTTGAAGAAGTCGCCTATCTGCTGCTGTATGGCAATCTGCCGACGGCCGATGAGCTGAAAGCATTTTCTGGACGATTGAGTAGCGACGCTCCGGTCTCCACGAAAGTGATCGATATGCTGCGACATATTCCAGGCAATGCTCCATTGATGGATGTGCTGCGCAGTGGTGCCAGTTATCTGGCGCACTGGGATCCGGATTCGGGCGACGAATCGCGCGAGGCAAATCTTCGCAAAGCAGAACGGCTGCTGGCGCGATTGCCGGTGATTCTGGCGGCGCGGCATCGAATGCGGCAGGGCAAAGAGCCAGTTCCTCCAGATAAGCATCGTTCGCTGGCAGAGAATCTGCTGTGGATGATTACGCGTATTGAACCAAATGAACAAACCATCCGCGCGATGGACGTTTCTTTGATTCTATACGCTGAGCATGAGTTCAACGCCTCCACCTTCACGGCAAGGGTCGTTTGCAGCACGATGTCCGACATGTACTCGGCCATTACCGCTGCCATCGGCGCGCTAAAAGGCCCCTTGCACGGTGGTGCCAACGAACGGGTCATGGATGTCCTGCAAGAAGTGGGCACTGCGGACAAGGCGGAAGCCTGGATTCGCACCGCGCTGGCCGAAAAACGCCGCATCATGGGTTTTGGGCACCGCGTCTACAAAGACGGAGATCCTCGCGCCGCATTTTTAAAGCCAATGTGCGCCGATCTGGCTGAAAAGTCCGGCAACCAGGAAATGGAGGCAATGGCCGACACGATTGAGCGCATTGTTCGCGAGGAGAAAAAACTGCCGCCGAATCTCGACTGGCCGAGTGCACGGCTATATCATTACCTGGGCCTGGCGGTGGATCTATACACGCCACTGTTTGTCGTTGCCCGAACCGCCGGTTGGGCCGCACACGTGATTGAGCAATTGGGCAACAACCGGCTGATTCGGCCAGTCTCGCGCTACACGGGCGAAGCCCCGCGCGAATGGGTATCGATTGCCCAGCGTGGCTAATTGCGGTGCGGTTGATTTCTAGAATTCCGTCAGCATTCCGCCGTCGCCACGATTGCCAAGCCGGCGGTGGGTGTCGGCATTGATCTCATAGGCAATGCCGCGAACCGAGGCGTCTCCCATGACTGCGAACCAAACTCCGGGGTGCGTACTGCCAAAGGCATCTGGCTGGTGAATACCATCCAGATCCTGAGACGGTGGGCCGCTGGTGGTCCTATACTGGTCGTGGTTGTGGCCAGTGTATATCGTTTCATTGTCGCCGTAGTCAACGTTCGATGCGTCACCGTCGTAGGCCTGCGGCTGCAAAAACTTTTCACCTATGAAATACTGTTTAGTTAGCCCATCCTTAATCTGTTTGAACCGAACCATGCTGCGTTGGAAACAGACTCCCTTTTCACTTGAATTATCATTCCATTTAAACCCACCTGTCGGCTT